>NZ_JACBXA010000146.1 GCF_013870515.1 Streptomyces albidus (ex Kaewkla and Franco 2022) | reverse complement strand
GCCCCCCAGCCCCCGGTTCCGCCCGCCCAGGAGCCCCCGTCCTCTTCCGGCGGCGGCAAGTCCGGCGGGCTGCTCCGCTCCAGCGCCATCATGGCCGCCGGCACGATGGTCTCCCGGCTCACCGGATTCATCCGCTCGGCACTGATCGTCGCCGCCCTCGGCGCCGCCGTGCTCGGCGACACCTACCAACTGGCCATCACGCTGCCGACGATGCTGTACGTCCTGACCGTGGGCGGCGGCCTCAACTCCGTATTCGTGCCGCAGCTCGTCCGGGCCATGAAGGAGGACGGAGACGGCGGCGAGGCGTACGCGAACCGGCTGCTGACTCTCGTGACCGTCATCCTCGGTACGTTCACCGTCCTGGCAGTGCTCGCAGCTCCCCTGCTGGTGCGGATGATGTCCGTGAAACTCGCAGAGAACCCCGCCGCGAACGAGGTGGCGGTCACCTTCGTCCGTTACTGCCTGCCGTCCATCTTCTTCATGGGCATCCATGTGGTGATGGGTCAGATCCTCAACGCCCGCGGCCGTTTCGGCGCGATGATGTGGACCCCGGTCCTCAACAACATCGTCATCATGGCCACCGTCGGCGCCTTCCTCTGGATCTACGGCACCGCGGACGAGTCCGACCTGACCGTCGGCAGCATCTCCCCCGAAGCCGTCCGCCTGCTGGGCATCGGCACGCTGCTGGGGCTCGTCGTCCAGGCGCTGGCGATGATCCCGTACCTGCGGGCCTCCGGCTTCCGCATGCGGCCCCGCTTCGACTGGCGCGGCCACGGCCTGGGCAAGGCGGCGAAGCTCGCCAAGTGGACGGTCTTCTTCGTCCTCGCGAACCAGGCGGGCGTCCTCGTCGTCTCCCAGCTCTCGACCTGGGCCGGTGAGACCGCCGACGGGCAGGGCTTCTCCGGCACCGGCTTCACCGCCTACTCCCAGGCACAGCTGATCTGGAACATGCCGCAGGCCATCATCACCGTCTCGGTGATGGCGGCCCTGCTGCCGCGCCTCTCCCGGGCGGCCAGCGACGGCGACTCAGGAGCGGTCCGCGACGACATCTCACAGGGTCTGCGCAACTCCGCCGTCGCCATCGTTCCCATCGCCTTCGGCTTCCTCGCACTCGGCGTTCCGATGTGCACCCTGATCTACGGCGGCTCGGGTACGGGCGCGGCACGGTCGATGGGCTTCGCCCTCATGGCCTTCGGCGTCGGCCTCATCCCGTTCTCGGTCCAGTACGTGGTGCTGCGCGCCTTCTACGCGTACGAGGACACGCGCACGCCGTTCTTCAACACCGTCATCGTCGCCGCCGCCAACGCCGCAGCCTCCGCCGCTTGCTTCCTGCTGCTCCCCGCCCGTTGGGCCGTGGTCGGCATGGCTGCCTCCTACGGGCTCGCCTATGTCGTCGGAGTGGGAATCGCCTGGCGCCGCCTGCGTCTCCGGCTCGGCGGCGACCTCGACACCTCGCGCGTGCTGCGCACCTACATCCGGCTGGCGGGCGCCGCGGTGCCCGCCACCGTGGCTGCCGGCGCCGTCGTGTACGGCATCACGCGGGGCCTGGGCAGCGGAACGGTCGGCTCTCTGGCAGCGCTGGCAGCAGGAGGGATCGTATTGGGCGCCGTCTTCGTCCTAGCTGCGAAGAGGATGCGGATCGAGGAGATGACCGCCATGGTCGGAATGGTGCGCGCCCGACTCGGGCGCTGACGGTACAACCATCTGCGGCCACCGCGTGTCGTGCATAGCGGCGGACTGTGGGCACAATTGTCGAGCTGTTTCACAGAGTGGCTGCAATGAGTTGGGGAGGCAGGAACGACGGTGGCGGAACGGAGTACAGCTTCCGTCGGCGTGGCTGAGAACAGCGGTGAGGACGAAGCCCTCACCGCCCGGGCGGACAAGGCCAACGCCGACAGCGCCAAGGACGGATCCAGCAGCAGCCGACCCCCGGAAGAGACGAGAACCGACGCCGGAGACGCCGGCGGCAGCCAGGCGGGCGACAACGACAGCACCGTGAGTCTCGGCCAGGCCGACGCCTCCACGGAGGCGACAGGTCCTGAGGGCGACACCTCGCGCAGCGTCCCGGCGCACGCCCCCACCACCGCAGGCGGTGCCGCCTCCGACGAGGATGTCGAAGCCACCTCCACGACACCCGCACCGCCGGAGCTGCACAGCGGTCACAAGCTCGCCAGGCGGTACCGCCTGGAGGAGTGCGTCACCCGTTTGGACGGATTCAGCAGTTGGCGTGCCGTGGACGAGAAACTGCGCCGCGCCGTCGGCGTCCACCTCCTTCCGACAGGCCATCCGCGAGCCCGCGCGGTGCTGTCCGCTGCCCGCTCCTCGGCCCTTCTCGGGGACCCGCGCTTCGTCCAGGTCCTCGATGCCGTCGAGGACCACGACGTCGTCTACATCGTCCACGAGTGGCTTCCCGACGCCACGCCCCTCAGCAACATCCTGGCCGCCGGCCCGCTGGAGCCGCACGACGCCTACCAGCTCGTCAGCCAGCTCTCCCAGGCCCTGGCGGCCGCTCACCGTGAGGGCCTGGCCCATCTGCGTCTGACGCCGGGCACGGTGCTGCGTACGGGCTCCGGGCAGTACCGCGTCCGCGGCCTGGCCGTCAGCGCCGCTCTCCGTGGCATCAGCAGCGACACCCCTCAGCGGAGCGACACCGAAGGCATCGGCGCACTGCTCTACGCCGCGCTCACCCAGCGCTGGCCGTACGAGGAGGACGCCTACGGCCTCACCGGCGTCGGCTCCCTCGCCAAGGACAACCTCCTCCCGCCCGACCAGGTCCGGGCCGGCGTCCACCGCGGGCTCTCACAGATCGCGATGCGGGCCCTCGTCAACGACGGTGCGACCGCCTCCAGCCAGGAGCGCCCCTGCGCCACACCGGAGGAGCTGGCGAAGGCCGTCTCCGCGATGCCGCGGATCAAGCCTCCGGAGCCCGCCTTCGGCACACCGCGCCCGTACCAGCGCACCACGTACCAGCAGGGCGCGTACGGGCCCGGCAGCCCGGCACGTCCCGCGCCCGGCATCGGTGGTCCCGGAGCCGGCAGCGAGCCTCCTGCACCGCCCGCCCTCCCGGGCCGTACGGGCAAGGCCCTCAAGTGGGGGGTCTCGGCCCTGCTCATCGCGGCGCTGGGGCTGGGCAGCTGGCAGGTCGCCGACACACTCCTCAAGGGCGACAGCACCGCGAGCGACAAGACCGGTCAGGCCAACGGACCCGGCGAGACGGGCGCCACCGGCAAGCCGGTGAAGGTCGTCAGCGCCAAGGACTTCGACCCGCCGCCCGGCGGCAACGGCAGCGAGAACCCGGCTGATGTGCCCGACGCGCACGACGGCGCCCCCGGCACGTACTGGCTCACGCAGAAGTACTACGGCCGCCCCGACTTCGGGAACCTCAAGCCGGGCGTCGGCATCGTCCTCGATCTCGGCAAGCCCCAGCAGGTGAGCTCCGTCAAGGTCGACTTCATGGGCGCCACCACCGCGAGCTTCCTCGCAGCGCCCAGAAGCACCACGGGAATGCCCACTACGCTCGGCGGCTTCAGCAAGGTCGGAAGCGGCACCGGCCAGCACCTCACGCTCAAGGCCAAGAAACCGATCCGGACTCAGTACGTACTGGTATGGCTAACGAAGCTCCCGGTCTCGGACGACGGCAACTACCGTGGCCGGGTCACAGAGATCCAGGTCTTGAGCTGATACCTCGGTACTGACGCACGGCACGGCCGGCGGGCGAGGATGACGGGAGGCGTCCGACGGTGAGCGACGACCGCGGCGGCAAGGAGATACGCCGCCGCCCCAGACACGGGAGAGTGGGCCCGGGCACGGCCGACAGACCTGCCCGCCCCCCCGTGCCCGCGCAGGACCGGGGGGTGGACGGCCTCGACGACCGTGAACTCCTCGCTCGGCACGTCGACGGCGACACCGAGGCCTTCGGTGAGATCGTGCGCCGCCACCGCGACCGCCTGTGGGCCGTGGCGGTACGCACCCTCGGGGACCGGGAGGAAGCAGCCGACGCCGTCCAGGACGCGCTCATCTCCGCCTACCGGGCAGCCCACACCTTCCGCGGCCAGTCGGCAGTGACGACCTGGCTGCACCGGATCACCGTCAACGCATGCCTCGACAGGGCTCGTAAGGCCTCCTCCCGTCGCACCTCGCTCACCGACGACACGGAGCGCCTCGACCATCTCCTGGAGCCGCACGAGGCCGCAGACGTCCCCGCGGAACGTCAGGATCTCCACCGGCAGCTCATCGCCGCGCTCTCCCAACTTCCCGCCGAGCAGCGCGCCGCTCTCGTACTCGTGGACATGCAGGGCTATCCCGTCGCGGAGGCCGCTGAAGTCCTGGGGGTCGCCATCGGCACCGTGAAGAGCCGCTGCGCCCGTGGGCGCGCGCGGCTACTGCCCCTGGTCACGCATCTACGGCCGTACGGGGACGAGAGGAATAGGTCACTGCAGGAGAAGGGAAGGAACCGGACCCAGGGTGCATCCGTCCCACCCTCGGAAGGCATCACAGATCCACCCGGAGTCGCGAAGGGAGGAGGAGAGCAGCCATGACATCCACCCCTTTCACGTCCGACGTGCACAGCGCCGACGATCATCCGGACGTCGCAGAGATCTCCGCGCTCACGGAAGACCTACTGACCCGGGAACGTTCAGATGCGCTCGTGAGGCATCTCGCCGACTGCGAGCTGTGCGCCGACGTGCACACGTCGCTGGCGGAGATCCGCGACACCCTCGGCACCCTGCCGGGCCCGGTGCGAATGCCCGCCGACATCGCGGGCCGCATCGACGCTGCCCTCGCTGCCGAAGCCGTACTCGACGCATCGTCCTCGAATGCGTCCGCTGTTTCACGTGAAACCGGCCCCGCTTCCAGAGAAGGCGACCGGCACGCGAAGACGGAACCTGAGACGACGAAGCGCAGGCACGCCGCCGCCGCTGTTTCACGTGAAACCGCATCCGCTCGATCCGGGGCGCCCGATCGCCCAGCAGGACACCCCGGCGGCCCCAGTCGCCCGGGGCGGCATCGGCCCGCCAGGCGTTCGCGCCGCTGGCGCTCGGCTGTGCTTGCCGGTGCCGGCGCCGTGGTCGCTCTCGGCATCGGCGGTCTCGTCATGCAGTCGTTGAACTCCCCCTCTTCCCCCACGACCGCCGCCGACAGGGACCAGGGAGAGCAGACGACGGCCGACGGCGCCCTCGAGAAGCACGTCCAGAGCATGCTCGCCAAGCAGGACTCCGGCACGAAACCGAGGGACGCTCGCACGCCGGACTTCAAGACCAAGGAGAGCCCTGGGAACAGCCCCCTGGCAGGGAGCGCGACGGCTGTACCGTCATGCATCCGTGCGGGCATCGACCGTACCGAGAGCGTCCTCGCCGCCGATGCGAGCGCCCCCTACAAGGGCGGCACCAGCTATCTGGTCGTTCTTCCTCACCGCGACGACCCGCAACGCGTGGATGCCTACGTGGTCGACCGCTCCTGCGTCGGCGGCGACAGCACCGGTCCGGCGAAGGTTCTTGCCACTCACACGTACTCGCGTCGCTGACACGCTCCCTGCCCGCCCCGGGCGGGGGCACCGCTGGGAATGTCTGGCCCCTAGGATCCGTTGGGTGGGGTGAGAACCTCGCAGACCCGGAAAGCAGTCGGCAGACAAGGAAGACTCCCGTGAGCGACGTCCGTAACGTGATCATCATCGGCTCAGGGCCCTCCGGCTACACGGCCGCGCTCTACACGGCGCGGGCGTCCCTGAAGCCGCTGGTCTTCGAGGGGTCTGTGACAGCGGGCGGTGCCCTGATGAACACGACCGAGGTCGAGAACTACCCCGGCTTCACCGACGGCATCATGGGCCCGGAGCTGATGGACCAGATGCGCGGCCAGGCCGAGCGCTTCGGTGCCGAGCTCATCCCGGACGATGTGACCGCCGTCGACTTCTCCGGTGACATCAAGACCGTCACCGACTCGACGGGCACGGTCCACCGCGCCCGGACGGTGATCGTCTCCACCGGTTCCGCCTACCGCTCGCTGGGCCTGCCCCGCGAGGAGGAGCTGTCCGGCCGTGGCGTCTCCTACTGCGCCACCTGTGACGGCTTCTTCTTCCGCAACCAGGACATCGCCGTCGTGGGCGGCGGGGACACCGCAATGGAAGAGGCGACCTTCCTGTCCCGCTTCGCCAAGTCCGTCACCGTCGTGCACCGCCGCGACGCCCTGCGCGCATCCAAGGCGATGCAGGAGCGTGCCTTCGCCGACCCGAAGATCAACTTCGCCTGGAACAGCGCGGTGGAGTCCATCCACGAGAAGGACGGGAAGCTGGCCGGGCTGACGCTGCACAACACCCAGACCGGTGAGTCCTCCGAGCTTCCGGTGACCGGGCTCTTCGTCGCGATCGGCCACGACCCTCGCGTCGAGCTGTTCAAGGACGTGCTCACCATGGACGAGGAGGGCTACATCAACGTGGAAGCCCCCTCGACTCGCACCAACGTCCCCGGTGTCTTCGCAGCGGGCGACGTCGTGGACCACACCTACCGTCAGGCCGTCACCGCGGCGGGCACCGGATGCTCTGCCGCACTCGATGCCGAGCGCTACCTCGCGGCACTCGTCGACGGCAACAAGGTCTCCGAGCCCGAGATGGCCGCGGAGGCCGAGGAAGCAGCGGAGGCGGAGGAAGCCGCCGCGAAGAGCCCGGTGGCCTGAACCGCCTCCCGCGCGACCACTCACAGACTTACGCCCACCCGCACCATCACAAGAAACAGAGGAGAACCATCATGGCCGGCGCCACAGTGACCGCCACCGACGCAGACTTCGATGAGGTCGTGCTCAAGAGCGACAAGCCCGTCCTCGTCGACTTCTGGGCTGCCTGGTGCGGTCCGTGCCGTCAGATCGCCCCGTCGCTCGAGGCGATCGCCGACGAGAACAGCGACAAGCTGACTGTCGTCAAGCTCAACATCGACGAGAACCCCGCTGTCGCAGCGAAGTACGGGATCATGTCGATCCCGACCATGAACGTCTACAAGGGCGGAGAGGTAGTCAAAACCATCGTCGGTGCCAAGCCGCGTGCCGCCATCGAGAAGGACCTCGCCGAGTTCATCGGCTGAGTGGATCGCGCGCGGTTCGTCAGAACTGCTCATGAGGAACGGCCCGGCGTTCGCGCCGGGCCGTTTCACGTGGAACCGCGCCGATCACGTGGATGTTGTGTTTCACGTGGAACCGGCACGCGCGGGAGGCGCTGTTTCACGTGAAACTGCGGCTCTGTCTTCGCCTCGTTCTCCGCTCGTCCTCTGATTGCCCCGGGTCCCATGGCCGCCCTCACAGCGGGCGCAGTGCCGGCTCCTTCTGGACCGCTCCGAGCAACTGATCCAACGCCCGCTCGACGTCCTCACGCCAGGAGACCGCCGACCGAAGCTCCAGCCGCATCCGCGGATAGGTGGGATGCGGACGTACGGTCTTGAAGCCCACCGACAGCAGATGATTCGCCGGGATCACACAGGCCGGCTCCGTCCAGCGCGCATCCCCGAACGCCTCGATCGCCTTGAAGCCTCTCCGGAGGAGGTCCTTCGCCACCGCCTGCACGATGACGCGCCCCAGCCCCTGGCCGCGGTAGGCGGGGTTCAGCCAAGCCGTCATCAACTGGACCGCGTCGGGGGACACGGGGCTCGTCGGAAAGGCGAAGGAGCGCGGCACGTACGCCGGGGGCGCGTAGAGCACGAACCCGACCGGCTTCTCGTCCACGTAGACGATGCGCCCGCACGACCCCCACTCCAGCAGAACCGCGGAGATCCACGCTTCCTTCTCCATCTCAGGCCGCCCGGCTCGCGCCGCGGCCTCACCGCTTACCGGATCGAGTTCCCAGAACACGCAGGCGCGGCAACGCCCTGGCAGATCCGGAAGGTTGTCCAGCGTGAGCGGAACGAGCTGTCGCCCCATGGATCCATCGTATCCATGGGGCGACATTTGCTCTGTTCACTTTCAGGGCCGGTCTCGGCCAACCCCGACCTGATGAAGTTGTGGGCTTTCGCGTCGGGCTCAGTCCTCGGTGTCGTCCGAGTCGGACTCGGCGGCTTCGGCGGTCAGCTGCTTCCCCAGCACTCGCCCTTCACCGGGCGCCAGCTGACCGAGGATGCGCTCCAGATCATCGACCGAGGCGAACTCGACGACGATCTTTCCCTTCTTCTGGCCGAGGTCGACCTTCACCCGGGTCTCGAAGCGATCCGAGAGACGGCCGGCCAGCTCGTCCAGCGCGGGGGAGACGCGCTTGCCCGCGCGCGGCCCCTTGGACTTCGCCGCACTCTTCGGCGAGGAGCTCATCATCGTGACGATCTCTTCGACCGCACGCACCGAGAGCCCTTCGGCCACGATGCGGTGAGCGAGCCGGTCCTGCTCCTCGCCGTTGTCGACGGAGAGCAAGGCCCTCGCATGACCGGCGGAGAGCACCCCGGCCGCAACCCTCCGCTGCACCGACGGCGAGAGCCGCAGCAGTCGCAGCGTGTTGGAGACCTGCGGGCGCGAACGTCCGATCCGGTCGGCCAACTGGTCGTGCGTGCAGTTGAAGTCCTTCAGCAACTGGTCATACGCAGCTGCCTCTTCCAGGGGGTTCAGCTGAGCACGGTGGAGGTTCTCCAGCAGCGCGTCCAGGAGCAGCTTCTCGTCGTCGGTCGCCCGCACGATTGCGGGAATCCGCTCCAGACCGGCCTCACGGCACGCGCGCCAACGGCGCTCGCCCATGATGAGCTCGTAGCGCTCCGGCCCCAACTGCCGGACGACCACGGGCTGGAGCAGACCCACCTCCTTGATGGAGGTGACCAGCTCCGAGAGCGCGTCTTCGTCGAAGACCTCACGCGGCTGCCGCGGGTTGGGGGTGATCGCTTCCAGCGGCACCTCTGCGAAGTGAGCACCGACTGGTTCGGCCTCGCCTGTCATCCCGTCGGCGCCCGCGTCACCTTCCGACGGGACGTTCGTTTCACGTGGAACGTCATCCCGCGACTCACTGTCGGGCAGTGACGTGACCTTCGCCGCGGCCACACCCCGTTCCGGGGACATCACGGGCAGGGCACTCGGAGAGGTCGCACCGTTGTTGCCCACCGATGGGGCCGCGGCCTCCTCTCCGGAGGTGGGTGCTGCCGGGATCAGTGCGCCGAGTCCCCGGCCCAATCCCCTACGTCGATCACTCACTGGGTGCCCTCCGACATGGTGCTGTTCTGCCCCTGCAGTTGCTGAGCCAACTGCTCGTGGCGCTGCTGCACGTTGGGGTCACGCAATGCGATTTCACGCGCGGCCTCCAGATAGGACAGCGAGCCGCTCGAACCAGGATCGTAGGTCAGCACCGTCTGCCCGTAACTGGGGGCCTCCGAGATGCGGACCGAGCGGGGGATGTTCGTCCGCAGCACCTCGGCACTGAAGTGGCTGCGTACCTCGTCGGCCACCTGTGAAGCAAGGCGGGTCCGGCCGTCGTACATGGTGAGGATGATCGTCGACACATGGAGGTTGGTGTTGAGATGCCCCTTCACCAGATCGACGTTCCGGAGGAGCTGGCCCAGCCCCTCCAGCGCGTAGTACTCGCACTGGATCGGGATGAGCACCTCAGCGCCGGCCACCAACGCGTTGACGGTCAGCAGACCGAGCGAGGGCGGGCAGTCGATCAGCACATAGTCCAGCGGTTGCTCGTACGCGGCGAGAGCACGCTGAAGCCGGCTCTCCCGCGCCACCAGCGACACCAACTCGATCTCCGCACCGGCGAGATCGATGGTGGCCGGTGCACAGAAGAGCCCTTCCACGTCCGGGACCGGTTTGACGACGTCGGCCAGAGGCATGCTCTCGACCAACACGTCATAGATGGAGGGCACTTCGGAGTGGTGGTCGACGCCCAGTGCCGTGGAGGCGTTCCCCTGCGGGTCGAGGTCGATGACCAACACGCGTGCACCATGCAGGGCCAGGGAGGCGGCCAGGTTCACGGTGGTGGTGGTCTTTCCGACCCCGCCCTTCTGGTTGGCGACGACCATCACCCGTGTCTGCTCGGGCCTGGGAAGGCCCTCACCGGCACGGTTCATCGCCTCTACCGCCTGCTGGGCGGCGCGACCGATCGGCGTATCGTCCATCGGGGGCGGAGTTTCACGTGAAACATCCACCGTTTCTGAACGGGGGCCGGGGACCGGATCGGCCATCGGTCCCGCGGTATTGGCGTCGGACCGCAACGGTTCACTCTCCTCGACATCAGGCTCCTGCTGAACAGAGCCTGCCATGCTTTCGGTCCTATGAACCAGCGAGCCCCGCTCTGTTGTGGATGAATCCACTTTCGAGCGGGGCTTCTGCGCAGGTTTCTGGACGCGCTGCTCTGCCTGGGCGCGTCCGCGGCTGATGATTCCTTGCAAAAGGGAGCGGCGTTTCACGTGAAACACGATGCACACTCGGCATCCGCACAGGCGGACGACACACCGCAATGCATAGCTTTAAGAGGTTTTATGGAGTAGTCGGACATCCCCAACAGAGGGAACAGTCATACCGCAGGGGACTCCCTCAGCGGTGCCGCCGTCCGCCCCGCGCGGCCCGGCCCGAACGTGCCCTCTGCGCCTTCGCGCGACGTGCCGCAAAGCGCACACCGCCCGGGCTCTCCCCGACCTCTGCCCGTACGACGGTCGAGAGCGGGTCCACCACCCCGGCACCCACCTGCACGACAGACGTCTCCACGACCCCGAGCTTGTGCAGCGCGTCCCTGGCGCCCTTCAGCTCCTCCTCGGCCGTGTCCCCCTTGATCGCGAGCATCTCGCCGTAGGGACGCAGCAGCGGCACACCCCAGCCGGCCAGACGATCCAGAGGCGCCACCGCACGAGCCGTCACCACATGGACGGGCTGCAGCGTGCCCAGCATCTCCTCCGCCCGGCCGCGGGCCACCGACACATGGTCGAGCCCCAACAGCTCGACGACCTCCTCCAGGAAGGTCGTCCGCCTCAACAGCGGCTCCAGCAAGGTGATTTCAAGGTCGGGACGCACCAGCGCCAGCGGGATGCCAGGCAGACCCGCGCCCGAACCGACGTCACAGACCGTCACGCCTTCGGGGACGATCTCGGACAGGACGGCGCAGTTCAGCAGGTGCCGCTCCCACAGGCGCGGGACCTCTCGCGGCCCGATCAGGCCACGTCGTACGCCCGCGTCCGCAAGCAGCTCGGCGTACCGCGCCACTTCCGGAAGGCGGTCACCGAAGAGCTTCCGGGCCGCTTCGGTCGGCGGCGCGAGCTCCGCAAGTTCGCTCGACTTCGCCGAACCACCGTCAGGCGGGCCCGCCTGTCCCACTGACCCGTCGGTCACGGCAGCACGACCACGCAGCGCTGCGGCTCCTCGCCTTCGGACTCGCTGCGCAACCCGGCGGCCTTCACTGCGTCATGAACGACCTTGCGCTCGAACGGTGTCATCGGACGCAGCTTCACCGGCTCCCCGGTGCCCTTGACGTCCTGCGCAGCCTTCGTCCCCAGCTCGGCCAGTTCCTCACGCTTACGGGCACGGAATCCGGCGATGTCCAGCATCAGCCTGCTGCGGTCACCGGTCTCACGGTGCACGGCGAGACGGGTCAGCTCCTGGAGCGCCTCCAGAACCTCTCCGTCACGCCCGACCAGCTTCTGCAGATCACGGCCGGAACCGTCACCGATGATCGACACCGCGGCACGGTCGGCCTCGACGTCCATGTCGATGTCACCGTCGAGATCGGCGATGTCGAGAAGCCCCTCGAGATAGTCGGCCGCGATCTCGCCCTCCTGCTCCAGGTGGGACAGCGCGTCCGTCTCCTCGGCAGTCTCTTCCGTGGTGTCCGTCGTCTCCGTCACGGCTGGGGCTCCTTCTGCTTACTTCTTCGAGGGGTGCTTGGGACGCTGCGGGCCGCCCTTGCGCTGCTGCCCTGACTTCTTCTGCCCGGACTTCTGTCCCGACTTCTGGCCGGACTGGCCCGACTTCTGACCAGCGGGCTTCGGCTGCTGCCGCTCGGACTGGCCCGAGGCCTTGTCGTCGTCAGCGCCCTTCTCCAGCGAGGTCGTCTCGGCCGAGTCGTCGGCGCCCCGGGCCTGCTGGCGCTGGGACTTCGACTGCCGCTTCGGCTGCTGACGGCGGGCCCGCGCTGCCTCGACGGCCTCGCGCGCCTCGACCTCCTTCGGGTCCTCAACGAGCTTGCCGGCGGCGCGCAGCTTCTCCTGGCGCTCCTTGAAGGCGAGGGAACCGGGCGTCGGGTTGCGCTTGATCACGAACATCTGCTGGCCGAGCGTCCAGACGTTGGTGGTCAGCCAGTAGATGAGCACACCCACGGGGAAGTTGATGCCGAAGACGGCGAACATGAGCGGGAAGACGTACATCAGCATCTTCTGCTGCTGCATGAACGGCGTCTTCACCGTCAGGTCGACGTTCTTCGTCATCAGCTGGCGCTGCGTGTAGAACTGCGACGCCGACATCATGACGATCATGATGACCGTGACGACGCGGACGTCCACGAGCGAGGCGCTCAGCTCTGCGACCTTGTCGGCGCTGTCCAGGAACTTCGCGGCGATGGGCGCCCCGAACACCGACGCGTTACGAGCGCTGTCGACCTGCTCCGCGCTGAGCACACCCACAGGCTTGTTGTTCGCGATGTGGTTGAGCACCTGGAAGAGCGCGATGAAGAACGGAGACTGCGCCAGGATCGGCAGGCAGCTGGAGAGCGGGTTGGTGCCCGTCTCCTTGTACAGCTTCATCATCTCTTCGGACTGACGCTGCTTGTCGCTCTTGTAGCGCTCCTGGATCGCCTTCATCTTCGGCTGGAGCGCCTGCATGTTCCGCGTCGACTTGATCTGCTTCACGAAGAGCGGGATCAGGCAGATCCGGATCACGACCACCAGGAAGAAGATGGACAGACCCCAGGCCCATCCGCTGTCCTCGTTGAAGATGAGGCTGAACAGCGAGTGGAACTGGACAATGATCCAGGAGACAGCGGTATAGAGAGGACTCAGGATCGTGTCCAGGAAGTTCATCAGGCTCCTTGGGCGTTGGACTGGGTCCGGTGCTGCTGCCAGCGGTGGCGGAGCCGCTGGTGCCAAACCGGATGCTTCCGGGCAGGGACGTGGTCGACGCCACCGGGCGACCACGGATTACAGCGCAGAATGCGCCAGGCCGTCAGTGCCGTCCCCTTCACAGCACCGTGCCGCCCGATGGCCGTGTAGCCATAGTGCGAGCACGACGGGTAGTACCGGCACACCGGTCCGAGCATCGGACTGATGGTCCACTGGTAAAGCTTGATCAACCACAGCAGCGGGTACTTCATGACGAAGACCCTCCAAGCAGCCGCTGCCAGGCAGCATCCAGGTCGCGTGCCAGCTCGTCGTAGCCGGCCTCGCCTGCGCCCGGAAGCGCCCGTACGACAACCAGGCTACCTGCGCGCAACTCGGGCAAGCGCCCGCGCACCAGATGCCGGAACCGACGCTTCACACGGTTACGCACGACCGCGTTTCCGACTGCCTTGCTGACGACGAAACCCGCACGCGCGGGGGAAACGTCTCCCCCCGCGCCGTGCGGGTCCGATGCGTTGTTGCTGCGAAGGTGCACGACGAGAAGCGGGCGACCCGCCCGGCGTCCTCGGCGTACCGCGGCCGCGAAGTCCTCGCGCCGCCTCAGCCGGTTCTCGGTAGGCAGCACGTCATGGACCGGTGGTCAGGCCGATCAAGCCGACAGGCGGCTGCGGCCCTTGCTGCGACGGTTCGCAACGATGGCGCGGCCGGCGCGGGTCCGCATGCGCAGCCGGAAGCCGTGGGTCTTCGCGCGGCGGCGGTTGTTCGGCTGGAAGGTGCGCTTGCTCACTCGGGGGCTCCAGGAATGCTTCGTGTCCCGCGGCTTCCGCGGAACGTGGGCGTGTGGTGTCGACAGGCTGTCACCGTGCGCCCACGAGTAGCTCGCAACGCCCGAGTGTGCACCGCTTCATGATCCGAAAAGACTTTCATGGATCTTGCCCATCGGAGGCAGGCGGCAGCAGCCGTCGACAACTCGACCTCGTTACGGTACGCGCGGCTACGCCATTCGGTCAAACCGCCGATGCCCCCTCGGAAGGCTGTGCCCAAGGGCTCTACGGCATCCGTGCACAGCCTGTGGACAACGACTTGAATGGTGCACGTCGGCCTGACTACCGTGACTGAACTCCCATCCCACCCGACCGCCCCCAGAACCACACATTCGTGGGGTCTGCCGGCTTCACCGAACCACCACACCCAGCGAGTGAGAGAAGCGTGCCACGTGGCCGACCTGCCTGCCGATCTTGCCGCAGTGTGGCCTCGAGTGCTGGAACAACTCCTCTCCGACGGTCAGGGTGTCGAGGCCAAGGACCAACGCTGGCTGCGTGACTGCCAGCCGCTCGTGCTCGTATCGGGTACCGCCCTTCTGGGCGTGCCGAACGAATACGCGAAGGGTGTTCTCGAGGGCCGGCTCTCCCCGATGATCAGCGACGCCCTCAGCCGTGAGTGCCAGCAGCCCATCCGGCTCGCGATCACTGTGACGGGTCCCACTCAGCAATCCGATGGGCCGCCCGCCAGCGATCCCTCGCAGGCGCCCGCCTCGGGACCCGGGTCGCAGTCGGCCGGCCCTTCCCTCCCTGCGCAGCACACGCCGGGCCCGCACGACGGCGGCAGCGGTTCCTCCCCTTCCGGCCCGGGATACGAGAGAGGGGGATACGAGCGCGGCAGTGGATACGACGGCGGCCGGTACGACGGCTACGAGAGCCGCGACCTGCCCAACCCGCGCCCCGCCTACCCGGACTACCCCCAGGCACCGCGGCAGCCCGGTGCCTGGCCGCAGCCCGCCCGCGAGCAGTACCCGCCGCAGCACCAGCAGCCGCAGCACCCCCAGCAATCGCAGCACTCGCACCAACAGCAGACGTACGAGCAGCACTACGACCAGCGCCAGCCCTCGCCGCCGCAGCAGTACGAGCGCCCGCAGCCTCCTTATGAGCCGTACGAGCACCAGCGTCATCCGCAGCAGATGCCGCAGGTGCCGCCGCAGGGCCAGCCTCCCGCCCGCTATTCGACCGACGGCGGCGCGCCGTGAGCAGCGTGTTCACATGA
>NZ_JACBXA010000145.1 GCF_013870515.1 Streptomyces albidus (ex Kaewkla and Franco 2022) | reverse complement strand
AGTCACGGTGGTGGCCGTGACGGGACCGTGGGACTCCGGCCAGCGTACGGCCGAGCAGTCGTGGGCCGCCGCCCGGGAAGGGCGAAGTGGCGCGAACCACACCGGCGATGGCCCCGGCGGCGAACCCGTACGAGAGGCGCCCCAGGTCCTGGCCGCTCTCAACTCGGGTGCCGGTACGGGCGGTGGCGACAAGTCCAAGCCCTCTCACGGACCGGGCGTCGACGGCGTGCCCCCGCCCAGCGCCTCCGCGCTCGCCGACACCCTCGAACCCCTGCTCAAGGACAGCGACTTGGGCAAGCTGCGTGCCGTGTCCGTGGTCGACGCCGCATCCGGCAGCAAGCTCTACTCCGTCAAGTCGCACAAGGCGACGACCCCCGCCTCGACCGTGAAACTGGCCACGGCCGCCGCCGCGCTCTCCGCACGCGGTGCGGACCACCGGATCGAGACGCGCGCCGTCCGCGACGGGGCCGACAAGGTGGTGCTGGTAGGCGGTGGTGATCCGACGCTCACGGCCGGCGCCCTCGACGATCTCGCCCGGGACACCGCCCGTACGCTGCGGAAAAAGGACACCCGGAAGGTCTCCGTCCGCTACGACACCTCCCTCTACAGCGGTCCCGCGCGCCACTCCATCGGCACCAACGACAACCTGGCCCCCGTGAGC
The DNA here is from genome assembly GCF_013870515.1 of Streptomyces albidus (ex Kaewkla and Franco 2022). Lineage (GTDB taxonomy): Bacteria > Actinomycetota > Actinomycetes > Streptomycetales > Streptomycetaceae > Streptomyces > Streptomyces albidus. The sequence goes on along the minus strand of NZ_JACBXA010000145.1, from coordinate 14,380 downwards.
CCCCTGATGGTCGACGAGGCCCGCCTCGAAGGCACCGGTGGGAAGGGCGTCCTGCACGGCCCGGCCCCCCGCGCCGCCGATCCCGCCCCCGACGCCGCCGAGGACTTCGCCGACGCGCTGGGCGAGCACGGCGTGGACGTCAAGGGCAAGCCGAAGAAGGCCGGAGCGCCCGGCAAGGCGAAGGAGCTGGCAGTCCACAGGTCGGCGCCGATGTCCGCGCTCGTGGAGCGCATGCTGACCTACAGCGACAACGACATCGCCGAGGCCCTAGCCCGCCAGACGGCACTCGCCTCGGGCGAGCCCGCCAGCTTCAAGGGCGCCGGCAAGGCCGTGAGGCAGAGCCTGGACAAGCTCGGCCTGCCTCTGAAGGGCGCGCACTTCGCCGACGGCAGCGGCCTGGACCGCGCCGACAAGGTCTCACCCGCCCTGCTGACGCGGCTGCTGGTACGTGCGGCGGACCCGGGCCACGCCGGCCTGCGGCCGGTGCTGACGGGCCTGCCGGTCGCCCATTTCACGGGCACCCTCGGCAGCAGGTACGGCGACGAGAAGGGCAGGCCCGGAGCCGGCCTCGTACGCGCGAAGACGGGAACGCTGACCGGCGTGAACACCCTGGCGGGCTCCGTCGTGGACGCGGACGGCCGCCTGCTCGTCTTCGCCTTCATGGCGTCCGGTACGACCGACGGGAAGGCCGCGCAGGAGTCCCTGGACCGGATGGCCTCGGCCCTCGCCAACTGCGGCTGCCGGGATTCGCCGTCCGCCGGATGAGCCACCGCACGCCTCGGCGTACGCGTCCCGCCGCGACGATGCAGCCTCCCGCGGGGCGGCGACGCCACGTACCGTGAAGTCATGACGAGCCTCGGTGGTGTGGAGATGGTCGACTGGAATCTCGCGGTCTCGACCGCGACCCGGCTCGTACGGCCGGGCCCGGAAGTGACCCGTGAGGACGCGCGGGCCGTCGTGGCCGAGCTGCGGCGTCACGCGAAGGCGTCCGAGGAGCACGTCCGCGGATTCACACGCATGCAGCCCGAACGTCCCGCCGAATCGGACACCCCGGTCCTGGTGGTCGACCGTCCGGGATGGGTCCGCGCCAACGTGGCCGGATTCAAGGAACTGCTCTCGCCGCTGCTCGGCAAGATGCAGGAGCGACGTGCGAGCGGCCCCGGAGGCGCGGTGCTCGGCGCGGTCGGCGGCAAGGTGACCGGCGTCGAGGTCGGCATGCTGCTGTCGTTCCTGGCCTCCCGCGTGCTCGGGCAGTACGAGACGTTCGCTCCGGCGACGCGCGAGCTGCCCGGCGGCGCCGACGGCGGCGGCCGCCTGCTGCTCGTGGCACCGAACATCGTGCACGTCGAGCGCGAACTGGAGGTCGAGCCGCACGACTTCAGGCTGTGGGTGTGCCTGCACGAGGAGACGCACCGTACGCAGTTCGCCGCGGTGCCCTGGCTGCGCGACCACATCCGGGGAGAGATCCAGTCCTTCCTCGGCGAGACCGAGATGGACCCGTCGATGCTGCTGGAGCGCCTGCGCGAGGCGGCGCAGTCCATGACGGGCAACCGCTCCGGCACGGACACCGCGGAGAAGAACGAGAGCGACCGCGGCAGCATCGTCGAACTCGTCCAGACGCCGGCGCAGCGCGAGATCCTCGGCCGCCTCACAGCGGTGATGTCCCTGCTGGAGGGCCATGCGGACTACGTGATGGACGGAGTCGGCCCCGAGGTCGTGCCGAGCGTCGCGGAGATCCGGGAGAAGTTCCAGAAGCGCCGGGCGAGCGGGGCCGGAAAGCTGGACCAGGCCCTGCGCAAGCTGCTGGGCCTCGACGCGAAGCTGCGGCAGTACCGCGAGGGCGAGCGGTTCGTACGGGCCGTCGTGGAAGACCTGGGCATGGACGGCTTCAACCGCGTCTGGACGTCTCCCAACACGCTGCCGACCAAGGCGGAGATCGGGGACCCCGCCGGCTGGATCGCACGGATGCGTTCCTGACCTGCGGACGGGCCGTGGCGCGGGCGCTCGCGGGCGACCGCCACGGCCGCCGCCCGCATCGCTCCCGCACTTGGGGGAATGCGTCGGTGCAGCGGGCGGAGAGTGCCCGCGCGGGAGACTGCGGCGGTCGGGGCGGGAGACAACGCTTACTCCTCCGGAGTTCCGGGCATCCCGGGAAGCCTCGCTAATCACTCGTCCGAGGGACCGAGAATGACGAGTCCGCGTGCGATGCTCTGGGAACCCCTCCATCTCTGTCACCATCGACGCACTCAGCGTGACAAGACTTCTTCAAGGAAGTGAATCGGACATGGGTCCCCATCCCGCGGTCGCTGCAATACGTCTGGCGGTTCGCCGCGCACTCCACGACGTCCTCAGTGAACAAGCCGGCGGGCCCGGCGAGCCCCCGCTCGTCCTAGTGGCCTGTTCCGGCGGCGCCGACTCCATGGCGCTCGCCTCCGCTCTCGCCTTCGAGGCCCCGCGCCTCGGGCTCCGCGCGGGGGGCGTCACGGTCGACCACGGCCTGCAGTCCGGCTCAGCGGACCGCGCGCAGGAGGTCGTCGAACGCCTCACCGCCCTTCGTCTCCACCCCGTCGAATCCATCGCCGTCACCATCGGCCGCACGGACACCGGCCCCGAAGCCGCCGCGCGCGACGCGCGCTACGCCGCCCTCGACGAAGCGGCTGAACGCACCGGTGCGAAAGCCGTCCTGCTCGGACACACCCGTGACGACCAGGCCGAAACCGTTCTGCTCGCCCTCGCCCGCGGATCAGGCACCCGCTCGCTCTCCGGCATGGCCGAAGTCACAGGGCCCGGCGGCCGCTACCGGCGGCCGTTCCTCGCCATCGACCGCCAGGCCACCCGCAGAGCCTGCCTGGCACAGTCCATCCCCGTCTGGGACGACCCCCACAACGACGACCCCGCCTACACCCGTTCCCGCGTGCGTCACGAGGCCCTGCCCATGCTGGAGAAGGCTCTGGGCAAGGGCGTGATCGAGGCGCTCGCACGTACCGCACGTCTCTCCCGCGACGACGCCGACGCGCTCGACAGCTGGGCCGCTCAGGCCGAACGAGCCGTACGCACGGACCAGCCCGGCACCGACGGATGGGACTGCGTGGAGCTGGACACCGCCCGGCTCTACGCGCTGCCGCCCGCCGTCCGGCGCCGCATCCTGCGCCGTGCGGCCATAGACGCAGGATCGCCGGCGGGCTCGCTCTTCGCCCGTCACCTGGAGGAAGTGGACCGCCTGATCACCGCCTGGCGCGGCCAGCGGGCCATCAACCTCCCCGGGCGTGTCGAGGCCGGAAGGCAGGGTGGCAGACTGGTCATCCGGCATGGCTCACCGACCCCGCCGACACCGTCCAGCTGAACGTCCCTCTCCCGGGCTGCCGCTGGCCGGCGGCAGCGTGGGCCGAACCTCGACCGAGAGCGGCACGGGTGGACGAGAAAGACATGGGAGCCGACCTGAAGTCGGTGCTCATCACCAAGGAAGAGATCGACGCGAAGCTGGCCGAGCTGGCAGCGAAGATCGACACGGAGTACGCGGGGAAGGATGTGCTTCTCGTCGGTGTCCTCAAGGGCGCCGTGATGGTGATGGCCGACCTGGCGCGCGCCGTGTCGACGCCGGTCACCATGGACTGGATGGCGGTGTCCTCCTACGGCGCCGGTACGCAGTCCTCCGGTGTTGTCCGGATCCTCAAGGACCTGGACACGGACATCAAGGGGAAGCACGTCCTGATCGTCGAGGACATCATCGACTCCGGGCTGACGCTGTCGTGGCTGCTGTCCAACCTCGGCTCGCGCGAGCCCGCCACGCTCAACGTCTGCACGCTTCTTCGCAAGCCGGACGCCGCCAAGGTGGCGATCGACGTGAAGTGGGTCGGCTTCGACATCCCCAACGAGTTCGTCGTCGGATACGGGCTGGACTACGCGGAGAGCTACCGCAACCTCCCGTTCGTCGGCACGCTCGCACCGCACGTCTACGGCGGCTGAGCGCGCGGGACGCAGCGGGAACCATGGGGGCCCGCGCTCCGTTGGAGGAGCCAGGACGGTCTTGTTGACCGTCCTCGGCGGCACCCTGAGACAATGCTGAGGTACCGTCCGAAGGTCAGCCTTTTCAACTCACTGTGGCAGGAGGGACGGGGCGCTTGCGCTCCGTATGGATGGACGTGAAGCGATACTTCCGCGGGCCGGTCATGTGGATCGTGCTGGCCGTCCTCGCCGTAGTCGTGTTGATGCAGGTCGTCGGCTCGTCCGGCGGCTACAAGACGGTGGACACGGGGCAGGTCGTCCAGGCGATCGACCAGGACAAGGTGAAGTCCGCCGAGCTCACGACCGGCGATGAGCAGATCGTGAAGCTCGAGCTCAAGGACGGCGCCAAGGTCGAAGACAGCGACAAGATCAAGGCGAGCTACATCGACAACCAGGGTGTCGACCTCGCCAAGAAGCTCCAGAGCAAGTTCGAGCAGAAGGAAATCACCAAGGGCTACACGGTGGCGCCGCAGCAGCAGAACCCGTTCGTCGGGATGCTGCTGTCGTTCCTGCCGTTCGTGCTCATCATCGTCGTCTTCCTGTTCCTGATGAATCAGATGCAGGGCGGCGGCTCCCGGGTGATGAACTTCGGCAAGTCGAAGGCCAAGCTGATCACCAAGGACACCCCGAAGACGACGTTCTCGGACGTCGCGGGGGCGGACGAGGCCTGCGAGGAGCTCCAGGAGATCAAGGAGTTCCTGCAGGAGCCCGCCAAGTTCCAGGCGGTCGGAGCCAAGATCCCCAAGGGCGTGCTGCTGTACGGGCCGCCCGGCACCGGTAAGACGCTGCTGGCCCGCGCCGTCGCGGGTGAGGCGGGCGTGCCGTTCTACTCGATCTCCGGTTCCGACTTCGTCGAGATGTTCGTCGGTGTGGGTGCCTCCCGCGTCCGTGACCTGTTCGAGCAGGCGAAGGCGAACGCTCCGGCGATCGTCTTCGTCGACGAGATCGACGCAGTCGGCCGCCACCGCGGCGCCGGCATGGGCGGCGGTCACGACGAGCGCGAGCAGACTCTGAACCAGCTGCTGGTCGAGATGGACGGGTTCGACGTCAAGGGCGGGGTCATCCTGATCGCGGCCACCAACCGTCCGGACATCCTGGACCCGGCGCTGCTGCGCCCCGGCCGCTTCGACCGGCAGATCGCCGTCGACCGTCCGGACATGCTGGGCAGGCACGAGATCCTCAAGGTCCACCAGAAGGGCAAGCCGATGGCGCCCGACGTGGACCTGGGTGCCGTCGCCCGCCGCACGCCCGGATTCACCGGTGCCGACCTCAGCAACGTGCTGAACGAGGCCGCGCTGCTCACCGCGCGCGGTGACCACAAGCTGATCGACAACCGGTATCTGGACGAGGCGATCGACCGTGTCGTGGCCGGACCGCAGAAGCGGACCCGGATCATGAGCGACAAGGAGAAGAAGATCACCGCGTATCACGAGGGCGGACATGCCCTGGTGGCGGCGGCTTCACCGAACTCCGACCCCGTTCACAAGATCACGATCCTCTCCAGAGGCCGTGCCCTCGGCTACACGATGGTGCTGCCCGACGAGGACAAGTACTCGACCACGCGCAACGAGATGCTCGACCAGCTCGCGTACATGCTGGGCGGGCGCGCCGCCGAGGAACTGGTCTTCCACGACCCGACGACGGGCGCCGCGAACGACATCGAGAAGGCCACCGCGACGGCCCGTGCCATGGTCACGCAGTACGGCATGACCGAGCGGCTGGGTGCGATCAAGTTCGGCTCCGACCAGTCCGAGCCCTTCCTGGGCAAGGAGATGGGTCACCAGCGCGACTACTCCGAGGAGGTCGCCGGGCTGGTGGACGAGGAGGTCAAGAGCCTCATCGAGACGGCGCACAACGAAGCCTGGGAAATCCTGGTGGAGAACCGCGACGTCCTCGACAACCTGGTCCTCTCCCTCCTGGAGAAGGAGACGCTCGGCAAGGAGGAGATCGCCGAGGTCTTCGCCCCGGTCGTCAAGCGTCCCAACCGGCCCGCGTGGACGGGCTCCTCCAGGCGTACGCCGTCGACGCGTCCTCCGGTCACGTCACCGGCCCTGTCCGGCTCGAACGGTGCGACCCCGAGCCTCGACAAGAGCGGTGGCAAGGAGATCGGCCCGCGTGACTCGGACGCCATCGTGGAGCCGGTCGATCCGTCGGAGAACTGAACCAGTCACTGTGTGACGGCCCACAAAGGGCCCGTGGAATGTCTGCCGCGCCCCTCGGGTTATCCGACCTGAGGGGCGCGGCTGATTGCTATGCAGGTACAGGAACGAGGGCTCTGATGATCGACCCGGTGATGCTCGGCGCAGAGGGCGACGGCCCGATAGGCACGTTCGACGAGAAGCGCGCGGAGGACGCCGTGCGCGAGCTGCTGCTCGCCGTCGGCGAGGACCCCGAGCGCGAGGGCCTGCGCGAGACCCCCTCCAGGGTCGCCCGGGCCTACAAGGAGCTGTTCGCCGGTCTGCATCAGCGTCCTGAGGACGTGCTGACGACGACGTTCGACCTGGGACACGACGAGATGGTCCTGGTGAAGGACATCGAGGTGTTCAGCACGTGTGAGCATCACCTGGTCCCTTTCCACGGCGTCGCCCACGTCGGCTACATCCCGTCCGTGGAGGGCAAGATCACCGGGCTCTCGAAGCTGGCGCGGCTGGTGGACGTCTATGCCCGCCGGCCCCAGGTCCAGGAGCGGCTGACCACGCAGATCGCCGAATCGCTGATGCGCATACTGGAGCCGCGCGGCGTGATCGTCGTCCTGGAGTGCGAGCACATGTGCATGTCCATGCGGGGGATCCGCAAGCCCGGAGCGAAGACCGTCACGTCAGCCGTACGGGGTCAGCTGCGGGACGCGGCCACCCGCTCCGAGGCCATGAGCCTCATCCTGCGCTGAGGGCGAGCGCTCAAGCGGCGGCGGCAGCCGAGGGGTTGTCGTCATCGTCGTCGTCCGGGAGGCGGCAGACCTTCTCCAGGAAGACGGCTGTCGCCACCACTGCGAGCCCCGCCAGGACCGAGAGCCCGGCGTAGATCGCCTGGTCGTCCCGCGCGGGTGCCTCCGAGCTGTCGATGAGGAGGAACACGCCCACTCCTCCGTAGACGCCGGCGACGAACGACGCCACCAGAGCGCTGGCGTGGCCGAAGAGGACGGCTCTGGCAGCCATCATCGGGTCCACGCCCTTGGCGCCCGGCTCACGCTGCCGCTGCGCCTTGAGCCGTGAGCGCAGCGAGAGGGCGGTGGCCAGCAGCACTGTGGCGATGATGGCCAGCACGACGGGCGCCGCGACGGGAACGCCGGGGAGAGTTCCCAGCGAGTTCCACAGCCGTGCGACTGCCCAGGAGAGGACCCCGGCGACGACGAAGACGCCCGCCAGTACGGGGATACGCAGTTGCTTCACGGGGTTCCCAACGACTACTCGGGCAGGCTGAGTTCCAGATCGGCGCGCGGGGCCACACCCTCGTGTCCCAGCCCGGTCAGGAGTTCGGCGACGGCGCCGTGACCCGGAACCTCGGCCGCCGGATCCACGTCGTGCCACGGCACGAGGACGAAGGCCCGCTCGTGCACCCGGGGATGAGGCAACGTCAGGCGGGGGTCGTCGGAGATCACGCCCTGGTAGGCGACGATGTCGACGTCGATGGTCCGCGGCCCCCAGTGCTCGTCCCGGACTCGCTCCAGCGCCTCCTCGATCGCGTGGCCGCGCTCCAGCAGAGAGCTCGGGGGCAGCGTCGTACGCACGAGGACGACGGCGTTGAAGTACGAGGACTGGCTGCCGGGGTCCACGCCCCAGGGCTCGGTCTCGTAGACGGGTGAGACGGCCTTCACCTTGAGCCCGGGCGTGTCGGCGAGCGCGTCGACGGCACTCTGAAGCCGTTCCAGACGGTTGCCGATGTTGCTGCCGAGAGCGATGACCGCGTGCTGCGGGTTGTGAAGGGTGGTGTCCGCGGCATCCACCTGGTGCACGACGGAGGCGGGCACCGGCTGTACGGTCGGGTCACTGTTTGGCGTCATGCGCGACTCCGCTTGATAGTGATGGTCACGTCGTCGAAGGGGACGGTGATCGGCGCGTCCGGCTTGTGCACGATCACCTCTGCTTCCTGTACGGGCGTGTGTGCGAGGCAGACGTCGGCGATCCGCTGGGCGAGGGTCTCGATCAGGTCGACCGGATCTCCCTCGACGATCGCCACGATCTCCTCCGCGAGAACCCCGTAGTGCACGGTCTTGGTCAGGTCGTCGCCGTCTGCTGCGGGCCGGGTGTCCAGGCCGAGCTCCACGTCGACGACGAAGATCTGACCCTCCTCCCGTTCCCGCTGGAACACTCCGTGATGCCCTCGGACCCGAAGGCCGCGCAGCGAGACACGGTCCACGCGTATCACTCCCGTCCTCGGTCCTGTTCGTGGAGGCGCTGAGCGCCGTTTCGGCATCGAATCTACCCGCGAGTCGCAAGAGTGCGGACCCGGGGCGGGTGCCTACCCGACAGCGCGTGGGGCCACTCCACCATTCCTGGCAGGCTGCTGCGAAAGAGTGGTACCGGCCACATACGGGGTGACGCGAATGCACCGGTCAGAGTTGTACGTCGCCGTCGTCGAGGCCCTCGTCGAACCCGCCGTCCTCGTCCTCTTCGCGCTCGACGAGGACCGGCGACCCGTGGTGGGACCAGACCTTCCAACTGCCGTCCTCCACGCGCCGGAAGACGTTGGTGGCGACGACGAGCCCGCCCACGAGTGGGCCGGCGGAGCCGTCGTCCTCGGCGGGGCCGCCGCTGAGGATGTTCTCCGTACAGCTGACCAGGGCGGTGTCGCCGTGCACGGAGACGTCGACGTCGGTGAGGAAGAACTGCACGTAGTCGGTGTTGGCCATGATCAGGGCGTAGGAGCGGAGCACCTCCTCGCGGCCGGTCAGGGTCGGCCAGCCCGGGTGGACGACGCTGATGCCGTCTTCCATCCACAGGCCTGTGAGCGCGTCCAGGTCGGCGTGCTCCACCGCGTCGTACAGGGCGGTGTTGGCGGCTTCGACCGCCTCGATGTCGGTGTCCGCGCCGTTGCTCACCGTCGTTCCCCCGCGATCCCGTTGCCCTCGGCGCCCGGGTCGCCGGCGGATGCGCCGGTACCCGCGTGCGCGGCGCTCTCCACGGCGTGCACGACGCGTACCGCGTCCGCGCTGGCCCGTACCTCGTGCACGCGTACCGCCCATGCGCCCTCGCGGGCTGCCAGGGCCGTGACGGCGGCCGTGGCCGCGTCCCGTTCACGTGCGGGTGGCACCGGCGAACCGTCCGGATCGGCGAGCACCCGGCCCAGGAACCGCTTGCGGGAGGCGGCCACCAGCAGGGGATGACCCAACTCCTCGCGCAGCCGCGCGAGTTCGGCGACGAGGCACAGATCGTGGTACGCCTTCTTGGCGAAGCCCAGGCCCGGGTCGGCGATGATCCGTTCCGGCGCGATGCCGCCCGCGACGGCACGGTCGAGGCTGGAGCGCAGCTCGGTGACGACCTCGGTGGTCACGTCCTCGTAGACCGCGCGGTTGTTCATGTCGATGGACTGGCCGCGCCAGTGCATGACCACGAAGGGGACCCCGGCGGAGGCGACAGCGGGCACCATGCGGGGGTCTGCCAGACCGCCGCTGACGTCGTTGACCATCACCGCGCCGGCCTCGAGCGCCTGCTCGGCGACGGTCGCCCGCATGGTGTCCACGCTGACGAGCACGCCCTCGGAGGCCAGGCTGCGCACGACGGGCAGTACGCGGCGCAGCTCCTCGTCCTCCTCGACGCGGGAGGCGCCGGGCCGCGTGGACTCCCCGCCGACGTCGATCAGATCGGCACCCTCGGAGACCAGATCGAGGCCGCGCTTGACCGCGACCTCGATGTCGAACCACTTGCCGCCGTCGGAGAAGGAGTCCGGCGTGACGTTGACCACCCCCATCACGGCACAGCGGTTCCACTGGGGGAGTCCGGAGACGTGGCCACGCGAAGGGTTCATGTGTCCAGCGTAGGCCGATCACCCTCCGCGGGGTGGAGCGGTGGCACGACGGGGAGTCCGGCCGCACGCCACGACTGGAAGCCGCCGTCGAGGTCCGTGGCCCGGTGCAGACCGAGTTCGCGGAGCGAGCGGGCGGCGAGGCTGGAGGCGTATCCCTCGTTGCACACGACGACGACCGGCAGGTCGAAGCCGCTCGCCTCGGGCGAGCGGTGCGGACACGTCGGATCCAGCCGCCATTCCAGCTCGTTGCGCTCGACGACCAGGGCGCCGGGGATGGTGCCGTCGGCATCCCGCAGGGCGGCGTAGCGGATGTCCACCAGCAGCGCCCCTTCCTTCTGGGCACGGCCTGCGGCTTCGGCGGTGAGCCGGTCGAGGCCGCTGCGGACCTCCTCCAGAAGCGAGTCGACCCGGCTCGTGCCGTGCGGCTCCGATGTGCCCGTCATTCCCACTCTCCGGGGCGCTCGACCTGCTCCAGACGGAGCGTCGCGCCCGTACGGCTGTACCGGCGCATGAGCGGGAGGGGCGGGTAGTAGGCGTGTACGGAGACGGCGTGGCGGTCCTGGGTCTCGTTCAGCACCTGGTGCACGTGGTGGGGGCCGAAGGCGCGGCCGCGCCCTGCGGACAGCAGGCGTTCGCGGTCCACGCCGTCCGCCAGTTCGAGGGTCTTCCACCCCTCGGTGGGCAGCCGGGCCGCGAGGGACTGCTCGGTGAGTTCGCCGTCAGCGGTCGCGAACGCACCGTGGGAGCCGCCGTGGTCGTGCCAGCCCGTGCCGGTGCCGGGAGGCCAGCTGATGATCCAGGCCTCACTGCCGCCCGGGCCGTTGAGCCGGAGCCACGAGCGGCCTTCCGGGTCGAGGGGGAGGGAGGCGATGAGTTCGCTGTCGGCTGCCGTCCTGCGCACGAAGTCGAGGAGCTCGGCCTCGCTGGGAGCTGCGGACGGGGTCGCTGCGGCTGCCGTGGGCTCCGGGGCGGCGGTCGCCGCTGCGGGCACAGGTGACACGGGTGATGTGGGGGATGCAGATGACACGGAGAACCGTCCTGGCTGATTGATCGGAGGACACACGCTCACGAAAGGCGTGCGTATCGGTCGGATTCGGTCAGCAGGACGGACGACACAGGCAACCCACGTAGCGGAGCAGGTCCAGGTGGACCCTCCGCCATGGGTGCAACTCGGTGCCGTTCATGCGGTGGAGTGAAGCACGAGACCATGCGGTGGTCAACTTCCGTACCGGCGCCCGGAGGTGGCCGGCAGCGAGCATGCGCGCGCCTGAGCGCGCGCGGCCCTCAGGCGTCCGCGACGGTCTCCAGCTCCACTTCGTCCCTGCTCACGGCCCGTTCGTCCGCGTCGATCGAGCGGCGCAGGGCCTCGTGCAGACGGCTCGGTGTCAGCACGCCGACGAAGCGGTCGGCTTCGTCCAGCACCGCGATCCAGCCGGCGTCGTGCTGGAGCATGCTGCTGAACGCCTGCTTGAGAGGTGCGCCGAGAGGCAGCCAGGCCTCCATGCGGCGCGCATGGTCGGCCACGGTCACGGGCGAGCTCGTCGCGTCCTCGGCGGCCGGGGATCCGAGGGCGTCGGCGGAGAGCCAGCCGTGCAGCTCGTCCGCGTCGTCCAGGACCACGGCCCAGCGCGAGCTCTCACTGCGCATGCGCGCGCGGGCCTTGTCGAGCGGGTCGTCGAGGTGGACGACGGGCGGCTGTTCGAGGTCGCCGCGCTCGATCGGCGTGACGGAGAGCCGCTTGAGGCCCCGGTCGGCGCCCACGAAGTCGGCGACGTACGGGGTGGCCGGGGCGCCCAGCACCTTCGCCGGGGGGTCGAACTGCTCGATGCGGCCGTCGCCGTAGACCGCGATGCGGTCCCCGAGGCGTACGGCTTCCTCGATGTCGTGCGTGACGAAGAGCACCGTCTTGTGCAGCGTGGACTGAAGCTTCAGGAACTCGGTCTGCAGGTGTTCGCGGACGACCGGGTCGACGGCGCCGAACGGCTCGTCCATGAGCAGCACGGGCGGGTCGGCGGCGAGCGCACGCGCGACACCCACGCGCTGGCGCTGTCCGCCGGAGAGCTGGTCCGGGTAGCGGTCGCCGAAGCGGGACGGGTCGAGGCCGACGAGGTCGAGCAGTTCGGCCGCGCGTTCGCGGCGCCGGGCCTTGGACCAGCCGAGGAGGTAGGGGACGGTCGCGGTGTTGTCCAGCACCGTCTTGTGCGGGAAGAGGCCGACCTGCTGGATGACGTATCCGATGCGGCGGCGCAGCTCGACCGGGTCGACGGAGGAGATGTCCTCGCCGTCGAGAAGGATCCGCCCGGACGTCGGTTCGATGAGCCTGTTGACCATCTTCATCGTCGTCGTCTTGCCGCAGCCGGACGGCCCGACGAGGGTGACGAGCTCGCCCTCGGCGACCTCCAGCGACAGCTCGTGCACGGCCGTGGTGCCGTCCGGGTAGCGCTTTGTGACGTTTTCGAAGCGGATCATCGTCTCATTCTCATCGCTCGGCTCGGTTCGCATTCGACTTTGTGCGAATTCTTCCGGGGCCCGGATTAAGGGTGTGTTGCAGGAGTGTGGCAGTTCGGATCGATTGTCGGTAGCGGACTGTAAGGTCTCCCGGCATGCTTACGGCGCACAGATACGGCCGGATATCGCCGGGCGCCTCGGGGCCTTCCCGGGCCCGGAGGGTTTCGGGGAAGAGTGGGACGGGGTGAGCGGGTGCTGAGCGGACTGGGCGGCTTCAACGGCGCCGACAGTGCGGTCGCCATGGCCGGTGCGGCCGGAGAAGCCGGGAAGGCCGCGGGGAACTGCCTCGCTGCGAACGAATGGATCTGCGCCGAGTACGTGCGCTCGCGCAGTTCGGAGCTGGCCGACGCCACCGTCGAGCACGTCTGGATCACCGTCGTCTCCGTGCTGCTCGCGCTGCTCGTCGCCTTCCCGCTCGCGCTCGCGGCCCGCCGCTGGAAGCGCGCGTACGGCCCGGTGCTGGGGCTGACCACGGTGCTCTACACGGTCCCGTCGCTGGCCATGTACGCGCTGCTGCTGCCGGTGTTCGGGGTCAACGCCGCCGTGGTGGTGACAGGGCTGGTGCTCTACTCGCTCACCGTGCTCGTACGGAACATCCTGGCGGGCCTCGAGTCGGTCCCCGAAGAGGCACGAGAAGCCGCGCGCGGCATGGGGTACGGGCCGGGCAGGCTGCTCTTCGGAGTCGAACTGCCCCTGGCGCTGCCCGCGTTGATGGCCGGTGTGCGGATCGCGACGGTCTCCGCGGTGGCGCTGACGACGGTCGGTGCGATCGTCGGATTCGGCGGCCTCGGCAACCTCATCTACGACGGCATGGACAGCTTCTTCAGGCCTCAGGTGCTGACCGCCTCCGTGATCTGCGTGCTGATGGCGGTGGCTGCCGATGTGTTGCTGCTCGGGCTCCAGCGCCTGCTCACGCCCTGGGCCCGGGTCCGTGGGCGGGCCCGGCGCAGCCAGGGCGGCGCGGAGCAGGCGGATCCCGCAGACGACGCGCGTACGGCCCTGCAGCCGGCCGGCAAGGGGGCGTGACGATGAGCTTCTTCCTCGACGCGTGGACGTGGCTGACCACCGGCTCCAACTGGGCCGGCAGCGAGGGCGCGACGCACAGGCTCGCCGAGCACCTCTATCTGACCGTGGTCTGCCTCGGCTTCGCCTGCCTCATCGCGCTTCCCGTCGCGCTGTGGCTCGGACACGTCGGGCGCGGCGGAGCGCTCGCGGTGAACATCTCCAACGCCGGGCGCGCGGTGCCCACCTTCGCGGTGCTGGTGCTGCTGACGCTCAGCCCGCTCGGCAAGCACGGTGAATGGCCGACCGTCATCGCCCTGGTGCTCTTCGCGCTGCCGCCGCTGCTGACCAACGCCTATGTGGGGATGCGGGAGGCCGACCGCGACGTGGTCGAGGCGGCACGCGGAATGGGCATGTCCGGGTGGCAGTTGCTGGGCCGGGTCGAGATCCCGCTCGCGTTCCCGCTGATCATGACCGGCGTGAGGTCCGCAGCCGTGCAGGTCGTGGCGACCGCCACCCTCGCCGCGCTCCCCGGGGGCGGAGGCCTGGGCCGGATCATCACCGCGGGCTTCGGCACCTACGACACGCCTCAGGTGGTGGCCGGTGCGGCGCTCGTCGCGGCGCTCGCCCTGCTCGTGGAGGGCGTGCTGGTGACGGCGGAGAAGCTGCTGGACCCGATGCGCCGACGTCGCCGCAGCGACAAGTCACATTCACGATCGACGCCCAAGGGCATTGACGAAAAGGTGATTCCCGCGCAGACGACGGCCTGACGACGACTTTCGTGACCTGGGGTTTCGACGCCTCGGGTGAACCCGCACCTGACATCTCACCCCCGCACACTTCACGAACGGTGGACTCCATGAACAAGGCATCACACCCCGAGCACACGTCCGGGTCCGCG
>NZ_JACBXA010000144.1 GCF_013870515.1 Streptomyces albidus (ex Kaewkla and Franco 2022) | reverse complement strand
ACGGTCGCCACCTCCTCCCTCGCCGACGACGTGCTGATCGCGCGCGGCGGCATCGGCACGTTCGACGGGCTGCGCGGGGCCTACCGGGACGGCGGCACATGGGAGCTCTGCCGCACGCTGCGCATCGACCGGCCGTGAGGGAGCCGCACCACGGCATCACCTCTCCCCCGCTCCCGCGTAGCCACCTCCCGTGATCGCGGGCACCCTTGCAGCATCAGCTACGAGCGTTCCGCACCGCGTTCAGGAGGAGCAGCCCCAGCATGGAGACCACCAGCACTCAGGGCCCCGCGAAGGTCGCCGTCGTCACCGGTTCGGAGTCAGGAATGGGCAGGGCGACGGCGGCCGTACTGGCCCGGCAGGGCTTCGACGTCGGCATCACCTGGTTCCTGGACGAGGCCGAGGCCGAGCGCACGGCGGAGGAGGTACGCGGGCACGGGCGCAGGGCAGAGGTGCGCCCCCTCGATCTGAGCCGGCTGCCCGGTGCGGAGGACGTGGTCGACGAATTCGCGGACGTCTTCGGCCGGTTGGACGTTCTGGTCAACGCCGCGGGCATCAACCGCAAAGCGTCGTTCACGGAGATGGCCTTCGACGACTTCCGGCACGTGCTCTCCGTGGATCTGGAAGGCCCCTTCCTGCTGAGCCAGCGCGCGGCGCGGCACATGATCGACCAGGGCGACGGCGGCCGGATCATCAACATCACGTCCGTCCACGAGCACACCCCGCTGCCGTCGGCCACCGCCTACAACACGGCCAAGCACGGGCTGGGAGGCCTGACGAAGTCGATGGCCCTGGAGCTGGCGGCGTACGGCATCACGGCGAACGCCGTCGCGCCCGGGCTCATCGCCACCCCGATGTCGGGCATGGCCGACGTGGACGTGCACACCGTCAGCCGTCCGGCGCTGCCGGTCCCCCGGCCGGGCGACGCGCGCGAGGTCGCCTCACTGATCGCCTGGCTCGCCTCCGACGCGGCGGCGTACACCACGGGGCAGTCGTTCGTGGTCGACGGCGGATTCACCATCGCCAACCCGCAGTTCACCACGACCAACTTCGGGGCGGGCGAGGCGGACGCGTGACGCCAGGAGCGCCGCGCCCGCCGTCAGCCGCGCCCCTCCCGCTCGTCGACGATGCGGCGGATCTTGCCGACGGAGCGCTCCAGCGTCTCCGGGTCGACGATCTCGACGGCGACGCTGAGCCCGATGCCGTCCTTGATCGCCTTGGTGATCGCTGAAGCGGCGGTCTCACGCCGGTCCGTGCCGGTGTCCGGCCGGGCCTCGGCCCGGACCGTCATGTGGTCCATCCGGCCGCGCGTGCCCAGATGCAGCTGGAAGTGCGGGGCGATGCCGGGCGTACGCAGCAGGATCTCCTCCACCTGGCTCGGGAAGATGTTGACGCCGCGCAGAATGATCATGTCGTCGCAGCGCCGGGTGACCTTGTCCATCCGCCGGAACGCCGGACGGGCGGTGCCCGGGTGCAGCCGCGTCAGGTCCCGAGTGCGGTACCTGACGACCGGCATGGCCTCCTTCGTGAGAGAGGTGAAGAGCAACTCGCCCTCCTGGCCCTCGCCTTGGAGCTCGTCGGTGAAGGGGTCGACGATCTCCGGGTAGAACTGGTCCTCCCAGATGTGCAGGCCGTCCTTGGTCTCCACGCACTCCTGCGCCACACCGGGGCCGATGACCTCCGACAGCCCGTATATGTCGACGGCGTGGATGTCGAGCCGCTCCTCGATCTCAGCGCGCATCTCCTCCGTCCAGGGCTCCGCCCCGAAGATGCCGATCCTCAGCGAGGTGCCGCGCGGATCGACGCCCTGACGCTCGAACTCGTCCAGCAGAGTGAGCATGTAGGAGGGCGTGACCATGATGATCTCGGGCTCGAAGTCCTGGATGAGCTGAACCTGGCGGGCCGTCATGCCTCCGGACACGGGGATGACCGTGCAGCCGGCGCGCTCGGCCCCGTAGTGCGCGCCCAGTCCGCCCGTGAACAGCCCGTAGCCGTAGGCGACATGGACCTTGTGCCCCGGACGTCCCCCCGCGGCGCGGATGGAGCGCGCGACCATGTCGGACCACATCGAGATGTCGCCCTCGGTGTAGCCCACCACCGTGGGACGGCCGGTCGTGCCGCTGGACGCGTGGATGCGGCGCACTTCGGACATGGGGACGGCGAACATCCCGAAGGGATAGGTCTCCCGCAGATCCGCCTTGGTGGTGCACGGGAAGCGGGCGAGGTCCTCCAGCGTGCGGCAGTCCTCGGGACGCACTCCCGCCGCGTCGAACTTCTTGCGGTACAGCTCGACTTGGTCGTAGGCGGTGCGCAGGGTCCGCTGTATGCGTGTGAGCTGGTAGGCGCGCAGCTCCTCACGGCCCATCTGCTCGCCGGCGTCGCGCAGCACGTCCGGCAGCGGCTCGCCCTTCCTCCGCGGCACGTCGGCGGAGGCCGGGGTCTCGCTCATCGTCACGGTGATTCCTCCATGCCTCGCACGGTACGGCTGCGGCCGCGGAACTCGGCTATCACTTCGCCGTCCCGCAGGATGCTGACGTCGTAGATTCCGCTGCGGCCGTAGCGCGTGCGCTCCTCTGCGACAGCGACGAGGTCGTCACCCTCCTCGGCCGATCTGACGAAGGAGATGTCGGCTCCGGAGGCGACAGTCACCGGGCCGTGGCTGTTGCACGCGCAGGCGAAGGCCGTGTCGGCGAAGAGGAAGAGATATCCGCCGTGCGCGATGCCGTGGCCGTTGACCATGGCCCCGGTCACCGTCATCCGTAGCTTCGCTGCGCCGCCCCCGGCCTCCAGCAAGGTGATGCCCAGCCCCTGGGACGCCTGGTCCGCGGCGAACATCGTCTGCGCCGACCCGTCGCTCATGGCATGCGTCATACGTTCCACGCTCTCGTACTTCCCGACCGACCATTCGGTTAGCCTTGCGGCGCGGTCCAGTAATCCAGCAACGGCCCTGGCTGTCAAGGGTGGGCAGTCCTCCGGCGCTCCCGCGCGAGCGAGCGGGCCAGCTCCTCCAGGTCGTCCGCGCTCCAGTCGGGCGGCGTCAGCGTCTCGGGGTAGCGGCCCGCCGAGCCGCGGCGCAGCCACGCGCCCGCTAGGCCCGCGCGCTGCGCGCCGTCCACGTCCCACGGATGCACCGCGACCAGCACCGCCTCTCCGGGCTCCACCCCCGCCATGCGAACGGCGTACCGGTACGCCTCCGGCACCGGCTTCCAGCAGCGGGGGCCGCCGACGCCGAGGAGCGTGTCGAAATGGTCGCGTACGCCTGCCCGTTCCAGCAGACCTTCGGTGAGCGCCGGATCCCCGTTGGTCATCGTCACCAGACGGAGTCCGGCTTCCCGCAGGGCGCGCACGCCGGCCGGGATGTCCGGATGGACGTTCAGCTCGGCCAGGCCGGCGAGGATGTGCCGGGCTGCGGCGTCGGCGTCGCCCGACCAGCCCGGCACGTCCGGGAGGAGCGAGAGCAGACCGTCACGGGCGACGTCGGCGAAGTCCGCGTACGAGCCCGCCGCGGTCAGGGCGAAGCCGTCACGCAGCACCCCGGTGAACCATGTGGGCAGCAGGTGTCCCGGGGCGCCGACGTCCTCGAACCGGCTGCGGAGAGGCGTCATGTCGCTGAGGGTCTCGTTGACGTCGAAGACGACGACCCGGAGGGCTCCGGCGTCCGTCCGGTCAGTGTGATCTGGAGACATGCCGCGCAAGATACTCGGACCTCGGCACCGGGCGCGCTCCCTGAGCCGTCACGCCCTCAGGAGCTTGTCCGGGGTGACGGGCAGATCGCGTACGCGGATGCCGGTCGCGTTGTGGACGGCGTTGACGACCGCCGCGGGAGCTCCGACGATGCCGATCTCGCCGATGCCCTTGGCGCCCATCGGGTTGGCGTGCGGATCGGGCTCGTCCAGCCAGGTGGCCTCGATGTCGCCGACGTCCGCGTTGGCAGCGACGTGGTACTGCGCGAAGTCGTGGTTGACGACGTGGCCCGTGCCGTGGTCGAGGACGCTCTCCTCGAACAGCGCCATGGAGATCCCCATGGTCATGCCCCCGATGAACTGGGAGCGTGCGGTACGGGGGTTGATGATGCGCCCGGCCGCGAAGACGCCGAGCATGCGGGGCACGCGGACCTCCCCGGTGTCGGCGTTCACGCGCACCTCGGCGAACTGCGCGCCGAAGGAGTGCACGGCGTAGCGCTTCATGTCCGGGTTCTCCGGGGTCTTCGAGGAGGTGCGGGCGCCGGCGGCGGGGTTGTCTCCGTGCTCCGCGCGGAAGGCGCGGGCCGCGGCGACGATCGTCGAGCCCCAGGAATTGATGCCCGAGGAGCCTCCGGCGACGGACGCGGGCGGCAGATCGGTGTCACCGATCTCCAAGTGCACCGCGTCGAAGGGGCACTCGAGGGCGTCCGAGGCGATCTGGCTGAGGGCCGTCCACGTCCCCGTCCCCAGGTCGGCGGCGCCGATGCGTACGGCGTACCGCCCGTCCGCGGTGCGCTCGATCTCCGCGGCCGATCCCGGCATCGCCCAGGAGGGGTAGGTGGCACTCGCGACCCCGAGACCCACCAGCCAGTCACCCTCGCGGCGCGTGCCCGCCTCGGCGCGGCGGTCCCAGCCGAAGCGCCGGGCGCCGGTACGCAGGCACTCCACGAGGCGGCGGTGGGACCAGGGCTTCCCGGTGGAGGGATCGCTCTCGGGCTCGTTGATGGCGCGCAGTTCGATGGGGTCCAGACCGCACGCGTCGGCGAGTTCGTCCATGGCGACCTCGGCGGCGAACATCCCCGGGCACTCGCCGGGCGCGCGCATCCACGTGTTGACGGGGACGTCGAGCAGGGCGAGCCGGTGAGTGGTGCGCCGGTTGGGCGCGGCGTACATCAGGCGCGACGCGACAGCGGTCTGCTCCGCGAACTCCTTGACCTTCGAGGTGTGTTCGACGGCCTCGTGGCAGAGCGCCGTCAGGCGCCCGTCGGCGTCGGCTCCGAGCCGCACGCGCTGGACCGTGGGGGTGCGGTGCCCTGCGAGGTCGAACAACTGCTGCCGGGTGAGCGCCAGTTTGGCGGGCCTGCCCGCGACGGCACGGGCGGCGAGCGCCGAGAGCACGTTGTGGGCGTGGGGCATCCCCTTCGAGCCGAAGCCGCCGCCCACGTGCGGGGAGATCACCCTCACCCGCTCGGGAGCGAGTTCGAAGAGCCGCGCGATGTTCTTCCGTACGGCGTGCGCTCCCTGGGTGGAGTCGTACTGCGTCAGCCGCGGTCCGCCGTCCGCTCCGGTGCCGGCGTTGTCCCACACGGAGACGCAAGTGTGCGGCTCCATCGGGTTGTTGTGCTCCATGGGGGTGCTGTAGGTCTGGTCGAGCGTGACCGCCGCGGCGGCGAGTGCCGCCTCCACGTCGCCCTCTTCGCTGTCGGTGGGGAAGACGGGGTTGACCTGATCGGGCCGGTAGAGGTCCGGGCGGTCTGCGCGCAACTCCGTGTCGTGCGGCTGCTGTTCGTACTCGACGCCGACGAGGGACGCGGCATGCCGGGCGGTCTCGGGGGTCTCGGCGACGACCGCGCCGATGAGCTGGCCCCGGAAGGCGATCTCGTCGGACTGCAGGACCGCCAGCTCCGCGTTGCCGGTGTCCGCGAGACGTGCGGCGTTGTACGGGGTCAGTACGGCGATCACGCCGTCGACGGACTCCGCCTGCGTGGCGTCCATCCTCAGCACCCGGCCCCGCGCGATCGCCGACTGCAGCGGATACACGTACGTGGGATTGCGCAGGTCGTGTTCCCAGGCGTAGGTCGCGGTGCCGGTGACCTTCGCGTGCCCGTCGACCCGCGGCAGCGAGGTGCCGACCGTCTGGATGTTCAACGGCTCGATGGACTCCGAAGACAGTGCGGAGTCCGTGTCGGGGCGTGTCATCGCCGCTCCTCAGTGGCCAGCTCGCGCAGCACGGCTGCGAGGGTGTTGCGCGTCATGGGGACCTTGAAGGCGTTGTCCGGCAGCAGCTGTGCCGCCCCCAACTCGGCGTCGGCCGCCTGCCGGAAGGCGTCCTCCGTTGCGGCGGCACCACGCAGTGCCTCCTCCGCGCGGGTGGCGCGCCAGGGCTTGTGCGCCACGCCGCCGAAGGCGATACGGGCATCCCGCACGCGGTCGCCATCGGTCTCCAGCACGGCCGCGACGGAGATCAGAGCGAAGGCGAAGGAGGCCCGGTCACGCACCTTGCGGTAGGCCGAGCGGGCGCCGGGGGGCGACGGCGGCAGCTCGACGGCGGTGATGAGCTCACCGTGTTCGAGGACGGTGTCGCGTTCGGGGGTGTCGCCGGGCAGCCGGTGGAACTCCCGGACGGGGATGCGGCGTTCGCCTTCCGCGCCCATCGCGATCACCACAGCGTCGAGAGCGCTCATGGCCACTGCCATGTCCGAGGGGTGGACCGCCAGGCAGTGTTCGGAGGCGCCCAGCACGGCGTGGTGACGGTTCCATCCTCCGACGGCCGCGCAGCCCGAACCCGGCTCACGCTTGTTGCAGGGTGTGGTCACGTCCTGGAAGTAGCCGCAGCGTGTGCGCTGGAGCAGATTCCCGGCGGTGGTCGCCGCGTTCCGCAGCTGTCCGGACGCGCCCGCCAGCAGCGCCTGGGAGAGAACGGGGTAGCGCCGCCGCAGCAGCGGGTGCGCGGCGAGGTCGCTGTTGCGGACCGTGGCCCCGATGCGCATCCCGCCGTCGGGCAGCTCCTCGATCCTGTCCAACGGCAGCCGCGTCACGTCGACGAGGAGCTCGGGGGAGGCCAGACCGAGCTTCATGTGGTCCACGAGGTTGGTTCCGCCGGCGAGGAAGGCGGCGTCCGGTCGTGCCATGACGGTGGCCACGGCCGTACGGGCGTCCGTGGCGCGCGAGTAGTCGAAGGGGATCATCGCCGCGCCACCGCCCGGATCGCCGTGACGATGTTGACGTACGCGCCGCACCGGCACAGGTTGCCGCTCATGCGCTCCCGGATCTCGTCGTCGTCGAGTACCGCCGGGCGGCCGGATTCGCCGCTCCCGTTCCCGGTCGGAGTCACCACGCTGGGATGGCCCGCCTCGGCCTCCGCGAGCATGCCGACCGCTGAACAGATCTGGCCCGGTGTGCAGTAGCCGCACTGGAAGCCGTCGTGGTCGAGGAACGCCTGCTGGACGGGGTGCAGTTCGGACTCCCCCGTGGCGAGCCCCTCCGCGGTGGTGATCTCCGCTTCGTCGTGCGCGACGGCGAACGTGAGGCAGCTGAGTCTCCGCCGCCCGTCGATCAGCACCGTGCAGGAGCCGCACTGCCCGTGGTCACACCCCTTCTTGGGCGAGGTGATCGAAAGCCGGTCGCGCAGGGCGTCGAGCAGCGTGGTGCGTGTGTCCACGGTCAGCGACCACTCTTCGCCGTCGACCCGGAGGGTGAGGTGAGAATCCACCTCGCTCGGGTACCACCCGGGCTGGAGGAGCCAAACCTTGGCCGGCAGGCGGCCGCGTGCGGGTTCCCGGCAGGAGCGGCAAGCTGGGGACCTCCGGTGCGGGACGCCGGAGTGGGAACCATCCAGGACAATCATCAGGGACAGTGCGGAGGGACGGCCGGAGATGTTCGAGGCAGGCGACATCCGCGAATGGCGTGACCGCGACGTGGTCGATTCCAGCGGCAGCAAGATCGGCACACTGGAGGCCGTCTACGTCGACACCCGTACGGACAACCCGAGTTTCGCCACCCTCACCGTCGGCCTGCCCACACGGCGGCGGCTGGTGTTCGTACCGCTGGACGGAGCGACCGTCGGCCCCGAATACCTACGGGTCGCCCACTCCAAGAACGTGGTGCGCTCCGCCCCCTCCATGGCGACCGACGGTGAGCTGGCGGCCGAGGACGAGCCGGCCGTCTTCGCGCACTACGAACTGGACTACGAGACGGGCGCAGGAGGCGAGCGGCGGCTGGCCCGCCGCTGATCACCCGTATGCCTCTACAGTCGTGACATGGCGGATGACGGAGGCACCGTACGGGTCGACAGCTGGATCTGGTCCGTGCGGCTCACGAAGACGCGGTCGATGGCGGCCTCGGCCTGCCGCGGCGGCCATGTGCGGGTCAACGGGGAACGCGTCAAGCCTGCCCACCCGGTGCGGGTGGGCGACCAGGTGCGGCTGCGCCAGGCCGGGCGGGAGCGCGTGGTGGTGGTCTCCCGCGTCGTACGGAAACGCGTCGGTGCGCCGGTGGCCGTGGAGTGCTACGTCGACAACAGCCCCCCGCCGCCGCCCCGCGAGGCGGTCGCTCCCGCAGGGCGCCGCGACCGCGGTGCGGGACGCCCGACCAAGCGCGACCGGCGGGAGATGGAGCGCCTGCGCGGCCTTCAGGACGGACCGCACTGACGCAGCCTCAGCTGCCTCGCAGCTCGCGGTCGACGGCCCGCAGCAGCGTCAGCAGCATGCGGTTGAGCGGCACGTCGATGCCGTGCCGCTCGGCACCGCGCACGACGGCGCCCGTGATGTGCTCGTGCTCCAGCGGGCGGCCCGCCAGGCGGTCGTAGAGCGTGGAGGTTCCGCCGTCGGGCGGCACCGAGGCGTTGGCGCGCAGCGCGCGGTGTACGTCCTCCTCGTCCAGCTGCGCGCCCTCCGCGCGGGCGACGGCGAGTCCTTCCATGAGGACGTCCTCGGCGAGCTGCCGCATCTCCGGGTCGCCGAGGATGTGCATGCGCTGCTTGAGGATGGCTGTGAGGGGGTTGACCGCGACGTTGGTGAACATCTTCCGCCAGGCGGCCGAACGGAAGTCCTCGACGGGACGCACCGTCAGACGGCTGCCGTCGAGCAGCTTCACGAAGGCCTCCGCCGACGGGCCCTGGGGAACGTGCAGTTCGTTGCCCGTGTAGTGCACGATGCGGCCGGGTGCGACGCGCTCGACGGCCATGTAGGCCAGCGTCGGCAGGATGTGCGCCCCTGACGGGAGCAGCGGGCCGACGCGCTCCCTTTGATCGATGCCGTTCTGGATGACGGCGACCACCGTGTCCGGGCCGCACAGCGCGGCGAGCCAGTCGGCGGCGCCTTCGGTGTCCTGCGCCTTGGTGGTCAGGAACACCCAGTCCGCGGGGCCGCGGTCCGCGAGGTCTCCGGGGCTCGTGGCGAAACGCAGGTCGGGGCGGAGCTCGTCACCGCCGGTCCGCAGTGTCAGCTCCTCCAGCGGTGCCCGGAGGCAGAGGGTCACGTCGTGACCGGCCTCGTGCGCGACGGCGGCCGTGAGCCCGCCGATCGCGCCGCCGCCGATCACCGCTATGTGTGCGGCGGAGGCAGAAGAACGCATGCAGACGATCGTATGCGCACGTCCGCGCGTGACCGGGCCGGGGTCCCCATTACCGCAAAACCGACATATCGGGTGTTACGCATAGAGCTCTCTGCCGGTTTCACAAGCGGGACGAGGTTCGGCCATGTACGTGCTGCCTGCAGCTCCGAGCGCGCCAGTCACCGACCGTCTCAAACGCCTCCCCGATTACGGGCCCGGGCCCGCCGGGCATCCTCTGCTCCACCTGGGCGCCGTCGCCGCCGCCTACACAATGCTGCAGATCTTCCTCGTACTGCCCGGCACGGGGCTCGGTTGGGACGAGACCGTCTACGTGAGCCAGGTCGACGGATCTCCGGCGGCCTTCTTCAGCGCACCCCGCGCGCGGGGCATCTCCTATCTCGTGGCGCCCCTCGTCGCGTTCACGTCGTCGACGACTCTGCTGCGCGTCTTCCTCGCCGTGCTCTCCGGCGCGGGACTGCTGGTCTCGCTGTGGGTGTGGCGACGGCTGCTGCCGCTGCCCGTACTGACCTGGGCGGGTGCACTCTTCGCCGGACTGTGGATCAGTCTCTTCTACGGTCCGCAGGCCATGCCGAACCTGTGGTGCGCCTTCGGCTCGCTGACCGCCGTGGGCTGCTTCCTGCGCTGCGTGCGGCACCCGGGCGACCGCAGGGCCGCCGTGGGACTCGTCGCCTCCGTCGGTGTCGTCGCGCTGATGCGTCCGCCGGACGCGGCATGGCTGGTGCTGGCACTCGGCGGTGCCGCGGTACTGGTGCCGGCCTGGCGCCGGGTGGTGGTCCTCGGGGGGCTGGCGGGCGGCGCGCTGCTCGGGGCGGGCCCGTGGATCGTGGAGGCCTTCACCACCTACGGAGGGCTGCTGACGCGGCTGCACCGCGCGAGCGAGATCCAGGGCGGCATGGGCTGGAACATCGCGATCGGGGACCACGTGCGCAGCCTGCAGGGCCGGATGCTCTGCCGGCCCTGCGACATGGCGTGGGAGGAACCGCAGACGGCGCTGTGGTGGTTCGCTCTGCCGCTGCTGGCCGCGGGCGGCATCGCGTCGGCCGTACGGGCGGGACGCAGGGACACAGCGGTGCTCGCGGCGGTGACGGCGACCGGCCTCGCACTGCCGTATCTGTTCCTCATGGGGTACGCGGCACCGCGCTTCCTGCTGCCCTCCTACGCGCTGCTCGCCCTGCCGGTCGCCGAGTGCGTGCGGCGGGCGTTCGCGCAGAGACCCGACGGGCGACGCCCCCTGGTCCTGATCGTCCTTCCCGCACTGCTGCTCGGCAGCCACTTCGGCGTGCAGTACCAGGTGCTGGGTTCCGTGCTCGAGCGCAACCACCAGGTGACGAAGCAGATGACGGAGGCGGCATCCACGATGCACCGTCTCGGCCTGCGTCCACCCTGCACGCTGACCGGGCCGCTCGCCGTTCCCATGAGCCACTACGCGGGGTGCGCCTCGCGGCAGTCCCACGGCCACGACATCAGCATCACCGGCACCGGCCTGCGGGAACTGGCGCGCCGTGACGAACCGATGGCCGTCACAGTCCGGCACTATCAGCGGCCTCCGAGCTGGGCGCGCGCCTGGCGCTCGGCGCCGCTGAAGCACCTGCCCGGCTACCGCGTGTACGTCGCCCCCGCGGGCGCACGCGGCGGGGCCGCACAGCGCTGAGCCGTCCCAGCAGCCCCCGCGGGCCCCCGCGAACGGGTGTTCGCGGGGGCCGGTGTCTTCCGAATCACCTTGTCCGAGGGCCACGTTCGGTGTTTCCGGGGCCGAATGAGGGACACCAGACAAGGCGCGGTCGCAGCTGCGACCAGGAGCAAGTGGACTCATTGGAGGTCGATCATGTTCAAGGCACTCGCGGACGTGGTGCGCGCGATCGGTGGAGCCATCGCCACGGTGGTCACTCTGCCCTTCCGTCTGGTCGCCCGGCTCTTCGGCGGAGTCTCGGACAGTGCGCACGGCCGCCACTGATCCTGCCGTGCGGCGGCGCACCTGCCCGGCAGAGCCGGACGAACCCGCAAGAGGCCCCTCCCCCAGGCACTGAACGGCCAGGGGTGAGGGGCCTCTTCGTCTGCGGTGCCACACCGCGGGCCGACCGGGCCGGCCTCTAGATGTGGTCGCGCGGCACGCGCTCATTCCAGGTGCGGGAGAAGACCCTGCGGTCCCCCTCGTAGCCGTCGAGCGTCGCGTTGACCACGAACTCCGTCTCGGTGGAGCGCAGCACCGTGCGCGTCTCCGTCCGTACGTTCCAGTCGTCGCGGGCGAAGGACATCGTCCAGGCGGACTCCCCGCGCACCGATTCGAAGTCGTCGGCGACCGAGTCGTACCGCTCGTAGGCCCTGCGGCCCACGTCCAGGCCGATGTCCTCGTAGCGGATCGTCCCGGCGTCCTTGACGATCTCCAGCGCCGACCCGTAGTTCACGAGGTCGCGGCTGACCTCCCAGCGCGATTCGCCCGGCACGAGCGTGGTCGTCTCCAGCGGCGGTGTGCCTTCGGGCTCCTCGAAGGGCCGGGTGCGCATCTCCCCCTGCTCCGTGGGCGGACGCACCGGGAGCGTCAGGGTGCTGGATCCCGCGTACACGCTCAGCAGCACCGGCTTGGGCGGCGGCCACGCCAGCGGCCAGTACGACGTGGACAGCGAGAGCCGGATGCGGTGGCCGGGCGGGAAGGCCTGGCCGACGCCGTTGAGCTGCACCGTGGCGCGGTAACGGCGGCCCGGCTCCAGCGGGCGCGGCTCGAACGCCTCGGGCAGGTCGGCGTCGTCACGCCTGGTGAGATTGAGCAGCCCGTAGGTGACGCGAGTGCTCGCGCCGTCGGGTGCGACGTCGGAGAGCCGCGCGGCCACCATCGCCACCGGCTCGCTCACCGAGAACTCGATCTCGACGGTCGGCGAGCCGAGGATCTCCACCCGCTCGGTCAGCTCCTCGGTGTCGAAGACCAGCGAACCGCCGTCCTCCTCGCGCTGGTCGTAGGGGAGGTCGGGCGGCGCGTTGTAGGAGGCCCACTTGCCGGCGAACTGGCCGACCGAGAGCGGCGACTGGATCGTGAGCTCCTCCTCGGCGACGCTCTCGCCGGGATCGCCGACGCGGTGCCGGCTCAGCGGGTGCGGGACCGCTTCGATCGCCGGAGACGGCCAGGACGGCTCGCCCACCCACCGTCCGGGCCGCTCCTCGTAGGCCGTGGACGGCGGAACGCTCTCCTGCATCCAGGTGCTCAGCATGGGGCCGTCCATCGCGCCGTTGTCGGCGTCCTTGAGCCAGTGGTCCCACCAGCGCACGACCTCCTGGAGATATCCGATGGCCGGGCCGGGCTCCCCGAGGTGGGGGAACTTGTGCGACCACGGACCGACCAGGCCCTTGCGGGGCCCGTCCAGGTGGCTCAGCAGCCGCGAGACCGCGTTGGAGTAGCCGTCGGCCCAGCCGCTGGAGGCGAGGACGGGACACTGCACCGCGTCGTAGTCCTCACACACGGAGGCGTGCCGCCAGTAGTCGTCGCGGCGCTGGTGACGCAGCCATTCCAGCGCCCAGGGACGGGTGTTCTCGAGCCGCTCGAGCCACATGTCACGCCAGCGCTCGCCGACGAGCGCCGGATCCGGCGGGCACGTGCCGTAGGCGAACATGGTGCCCGCCTCCGCCAGGTTGTCCGAGAGCAGGCAGCCGCCCATGTAGTGCATGTCGTCGGCGTACCGGTCGTCCGTGAAGGACGCGATGACGATGGCCTGGAGGCTCGGCGGACGGCGCGCGGCCACCTGCAGCGCGGCGAACCCGCCCCAGGAGATGCCCATCATCCCGGTACGGCCGTTGCACCACGGCTGAGCAGCGATCCACTCCAGCACGTCCTCGGCGTCGGACTGCTCCTGCTCCAGGTACTCGTCCGACAGGACGCCCTCGGATTCGCCGGTACCGCGCAGGTCGACGCGCAGGCAGGCGTAGCCGTGACCCGCGATGTAGGGGTGGTGCATCGAGTCGCGTACGGACGACAGGTCGCGTTTGCGGTACGGGATGTACTCCAGCACCGCCGGAACGGGCTCCTCCGAGGAGGAGGCGGGGCGCCAGATGCGGGCCGCCAGACGGGTGCCGTCGGAGACCGGGATCCAGACGTGTTCCTCTTCCTCGATCTTGTGCGGCAGGTTGGTCACGAAACGCATGACCTCAAGGCTCCTTTGCTGACGTGGGCCGTCGCTGACGTGGCCGTCGTGCTCCTCGTCAGCCGGCTGCGGGGTCCTCGACCTCGAAGCGCAGTGCGGCCAGGGCGCGGTCGTGCTTCTCGCGCATCTCGTCCTCGCTGTCGGCCCCGACGAAGAGGTGCGCGAGTTCGTAGCTGTAGCTGTCCTGGCCAGGGCTGTCGGAGAGCAGCTGCCCCTGCTCCGGCACGACCTCGATCTTCACCCCGGGGATGTCGTGCTCCACCTGCGCGATCTCCTCCGGCGTCGGTACGCGCCTGACGATCCCGTCGGCGAACCACCGGTGGTACCACTTCGCCGCGACGGCGTACTTCCCGTGCTTGGGAAGCAGGTTGGGGTCCTCTCCGAGGGCGAGGCTGACCATGCAGTGGTGATTGCTGACGCCGTCGACGTACTCGAACAGCTCTGCGTGCGACTGCGAGTGCCGCGGGTTGATCTCCAGCAGGTTGATCGCGTCGGTCTGCGCGTCGTAGAAGTACTCGATGCTGAAGGTGGCGTTGTCGATGCCGACCTGCTCGATGACGCGCTTCGAGACGTCCTTGAGGCGGAGCTGGACCGGCTCGGGCAGCGCCGACGGGTACTGGTGGCGCATGAAACTGGAGCTGTCGGGATAGTTGATGGAGTCCAGCGCGCCGTAGACCGTCACCTTGCCCTCGAAGACGTAGCCCTCGACCGCCGCCTGCACACCGGTGAGGGACTCCTCGGCCAGGCAGGCCTGTCCGCCCGCTTCCTCGATCTCGCGAGGCAGGTCGAGCTGTTCGAGGATGAACTCGAAGGGCCGCCCGACGCGGGATATCCCTTCACGGATCTTGTCGACGGCCTCGGTGAACTCCTTCTTGTCGTCGACCCCGAAGGCCAACTCGGACGAGAAGGACTTCACGGGCTTGAGCCACATCGGGAAGCTCATGCCCTCGGGCGGACGCGGATCGTCCTCCACCAGGGAGACCAGGTCGAACCGCGGGTGTTCCTTGATGACCTTCTGCTGCTCCAGCCGGCTCCAGTACTTGTGCTCGCACTTGACGATCGACTCCAGGCTGGAGCTGCGCAGCCCGTACTGGCCGGCGAGGATGGGAACGATGGTGCTCACGGGGAAGTCCCAGTAGCCGACCACCGCGTCGATCGAACCGTCGAAGGCGTCCAGCTGGGCGCGGGCCTTCTCCAGCAGGTCGGGCACGGAGACCTCTCCGACCTGAAGCTCCTCGACATCCAGCAGGGGGTGGAACGCGTAGTCCTCGGCGTGGGGCACCTCTCGCAGGACCCGCAGGTTCGCCTCGTCCATCCCGATGACGAAGATGTTCTTCCGACTCACCATTACTCCTTCACATCTGTCCTGGTCGGGGCTTTCCGCGGTACCCGGTGAAGGAGTCACGAACCTGACTCAGCTGTGTTCCTCGTCTCCCGGCGAAGGGGGTGTACGGGGACTCGGTCAGGGGAGAGCCGTCCGGATCGGAAAGCGGCCGGAGGAGGTCAAGAAGCGGCAGAGGGCGGGCCTGAGTGCGCGCACCTGAAAGGGCGCTCGAAGATCACTCGAAGGGGGCCTCAGAGCCGGGCGAAATGGCCGCACGCGCGACCGCCCACGGACTGCGAGCGGTCACCGACGGTCCGGCTCCCGCCGTCGTCACAGCGAGGCGCCGCCCGCACAGGCGGGACACCGCGCCGAGGGTTGCCGGAGCCGACCCCGGCTCCGGCAACTCCCCAGACGCTGCGAGGGGTTGAGCGTTTCGGCTAGGCGGTCTTCCTGCGGGAGGACGAGCCGTTGGCCGACCGAGGG
>NZ_JACBXA010000143.1 GCF_013870515.1 Streptomyces albidus (ex Kaewkla and Franco 2022) | reverse complement strand
CGACGGCGGCTTCCGCGTCGCCGCACGGCTCCCCCGCTTCCCCGCGCCACCGACCGGGAAGGACTCCTCCCCTTCATGACCACCCGCGTGATCATCGTCGACGACCAGGCCATGGTCCGGGCGGGCTTCGCCGCGCTCCTCTCCGCGCAGTCGGACATCGACGTGGTGGGCGAGGCGCCGGACGGCGCGCAGGGAGTCGACCTGTGCCGCCGTACGCATCCGGACGTGGTCCTGATGGATGTCCGCATGCCCGAGATGGACGGGCTGGAGGCCGCTCGGAAGCTGCTGGACCCCGGCTCCGCGGGCGGCAGTGCGCACCGTCCGCGCGTACTGATGCTGACGACCTTCGACGTCGACGACTACGTGTACGAAGCGCTGCGCGCCGGAGCCAGCGGTTTCCTGCTCAAGGACGCTCCGCCGGCGGACCTCATCGCGGCCGTACGCATCGTGGCCGAGGGCGAGGCCCTGCTCGCGCCCTCCGTCACACGGCGCCTCATCGCGGACTTCGCCCGTCAGCGGCCCGCACCGCGCGCGTCACGCAACCTCCAGCTGAACGGCCTCACCGACCGGGAGACCGAGGTGCTGGAACTGCTGGCACGGGGCCGGTCCAACAGCGAGATCGCCGACTCCCTCGTCCTCGCCGAACAGACCGTCAAGACGCACGTGAGCCGCATCTTCACCAAGCTCCGGCTGCGCGACCGCGCACAGGCCGTGATCTTCGCCTACGAGTCGGGCCTGATCTCCCCCGGCGAAGGCTGAACCCACCTCGGCAGCCGTGACTCCGAGTGCGGCCGCGTGCCCTCCAGTTGAGATCCCCGGCGCCCCCGTCCGGCGGCCTCCTCCTCAGGGAGGGTGACCCACTACCCCGGTATCACAGGGGAGTTGGCTCCGCGGTGTGACGCGGGCACGCAGACTCCCGGCCGACTCTCCTCCCATCGGGCCCCGGACCCTCCGGCGGCTGCTGGAGGGAGCACCGGGATGAAGCGTCGCCTGAAGCGGGCCATGACCGCAGCCGCACTCACCGGTACCGTCATCGCCGCCACCGCCGGCTGGGCCGCCGGCTCTCAGCAGACCGCCGTCACCGGACCGCCCCCCGGTGCCGCATCCTGGCGTGCCGACACCAGCGCGCTGGGACGTACGCTCCCCGACCCGGAGAAGGCCCGCCCGGATCAGGTCGCCGCCTTCTTCTCCGGCCTCACCCCGCATCGGCAGCAAGCCCTGGTGCGACGGCATCCGCTGGTCGCGGGCAACCTCGACGGCGCACCCGTCTCCCTGCGGTACGCGGCCAACCGGCGGGCCCTCCGTGCCGAACTGACCCGTCATCAGTCACGCGCACGCGACGCCGCGCTCACCTCCCAGGACCGCCGGCAGGCTCACTCGAAAGCAGCGCGGTACGCCCAACTCCTCGTCCGGGGGCGGCAGATCCTCGCCTTCGATCCGCGGGGCCGCGGCCAAGTGGCCGAGGTGTACGGGAATCTGGCCGCGGCGCAGCGCACGGCCGTGGTCGTGCCGGGCTCCGACATCGACCTGGCCACCTTCGACAGCAAGGGCGCGAACAAGTACGGGACGCCCGCCGGCATGGCTCAGTCGCTGCGGGACGGCATGGCGGAAGCGAAAGCCGGGACGCGTACGGCCGTCATCGCCTGGGTCGGCTACACCACTCCCGTCGGGCTCGGGCCCGATGCGGCCACCGCCCGTCTCTCCGATGCGGGAGCGCCCCGTCTGGAGAGGTTCCTGCACGGCCTGGCCGCACAGCCCGGAGTCCCCGCGCCGACGCTCCTGTGCCACAGCTACGGCTCGGTCGTGTGCGGCAAGGCGGCTCACAAGCTGACCCGTCACGATGCGGCTGACCTCGTCGTCTTCGGTTCGCCGGGCATGCACGCCGACTCCGCGGCCAGGCTGGGCACCCGGCTACGGGTGTGGGCGGCCCGCGACGCGGGTGACTGGATCGCCAGGGTGCCCAACGTCCAGTTCCTCGGCCTCGGACACGGCGCCGATCCCGCAGCTGACGACTTCGGTGCCCGCGTGGTCTCCTCGGTGCGCGCCGACGGTCACACCGGGTACCTCGAACCGGGTACGGACTCACGAGCCAACTTCGCGGCGATCACCCTCGGTTCGTACGAGGCGGTGCACTGTGCCGCACGTTCGCAGCAGTGCGCGAACGGCGTCTCGTCCTGACGCCGCCCGCACACCGGAAGCGGCCTGTGACCGGCGCGGACTCACCGCACTCCGGCACATGCCGCCCGTCACGCGGGGAGCATCACCGACGGCCGGGGCCGCCGGGGAGCATCACCGACGGCCGAGTCCGGGAATCAGGCCCGTCCGGCCGAGGTGAAGGACATGTCGGCGTAGCGCTCCCCGGCGACGCGTGACGCGATGGGTTCCAGCAACGCCAGTTCCTCGTCGGAGAGTTCGATGCGCGTGGACGCCGTGTTCTCCTCGATCCTGCTGCGCTTGCGGGTGCCGGGGATCGGCACGACTGTCAGCCCCTTGTGCACCCGCGCGCGCTGCTGCACCCACGCCAGCGCGATCTGTCCGAGCGTCGCTCCGTGCGCGTCGGCGACCTGCCGCACGGGAGCCAGCAGTGCCACGTTGGCCACCGCGTTGTCACCGGTGAAGCGGGGCTGCTGGCGGCGGAAGTCGTCGCTGGTGAGCTCCTTCTCGGCGTCGGCGAAGGAGCCGGTCAGGAACCCGCGGCCGAGCGGCGAGTAGGGCACGAAGGCGACACCGAGTTCGCGGGCGGTGTCCGCCACGCTGCCCTCGACGTCGCGGCTGAAGAGCGACCACTCCGACTGCAGAGCGGCGATGGGATGGACGGCGTGGGCGGTGCGCAGTTCGTCCGCCGTCACCTCGCTCAGCCCCAGGTGCCTGACCTTCCCCTCGCGCACCAGCTCCGCCATGGCTCCGGCCGTCTCCTCCATGGGGACGCTCACATCGCGCCGGTGCATGTAGTAGAGGTCGATCTCGTCGACGCCGAGGCGCCGCAGGCTGTCCTCGACGCACTGCCGCATGTACGGACGGTCGTTGCGGATGGAGCGCCTCGTCGGATCGGACAGGTCGCGGCTCATCGAGAACTTCGTGGCCAGGGTGATCTCGTCGCGGTGTGCCCGTACGAACTGCGAGATGAACTTCTCGTTCTCCCCTGCTTCTGCTCCGTACACGTCCGCGGTGTCGTAGAGCGTGACCCCCAGCTCCAGAGCGCGTTCCAGCGTCGCCAGCGCCTCGTCGGCATCCGTGGGTCCGTAGGCGAAGCTCATGCCCATGCAGCCCAGGCCCTGCACGCCCACCTCCGGGCCGTTCGCGCCCAGCCGTGCCGTGCTGATCCTCTCTCCGTCGTGCGCGTCCGTGCTCATGCAGTCCTCTCAGGGCGTTCCGGCAGCCGGCGTGCCGCCGCGTAGGTGTCGATCTTGAAGTCGAGTACCGCGAGGGTCTCCTGCAGCTCGGCGATCCGGTGCCGTACGTCCTCGCGCGTCGTCACGAGCAGTTGGTGCCGCTCGGGGAAGGTGTGGTCGCCCTCGCGTACGAGTTCGGCGTAGCGGACCATGTCCGCGACCGGCATGCCCGTCAACCGCAACTTGCCGACCAGGCCCAGCCAGTCGAGGTCCCTGTTGGTGAACCGGCGCTGGCCCGTGTGGGAGCGGTCGACATGAGGCATCAGGCCGATCCGCTCGTACCAGCGCAGAGTGTGTGCGCTCAGCCCGCAGATCGCGGCGACCTCGCTGATCGTGTAGCGGTCCCGTCCGTCCGGCTGGGGGTGCGGCGCCTCTCCGGTCGTGCACACGTCCGGTTCGACTGCTTCGTCCGCTGTTTCCGTCTCCGTCACAGTCATAAGTGAACGCTACGAACTTGGAGTGCACTCCAAGCAAGCGCAAAGATCCGGCCAATTCGCCTCGCGTTACGCTCGGGAGCCATGGACAGCCTGCGCATGATCGAGAACTGGCCGGTGCCGACCGCTGCGGCCGTCGTCGTCTCACGGACGGACGCCTCCACCGGCGAGGGGACCCCCGTCGTCACCGGCAGCCACGGCCCCACCGGCCACCGGTTCGCGCTCGCCTCCGTCACCAAGCCGCTCACCGCCTACGCGACGCTGATCGCGGTGGAGGAGGGCGCCGTGGAGCTGGACGAGCCCGCGGGTCCGGCGGGTTCGACGGTCCGGCACCTCCTCGCCCACACCTCCGGACTGGCCTTCGAGGAGGACCGTCCGATGGCCGAGCCGGGCACGCGCCGCATATATTCCAACGCCGGATTCGAAGCACTCGGCGACCACCTCGCGAAGGTCACCGAGATCCCGTTCCCGCAGTACCTCCACGAGGCCGTGCTCGCGCCGCTGGGCATGACCGCGACGGAACTGCCCGGTTCACCCGCCAAGGACGGGGTCTCCAACGCCGACGACCTCTCCCGTTTCGCTGCCGAACTGCTCGCACCACGGCTGCTGTCCCCCTCGACCCTGGAGGCGGCGACGTCCGTGGCCTTCCCCGGGCTCAAGGGAGTTCTGCCGGGTTACGGCAACCAGTCGCCCAACGACTGGGGCCTCGGCTTCGAGATCAGGGACGGCAAGTCGCCGCACTGGACGGGGAGTTCATCCTCGCCCCGCACGTTCGGGCACTTCGGCCAGTCGGGCACGTTCCTCTGGGTGGACCCGGAAGCCGGTGCCGCCTGCGCCGCGCTCGCGGACCGGGACTTCGGGCAGTGGGCCATCGACGCCTGGCCGCCGTTCACGGACGCGGTGCTCGCCGAGTTGCGCGGGGCGTGACCGGCGCATCGCGCGCACCGGAAGCCACGACCGGACCGCACCGGCGCGGAGCCCGTCAGCCGTAGCCGGGCTCCGCGTGCATCTCCCACATCAGCAGTTCAACCGGGCCGTCGACGCCGCGCGCCTCCAGGTCCCGGGCGTCGGTGATACGGGCGGCGTCGCCGGCCTCGAGCCGTTCCTCGCCGGGGACGGCACCGCCGCCGGCTGACCCCGAACCGATCCGGGCCGCTCCGCGGACCACGTGCACGTACACCCACGCGGCGTCCGGCACGGCGGTGCGCTCGCCCTCCGCCAGCCGCCGCACATGCAGCACAGCCTCGGTGTTGGGCACCGCGAAGGGCGTGCCGTCGGCGATGCCGTGGACCACCTCGTACTCCGGTTCACGGCTGTCCGGGCCCTGGTCGCCGCCGGTTCCGGGGACGAGCCACATCTGCACGAATTGCAGTGGTTCGTCCCCTGCGTTGCGTTCGACGTGCCGTACGCCGCTGCCCGCGCCCATCCGCTGCACGTCTCCCGCGCGCACCCGCGACGACTTCCCCGTCGAGTCGAGGTGTTCCAGCTCGCCCTCGACGACCCACGTCACGATCTCGACGTCCCGGTGGGGGTGTTCCGGGAAGCCCGCACCGGGGGCGAGCCGTTCCTCGTTGCAGGCCACGAGCTGCCCGAAGCCGACGTTGTCCGGGTCGTAGAAGCCCGAGAAGGAGAAGGCGTGACGGGTGTCGATCCCTGCCGCCGCGTCACCGCCGCGATACCGGTCGTCCGCCCGCCACACGTGAAGCATGTGCCCACGGTAAACGGCTTCGCGCCTGGGCAGGAGCGCCCCCGCCCCCACGGCCGCCGTCCGATGAGGCAGGCTTGGCACGTGCCCGAATCCACAGATCCCTCCGCGAACCCACCCGACGACCGCCCGGAACGGCCCGAGCACCCGCACAGCGCCACCCTGCGGCGCCTGGAGCAGTCGTCCGGCAAGCTCGCCGCCGCCGCGATCACGCGCATGGACGAGCAGTTGCCGTGGTACCGCGCGATGCCGCCGGAGAACCGCTCGTGGATCGGGCTCGTCGCCCAGGCGGGCATCGCCGCCTTCACCGAGTGGTTCCGGCACCCGGAGACGCCCCAGGCCATCAGCACCGACGTCTTCGGCACGGCCCCTCGTGAGCTGACCCGCGCCATCACTCTGCGCCAGACCGTGGAGTTGGTGCGTACGACCATCGAGGTCGTGGAGACGGCGATCGACGAGGTCGCCGCACCCGGCGACGAGTCGGCGCTGCGCGAGGCGCTGCTGGTCTACGCCCGCGAGATCGCCTTCGCCACCGCCCAGGTCTACGCACAGGCGGCGGAGGCCCGCGGAGCGTGGGACGCGCGGCTGGAGTCACTGGTGGTCAACGCCGTGCTCTCCGGCGAGGCGGACGAGGGCGCGGTCTCGCGTGCCGCCGCGCTCGGCTGGAATTCGCCCGAGCACGTCGCCGTCGTCCTCGGCACGGCCCCGGACGGGGACAGCGAGTTGACGGTCGAAGCCATACGACGAGCCGCGCGCCACGCGAAGTTGCAGGTGCTCACAGGCGTGCTGGGCAACCGCCTCGTCGTGGTG
Organism: Streptomyces albidus (ex Kaewkla and Franco 2022); assembly: GCF_013870515.1. Classification (GTDB taxonomy): domain Bacteria; phylum Actinomycetota; class Actinomycetes; order Streptomycetales; family Streptomycetaceae; genus Streptomyces; species Streptomyces albidus. The sequence goes on along the minus strand of NZ_JACBXA010000143.1, from coordinate 8,872 downwards.
GCCGGCGGCTCCGACGACCCTCTCCGCGCGGCGAAGTCCCTTATCGGGCCCTTCGCCCCCGGCCCCGTGGTGGCAGGGCCCGTCGTCGCCGACCTGCTGTCGGCGACCGGCTCCGCACAGGCCGCCGCGGCGGGACTCCGCGCCTGCGCGGCGTGGCAGGACGCTCCGCGGCCGGTGCTCGCGGACGACCTGCTGCCGGAGCGCGCGATGGCCGGAGACCCCACCGCACGCGACCTCTTGGTGGAGGAGATCTACAGACCGCTCGAAGAAGCGGGCTCCGCCCTCCTGGAGACGCTGAGCGTTTATCTGGAGCAGGCGAGTAGCCTCGAAGGTGCGGCACGAATGCTGTTCGTACACCCCAACACCGTGCGCTACCGGCTGCGACGTGTGACGGACGTCACCGGGTGGTCACCCTCCGATGTCCGGTCGGCCTTCACGCTGCGTATCGCTCTGATTCTGGGGCGTCTCACGGACTTCGGGAGCCAGCCCTAGCCTTGTAAGGGCTTGTTTGTGGGAGCTCGACAATTTGCCCCCCGGTTCTTCGTACCGCTCCGTACCGGCGCGGACCATGGCAGACAAGAGAGAGTGAAAGAGTGCTCGTACTCGTCGCTCCCGGCCAGGGCTCACAGAAGCCCGGCCTCCTGACTCCCTGGCTCGAACTCCCCGGCGTCACCGACCGGATCGCGGAGTGGTCGGCCGCCATCGGCATGGATCTCGTCCACTACGGCACCGAAGCCGACGCGGACGACATCCGCGACACAGCAGTGGCACAACCGCTGCTCGTCGCCGCGAGTCTGATCTCTGCGGACGCACTGCTGGAGGGCCGCGACCCGGCCCGGCAGTTCGGCGCCGTGGCGGGACACAGCGTGGGTGAACTGGCCGCCGCCTCGATCGCAGGCGTGCTGTCACCCATGGACGCCATGACGCTCGTACGGGCACGAGGCCGCGCCATGGCCGAGGCCGCCGCCGTCACCGACACCGGCATGTCCGCCGTGATGGGCGGCGAACAGGAAGCCGTGACGGCCCACTTGAAGGGCCTCGGCCTGACGGCGGCCAACATCAACGGCGCCGGCCAGATCGTCGCGGCAGGCACAGCCGAGCAGTTGGCGGCGCTGACGGCCGACAAGCCCGAGAAGGCGAGGGTCGTGCCGCTGAAGGTCGCCGGCGCCTTCCACACCGAACACATGGCACCCGCTGTGGACGTCCTCGCCGCCGCCGTCGAGGACGCCGAAGTCCACGACCCGACGCTGCCGTACATCTCCAACCTGGACGGCACCGCGGTCGCCGAAGGCCGGCAGGTCGTCCAGCGGCTGGTCAACCAGATCTCGGCTTCCGTGCGTTGGGACCTGTGCATGGAGGCCTTCCAGCAGTTGGGCGTCACCGCCCTGATCGAGGTCTGCCCCGGCGGCACCCTCACGGGCCTGGCCAAGCGCGCCCTCCCCGGCGTACGCACCCTGGCGCTGAAGACACCCGATGATCTCGACGCGGCACGCGAGCTGATCGCCGAGCACGCGCAGACCGCCTGAGCCACAAGGAGCTCGAGAGCATGACCGCGAAGATCAAGCCCGCCAAGGGTTCTCCGTACGCCCGCATCCTCGGCGTCGGCGGCTACCGCCCGACCCGTGTCGTGCCGAACGAGGAGATCCTCAAGCACATCGAGTCCTCCGACGAGTGGATCCGCTCGCGCTCCGGCATCGCGACCCGGCACTGGGCCGGCCCCGACGAGACCATCGCCGAGATGACGCTGGCAGCCGCGGGCAAGGCCGTCGCGGACGCGGGCATCACGCCGCAGCAGGTCGACGCGGTGGTCATCTCGACCGTGTCCCACTTCAAGCAGACCCCGTCCATCGCCACCGAGATCGCGGACCGCATGGGCGCCGGCAAGGCCGCCGCCTTCGACATCAACGCGGGCTGTGCGGGTTTCGGTTACGGCCTCACGATCGCCAAGGGCATGATCGTCGACGGCAGCGCCGGACACGTCCTCGTCGTCGGCGCCGAGCGCCTCTCGGACCTCACCGACCTGACGGACCGCTCCACCGCCTTCCTCTTCGGGGACGGTGCGGGCGCGGTCGTCGTCGGCCCCGCCACGGAGCCGGGCATCGGCCCGAGCGTGTGGGGCTCGGAGGGCGACAAGGCGGACGTCATCAGCCAGACCGTGCCCTGGGACGCCTACCGCGAGGGCGTGGTGGAGAAGTTCCCGGCCATCCGCCAGGAGGGCCAGACCGTCTTCCGCTGGGCCGTCTACGAGATGGCCAAGGTCGCCAACCAGGCCCTCGAAGCCGCCGGAGTCTCACCGGCGGACCTGGACGTCTTCATTCCGCACCAGGCCAACATGCGGATCATCGACTCGATGGTGAAGACCCTCAAACTGCCGGAGCACGTCGCGGTCGCCCGCGACGTGGAAACCACCGGCAACACCTCGGCCGCCTCGATTCCGCTCGCAATGGAGCGGATGCTGGCGACCGGGCAAGCGAAGAGCGGCGACACCGCGCTCGTCATCGGCTTCGGGGCAGGTCTCGTCTACGCAGCAACGGTCGTTACCCTCCCCTAGTCAAGATCCACACAGCCGTACAGCGCCGTGCGGCAGGGTGTGGCGATTCACCTCAAGACACACACAGGACCCGAAGAACACCGAAGGAGCGCCGACATGGCCGCCACGCAGGAAGAGATCGTCGCGGGTCTCGCCGAGATCGTCAACGAGATCGCCGGCATCCCCACCGAGGACGTCCAGAGGGACAAGTCCTTCACCGACGACCTGGACGTCGACTCGCTGTCCATGGTCGAGGTCGTCGTCGCCGCCGAGGAGCGCTTCAGCGTCAAGATCCCGGACGACGACGTGAAGAACCTCAAGACCGTCGGCGACGCGACCGACTACATCCTCAAGAACCAGAGCTGAGACGACCGCCCACGCGTTTGTCGCCATCCGCCGTGCGCCACGGGAGGAATCCCGGGGCGCCGGTGAGGTGGTCCGCACGGCTCACCCTCTACCAGTGGAGACAGTAATCCAGTGAATACGACCCATCACTCCGTGGTCGTCACCGGTATCGGCGCAACCACACCGCTGGGTGGCGACAGCGCATCCACCTGGGAAGGTCTGATCGCCGGACGTTCCGGAGTCGGCCCTCTCACCCACGACTGGGCGGCGGAACTGCCCGTCCGGATCGCCGCCGAGATCGCAGTGGAACCCACCGAGATCATCCCGCGGCCGCAGGCACGCAAGCTCGACCGGTCGGCGCAGTTCGCCTTGGTCGCGACTCGCGAGGCATGGGCTGACGCGGGCTTCACCGCGAAGGCCGGTGAGGACGCGAGCGTCTCCCCCGACCGTCTCGGGGCGGTCGTCGCCTCGGGCATCGGCGGTGTCACCACGCTGCTCGGCCAGTACGACGTGCTGCGCGAGAAGGGCGTCCGCCGCGTCTCGCCGCACACGGTCCCGATGCTGATGCCGAACAGCCCCAGCGCGAACGTCGGCCTGGAGGTCAACGCGCGCGCAGGCGTGCACACCCCGGTCAGCGCCTGCGCCTCCGGCTCGGAGGCGATCGGGTACGCGGTGGAGATGATCCGCACGGGCCGTGCGGACGTCGTCGTCGCCGGCGGCACCGAGGCGGCCATACACCCGCTGCCGATCGTGGCCTTCGGCAACATGATGGCGATGTCGAAGGACAACGACCATCCGGAAGCCGCCTCGCGCCCGTACGACGCCGACCGCAACGGCTTCGTGATGGGTGAGGGCGCGGGCGTCATCGTGCTGGAGTCGGCGGAGCACGCCAAGAAGCGCGGGGCGCGGATCTACGCGGAGGCCATCGGCCAGGGCATCTCGGCCGACAGCCACCACATCACGCAGCCCGAGCCCAGCGGCAACGGCATCGCGCTCGCCCTCCAGAACCTGATCGAGCACACCGACCTCAAGCCGTCCGAGGTCATGCACATCAACGCGCACGCGACGTCCACCCCGTTGGGTGACATCGCGGAGCTGAAGGCCCTGCGGAAGGTCTTCGGCGACGACGTCGACCACATGGCCATCTCCGGCACGAAGTCGATGACGGGCCACCTGCTCGGCGGTGCGGGCGGTATCGAGTCGGTCGCCTCGATCCTCGCCCTGAAGCACCGCACGGCACCGCCGACGATCAACCTCGTGAACCTCGACCCGGAGGCGGACGCCGACATCGTCCGCGGTGAGGCCCGTACCCTCCCCGAGGGCACGATCGCCGCGCTGAACAACTCCTTCGGCTTCGGCGGTCACAACGTCGTGCTGGCCTTCCGCACGGTCTGATCCCGGCTGACGCGAGGCACACGTGTGGGGCAGCTCCTTCGGGGGCTGCCCCACACGCCTGTGTCCCGAACCGGGCCACGTCGTCACCGCGTCAGGCGCCGCCCGCGTTGCCTTCATCGGCGGGGAAGCTCGCGAAGTACGAGGCGGCCATGTCCTCTTCGGCGTGGCCCTGCTCGGCGGCGCGCCGAAAGCGCTCCGCCCCCGCGGCTGCCACATCGAGCTGCACGCCCGCTCCTCGGCCCGCCTCGACGATGAGCCCCGCGTCCTTCTCCGCCGTGCTCACCGAGAAGCTCGGCGTGAGGTCCCTCGACCGGATGGCCTCCGCCTTGATCCGCAGGTATCCCATGTCGAGCGTGCCGCCTTCGATGGCGTCGAGGAAGTTCTGCGGGTCCACGCCCAGCCCGTCGGCCAACGCCATGGCCTCCGCGGCACCGTGAGTGACGGTCAGCACCCAGCTGTTGCAGACGAGTTTGAGCCGGGTCGCCGCACCGGGCTCCTCGCTCACCCAGACCGTACGGGCGCCGATCGCGTCCAGCACGGGCGCCAGCCCCGTCCGCTCGCTGGAGGGTCCGGACGCCAGCACCAGCAGCTTGCCCGCCTCCGCGGGCTGCCTGGTGCCCAGGACAGGGGAGTCGATGAAGGTGAGCTGGTACTCACGGGCCAGCTCGGCCAGGGGTTCCAGGCCCTCGAGCCCGGCGGTGGTGCACTGCAGCCACACCATGCCCGGACGCAGCCCGGGTGCGGCGGCGCGCACGGTCGTCGAGGTGGCCTCCGCGTCGAACAGCATCGTCAGCACGACGTCGGCGCCTTCCACCGCCTCGCGCGGACTCTCGGCGACGCGGGCGCCGTCGTCGGCCAGAGGTTCCGCTTTCGCGCGGGTGCGGTTCCATACGCGTACGTCGAGCCCGGCGCGGCAGAGGTTGCGTGCCATGGCGGCACCCATGATCCCCGTGCCGAGAACAGCTACTGAGATTCCGTCAGCCATGCAGGCAAACTAGGGCAGGAAGCGGAGTCAGACCACCTGGTGCAGCCAGCGCACCGGTGCGCCTTCACCTGCGTAGCGGAAGGGCTCCAGCTCGTCGTCCCACGGCTTGCCGAGCAACTTGGCCAATTCCGCTTCGAGTTGGCTCTCACCACGGGAGGCCCGGTCCAGCGCGGCGCGGAGCCGGTCCTCGGGGATGAGGATGTCACCGTGCATGCCGGTGACGGCGTGGAAGATGCCGAGTTCGGGAGTGGAGCTGTAGCGCTCGCCCTCCGCCGTGGGGCAGGGCTCGGAGGTCACCTCGAACCGGAGGAGGTGCCAGCCGCGCAGCGCCGAGGCGAGTTTGGAGCCGGTGCCGGGGTCGCCCTGCCAGGAGAACTCCGCACGCCAAGTGCCCGGGGAAGCCGGCTGTCTGATCCAGTCGAGATTGACGCGGGCGCCGAGGACCCCTGCCACGGCCCACTCGACGTGCGGGCACAGCGCTCGGGGCGCTGAATGCACGTACAGAACTCCACGTGTCGTCACCGGGACCTCCAGTGCGGTTCGAGGGGCGTCCTCGCCGACTGCCTTGACTACTGCCGGTCACGCGCCGGGCCGGCGCCTGACGTCCTGCACCACCGGTCACTTCGTCAATCAGTGCCGAGGTTACGAATAGTAAACACCATTGGCACCAATTCTCCCCGAAAGGGACATGAGGTGACGCGGTGTAATATTCGGCTGTCTCTGAATGAACGCCCACATCCCCAGCACAGCGGGGATCCCGTGAGCGAGCACGGGTCAAAGCTATCGCGCACCGATGCACACCGAGTGACGTACCGTCGGACGGACAGCGGGGAGATGAGGGGGCAGATGCCGGAGAGCCGTCGGGCCGCGGGGGCCGGTGACACGTTCGGCGGCGGGATAAACCGTCGTCGGCGAGCCGTGGCCGTCATCGCCTTCGCCGTCATGCTCATCGGCGGCCTCGCCCTCGCCGCCTCGTGCGGCAGTGGGAGCGGGGGCGACACGGGGCAGCGCACCCCCGACGCCGCACGCCCCTCGCCCTCTCCCACCCGGCCGTGGGACCGGCATCCCGCTTCCATCGCCGCCGTCGGCGACTCCATCACCCAGGGTTTCGACGCCTGTTCACTGCTGGCCGACTGCGCCCGCGCCTCGTGGGTCACCGGCACCGACTCCGAGGTGGAGAGCCTCGCGGGCCGGCTCATCAAGGACGCCCCCTCGAAGAACAGCTGGAACCACGCAGTGAGCGGCTCCCTGATGGCCGATCTGCCCGCCCAGATGGAGCGCGCGGCGCAGCACGACCCGGAGTTGGTGACCGTGCTGGCGGGCGCGAACGACGCCTGCATGCCCACCCCCGCGCAGATGACCCCGACCGAGGACTTCCGGGCGGACTTCCGTACGGCGCTGCACACGCTGAAGAAGGCGCGGCCGAAGGCGCACGTGTACGTCTTGAGCGTGCCCGACATCAAGCGCCTGTGGTCCCAGGGCCGTGGCGATCCCTGGGGGGAGAAGGTCTGGGGTCTGGGAATCTGCCAGTCGATGCTGCGCGATCCCAAGTCGATGACCCAGGCCTCCCAGGACCGCCGGCAGGAGGTCCACGAGCGGGTCGTCGCGTACAACGCCGTACTGAAGGAGGAGTGCGCGAGGATGCTGCGCTGCCGCTACGACGGCGGCGCCGTCTTCGACTACCGCTTCACCAAGGCCGAGCTGAGCCGCTGGGACTGGTTCCACCCCAGCAAGGTCGGGCAGCGCAAGCTCGCCGACCTCGCCTACCGCGGTATCACCGCGCGGCACGAGAGCCACTCCGGCTAGGCGTGCCGGACCCCGCGACCCAGGCGGGACCTTGCGGACACGCCCTGGGACTTCGGGGCGTCCTCCGGCGCCAGGGGACGAGTGTTCCTGTGCGTTCCTGAACGTTCGGCGTGTGCGGTCCCGAAAGAACCGGTGCACCACCCATTGACGGCACTCCGGCCGCGTCAATACATTCGCGTCAGCATTTCGAACGTAGAACGAAATCTCGAACAGCGAATGTGTGAAGGGTCAATTGCGTGCGCATCACCGGAATCAGCACCCATGTCGTCGGTACTCCCTGGCGGAACCTCACCTACGTCCAGGTTCACACCGATGAGGGCCTCACCGGAATCGGTGAGACACGGATGCTCGGCCGCACCGACGCACTCGTGGGCTACCTCCGTGAGGCGGAGGCCAACCACATCTCCGGATCGGATCCGTTCGCCGTCGAGGACCTGGTGCGGCGGATGAAGTACGGCGACTACGGCCGTGCCGGGGAGATCGTGATGTCCGGCATCGCCTGCGTGGAGATGGCCTGCTGGGACATCAAGGGCAAGGCACTGGGCGTCCCCGTCTGGCAGTTGCTGGGAGGGAAGGTCACCGACCGGGTCAAGGCGTACGCCAACGGCTGGTACACGACCGAGCGCACGCCGGAGGCGTACTACAAGGCGGCACAGGCGGTCGTCGAGCGTGGCTATCGGGCCCTGAAGATCGATCCGTTCGGGACAGGCCACTTCGAGCTGGATCACGCCGGGACGAGCTACGCGGTGTCGCTGATCGAGGCCGTACGCGACGCGATCGGCCCGGAGACCGAACTGATGCTGGAGATGCACGGGCGCTTCAGTCCCTCGACCGCCGTGCGGCTGGCCCGCGAGATGGCGCCGTTCACTCCGGCGTGGCTGGAGGAGCCGGTGCCGCCGGAGAACCTCAAGGCGCTGGCAAAGGTCGCGGAGAGGGTCGAGCTGCCGGTGGCGACGGGCGAACGCATCCACGACCGCATCGAGTTCCGCGAACTCTTCGAGTCGCAGGCCGTCGACATCATCCAGCCCGACGTCGGCCACATCGGCGGAATCCTGGAGGCACGCAAGCTCGCGGCCACGGCCGAGACGCACTACATGCTGATCGCCCCGCACAACGTCGGCGGTCCGGTGCTCACGTCCGCCTCACTCCAACTGGCGGGCTGCACACCCAACTTCAAGATCCTCGAACACTTCAACGACTTCGCGGACGCCGAGATCAAGAAGGTCGTCAGGGGAGCTCCCGAGGTCGTCGACGGCTACTTCGAGCTCCCCACCGCACCCGGACTCGGCGTTGAACTGGACACCGACGCCGCTGCCGAGTTCCCGCAGCAGCAGGCCCGTTTCGACCTGTGGGCAGAGGGCTGGGAGAAGCGTGCCCCGCAGAGCGGGCAAGGGGGGCACGCATGACCGGCCCCTCCGTCGCACGGGCCGTCGTCATCGACAAGCCCGGCGAGCACCGCCTCGTCACCGGCCCGCGGGCCGAGCCCGGGCCGGGCGAGGTGCGCGTCGCCGTCCACGCGGCGGGCATCTGTGCCAGCGACCGCGAGGTCTACGACGGGACCCGGCCCGCCGACTACGTCCGTTACCCCGTCACTCCCGGCCACGAGTGGTCGGGCACGGTCGACGCCGTCGGTGAGGGCGTCGACCCGCAACTCCTCGGCCGCAAGACCGTCGCCGAGGGCTTCCGTGCCTGTCTGCGCTGCGAACGCTGCCGAGAAGGGGCGACGAGTCTGTGCACCAGCGGATACGAGGAGACGGGATTCACCCGGCCCGGCGCCTTCGCCGACGCGCTCGTGCTGCCCGCACGGCTGC
>NZ_JACBXA010000142.1 GCF_013870515.1 Streptomyces albidus (ex Kaewkla and Franco 2022) | reverse complement strand
CTGCGCCCCGCCCTCCGGTACGAACCGGAGCGGCGGGGCGCAGCTCTGTGAGCAAGGTGAGGGGTGGGGCCCTCAGACCTTGCTTTCCTCCTTGCCCTCCCCGGAATCCGAGCCGGAGCCTGCGGGGCCTTGCGGGCCCGCGGGCCGCGCCCGGCCGGTCAGCCTGCGCAGCCAGGGCCAGGCCAGCAGCACGACGATCACGACGTAGACGGTGACCGAGAACGGAGTGTTCACCAGTCCCGTCACGCTGCCGTCGCTGATCTGAAGTGCCCGGCGCAGCTGCTGCTCGGCGGCAGGGCCGAGGATGACTCCGATGATCGCGGGCAGTACGGGAAGCCCGTACCGCCGCATCATCAGTCCGATGAGCCCGATGACGAGCAGGATCACCAGGTCGATGGCCTCGCCCCCGACGGCGTAGGCGCCGACGGCCGCGAAGAAGAGGATCCCCGCGTAGAGGTACGGGCGGGGGATGCGGAGCAGCTTCGCCCACACCGGCGCCATCGGCAGGTTGAGCACCAGCAGCAGCACCATGCCGACGAAGAGCGAGGCGATGAGGCCCCACACCAGCTCCGGCTCCCGCTCGAAGAGCAGCGGGCCGGGCTGGATGCCGTACTGCTGGAACGCGGCGAGCATCACGGCCGCCACGGCGGTCGTGGGCAGGCCCAGAGTCAGCAGCGAGACCAGGGTCCCGGCTGCGGAGGCCGAGGACGCCGACTCCGGTCCGGCGACGCCCTCGATGGCGCCCTTGCCGAACTCGTCCTTGTGGCGGGAGAGCCGCTTCTCGGTGACGTACGAGAGGAAGGTCGGGATCTCGGCGCCGCCCGCGGGGATCGCGCCGAACGGGAAGCCGATCGCCGGCCCTCGGAGCCACGGCTTCCAGGTGCGGCGCAGGTCGCCCCGGTCCAGCCACGGCCGTCCGACCGGAATGGACTCGCCCGAGGAGTGCCGCATGCGGGCGGCGACCCACAGGGCCTCGCCGATCGCGAACAGGCCGACGGCGACGATCACGACGTCGATTCCGTCGGACAGCTGGAGGCTGCCCATGGTGAGCCGCTGCTGGCCCGTCATCTGGTCCAGCCCGACCAGGCCGATGGTGAGCCCGATGAGCAGCGCCGCGAACCCGCGGATCCGGGAGCTGCCCAGCACCGACGTGACGGCGATGAAGGCCAGGACCATGATCGCGAAGTAGTCGGGTGCGCCGATGTCCACGGCGAGTGCCGCCACCGTCGGGGCCAGCACCACCAGCAGGACCGTGCCGATCATGCCGCCCGCGAAGTGCCCGATGGCCGCCGCTGCCAGGGCCTGCGCGCCCCGGCCCGACTTGGCCATCGGGTTGCCCTCGATGGCGGTGACGACGGCCGCACTCTCACCCGGGGTGTTGAGCAGGATCGAGGTGGTCGAGCCGCCGAACATCCCGCCGTAGTAGATGCCCGCGAACATGATGAACGCGGCGATCGGATCGAGCCCGTACGTCACCGGCAGCAGCAGCGCGACGGCCATGGCCGGGCCGATGCCCGGCAGCACGCCGATCGCCGTGCCCAGGAGCACGCCTACCGCGGCCCACAGCAGATTGAGCGGGGTCAGAGCCGTACCGAAGCCGTCCAGCAGGGAGGAGAGAGAATCCATCTGTCAGAGCACCCCCATCAGCGGGCCACCGGGCAGCGGAACGCCCAGCAGGGTGTTGAAGGCCGCGAAGGTGGCCAGGGACAGGACGGCCGCGATGAGGGGGTCGCGGGCGAAGTTGCGGCTGCCGAGCGCGTACGCGGAGCCCCAGAAGAGCAGCGCACCCGTGATCGGGAAGCCCAGCGGGTCGATCAGGGCCGCCGTGGCGAGGAAGATGCCGGCGAGCAGGGCGACGGTGCGCCAGTCGGACGGCTCGTCGAGGTCGACGTCCTCGCCTGACTCGGCCTCCCCGCGCCCGCCGCGCAGCACGTCGACGGCGAGGACGACGGCCACCACCAGCAGCGCGATCCCGACCACGAGTGGCACGGTCTTCGGGCCGACGGGACCACGCTGGTTGGCGACGGTCTCCATGGTGAGCGTGTCACTCAGAACGAGAACGCCGACGGCCAGCAGCAGGACGCTGACGCCGAGTTCGGAACGGCCGCGCAGGCGCTCGCCCCAACTGCCGCCTTCCGGCGCGGGCGTTGGCGGTGTGGATGTCGCAGGTTCGGTGGCCATCACTCGCCCACCTCCTTCAGTACGGACCGGACGCGCTTGTCCTGCGCGTCCAGGAAGTTCCCGAACTTCTCACCGGTCAGATACGCGTCGTCCCAGCCGTTGCGCACGAGGGACTTCCGCCACTGCGGGGAGCCGTGCAGCTCGTCGAAGAAGTGCGTGAGCTTCGCGCGCTCCGCCTCCGACAGGCCGGGCGGCGCCATGATGCCGCGCCAGTTGGTGAACTCCACGTCCATGCCCGCCTCCTTGAGGGTGGGGGCGTCGAAGCCCTTGATCCGCTTCTTTCCGGTGACGGCGAGCAGGCGCAGCTCTCCGGACTTGATCTGGTCGCGGTACTCGCTGATGCCGGAGATGCCGAACGCGACCTTGCCGCCGAGCACGGAGGCGAGCAGTTCGCCGCCGCCGTCGAAGGGCACGTAGTTCACGGACTTGGGGTCGATCCCCGCGTCCCTGGCCATGAGCATGGGTGCCAGGTGGTCGGGTCCGCCCGCCGAGGAGCCGCCGCCGACGGGCAGCTTGCCGGGCTTCTTCTTCCAGTCGGCGAGCAGCTGCTCGAACGTCTTGTACTTGGAGTCCTTGGAGACGACGACGATGTCCGGCTCCTCCACGGTGCGCGCGATCGGGGTCGCGTCGGCGAGTGTGGAGGGGGACTCGTTGGTGCGTACGGCTCCGACGACGCCCAGGCCCATCGACATCGCGAGCTTGCCGTTGCCGCGTTCGTTGACGAGGCGGCTCAGCCCGACGGTGCCGCCCGCGCCGGGCAGGTTGAACACCTCGATGTTGTGGTTGAGTTCGGCGTTCTCGGCGTCCTTCGCGGCGGTACGCGCGGTGATGTCGTAGCCGCCGCCTGGGGTGTTGGGCACCATGAACTGCAGCCCGGGGATGTTCGTCCCCGTCTCGGCACCGCTGCCCGTCGTGATCAGCGGGGGGCCGATCAGTACGAGCAGCGACGCCCCGAGAAGGGACAACAGAGTGCGCTGGCGCACGCGGGGCACCGCCTTTCGTGTGTGAGGTCCGGCTGGGGGACGGCCCACATGCTGCACGGGGGACGCGGCGGTTTCGCCCCCTGTGCGCGAAAGAACTTAATGGTCGTTGTGTTCATTGTGTTCACGGCGGCGTCGGGGGATGAATTGCCCGTGAAGTCCCCTTCCGTGGGGGCGGAGTCGCGGCCTCCGCAGCCGTCCCCGGGCCTGGCCCGCGGGCACGGGCGGGGGGCCTCTACTCTTCCGTCATGCTCCATCTGAGGCTGATCACTCCGTCGACCCACACCGATGAGGTCGTCTCCCTTCTTGAGACGACGGTCGGCACAGCCCATCTCGTCGTCCTGCCCGGCGCCGCCCGCAACCCCGAGGGCGACCTGGTGCTGTGCGACGTGGCCCGCGAGGCGGCCGACGACCTGATCGCCGAGCTGACCCGGCTCGACCTCGCAGAGCACGGATCGATCTCGGTCGACGACATCGATCTGTCCCTCTCGGAGCGGGCGGCCAAGGCCGAGGTGGACGCGCCCGGCGAGGGCGTCGACGCCGTGCTGTGGGAGTCGCTCACCGACGCGACGCACGAGGAGTCCCGGCTGTCGCTGACCTTCCTGGCGTTCCTCGTCGTGGCGACGATGCTCGCCGCATGCGGTGTGCTGCTGGACAGCGCGATCCTCATCGTCGGCGCCATGGCGGTCGGCCCGGAGTTCGGGCCCCTGGCCGGTGTGTGCATCGCTCTCGCCCGCCGGAAACCGCGCCTCGCAGCGCGTCCGCTCGTCGCGCTGCTGGTGGGATTTCCGCTGGCGATGCTCGCGACGGGCCTCTTCACGGTGATGATGGACGCGCTCGGGCTCTTCTCGAAGGAGAGGTACCTGCAGCCGCACCCCGTCAGCGACTTCGTGTGGAACCCGGACCTGATGTCGTTCGTGGTCGCGGTCCTGGCGGGTGTCGCCGGGATCCTCTCCCTCACCTCCGCCAAGTCCGGTGCCCTGGTGGGCGTAGCGATCTCGGTGACCACCGTCCCCGCGGCGGCGAACGCCGCGATGGCGCTCAGCTACGGCGATCTGCGCGAGACGACGGGCTCCGTGCAGCAGCTCGCCCTCAACCTCTCGGGCATCCTCATCGCCGGCACTCTTACCCTGCTGGGGCAGAAGCTGTTCTGGTCCATCAAGCGCCGGCGACTCACCCGGGCCGAACCGGCTGGATGACGCGAAGCGCCCCCTCAAGGCCAGGCCTTGAGGGGGCGCTTCGCGTCAACTGGGAACGGTGCCCGGTCAGTCCTTGCCGGTACCGCCGCCCGAGTCACCACCCGAGCCGCCGCCCGAATCGTCGCCGGACGAGTCCTCGGGTCCGTACGTGCCGTGCCCGGGGCCGGCGTCGACCGGAAGCGCCTCGGCCGCGGCGGGGCCGATGCGGATCTCGAACTCGCCGCCGTACTTCTCGTGTCCGGCGATGACAGCGGTCTCGACAGCCTCGTCACCACGCTCACCGACGATGATGAGCCGGTCGCGCCGCAGATCCTGGGTCAACGCGATGCACATGCCGACCATCACGACGGTGAACGGCACGGCCACCAGAATCGTCAGGTTCTTCAGGCCGTTGAGCGCCGTCGCTCCGCCGCCGCCGATCAGCAGCATGATCGCTGCCACGGCACCGGTCAGCACGCCCCAGACGATGACGACGTTGCGACTCGGTTCGAGCGTGCCCTTCTGCGAGAGCGTGCCCATGACGATCGAGGCGGCGTCGGCGCCGGAGACGAAGAAGATGCCGACGAGGATCATCACGATGAGGCTGGTGACGCTGGCGATCGGGTACTCGCGCAGCACCGCGAACAGCTGGCCTTCGGCCGTCGACTCGTCAGTGATCTTCGCGCCGTTGCGCTCCAGGCTGATGGCCGTACCGCCGAAGACGGCGAACCAGATCAGGCTGACGACGCTGGGCACGAGGATCACACCGCCGACGAACTGGCGGATCGTGCGGCCGCGGCTGATGCGGGCGATGAACATGCCCACGAAGGGCGTCCACGAGATCCACCAGGCCCAGTAGAAGACCGTCCAGCCGGAGAGCCACTCGGCGACGCCCTTGCCCGCGGTCGAGTCCGTACGGGCGGCCATCTGCGGCAGCTCACCGATGAACGAACCCACCGACGTCGGCAGCAGGTTGAGCATCAGAATCGTCGGGCCGACGATGAAGACGAAGAGGACCAGAAGACCGGCCAGCACCATGTTGATGTTGGACAGCCACTGGATGCCCTTCTCCACGCCCGAGACCGCGGAGGCCACGAACGCCGCGGTCAGCACCGCGATGATGACCACCAGGACCGGAGTGCCCACCTCGGAGGCCCAGTTGACCTCCTTGACGCCGCTGCCGATCTGCAGGGCGCCGAGGCCGAGCGAGGCCGCGGAGCCGAACAGCGTGGCGAAGATCGCCAGGATGTCGATGACGCGTCCGAACGCGCCGTTGGCGTTCCGCTCACCGATGAGCGGCGTGAAGACCGCGCTGATCGTCTGCCGGCGCCCGCGCCTGAAGCAGCTGTAGGCGATGGCGAGGCCGACGACCGCGTAGATGGCCCACGGGTACAACGTCCAGTGGAAGAGCGTCGTGGCCATCGCCGTTTCCAGGCGCTCGGCCGCAGGAGCCCCCGTACCACCCGTACCGGGCGGCGGGGTCGCGAAGTGCGTCAGCGGCTCGTTGACGCCGTAGAACATCAGGCCGATGCCCATGCCCGCGCTGAACATCATCGCGACCCATGAGACCGTCTTGAACTCCGGCTGCTCGCCCTCCTTGCCGAGGGTGATCTTCCCGTACCGGCTGAACGCCAGCCACAGTGAGAAGACCACGAAGCCCGAGGCGGCGAGCACGAATGCCCAACCGCCGTTGTGCATCGTGCTGTTGAGCATCGTCGTCGAGACGCTCTCGAGGCTGTCGGTCGCAACGGCGCCCCAGACGATGAACCCGAGCGTGAGCGCGGCTGTGACGCCGAACACCACTCTGTCCGTCTGTGGCTTCCATGACGACGGACCGCCCGAGGAGCCCCCTGGGGGCTCCTCTGTCGCGCTCCGTTCCACCCGTTTATCCGGCACGCTTGGACCTTTCAGTTCTGGGATTTGCTCAGATCTGGGAGCAGCTACCCGACTATCCGATCAGCATGCCGTCACGAAAGCGGTTTGTCTTCAGTGGCGTACAACGAGTGATGCCAGCAGGTCCTCGGTCGCCGCGGCGACCCGGTCGACGGCCGATTCGAAGGCTTCGGCGTTGTGCGCGGCGGGCTTACGGAACCCCGACACCTTCCTCACGTACTGCAGGGCCGCGGCCCTCATGTCGTCGGGTGTCACGGTCTCCGCGTACGGCGGGCGCAAGGTCTTGATGTTTCTGCACATACTCTCGACGCTACGCCCGCCCGCTGCCGGACCGCACCGGCAGTGACAGTCAGTGGACCTCGGCGCCCAGCGGTCTGATCTGCCCCTCGACCATGGCCGCGAGCCCGTTCACGGCACAGAGGGAAGGCTGATCGGCGATGTGCACGGGCATCCCCGTGCCCGCACGCAAGCGCTCGTCGAGCCCCGGCAGCTGCGCGCTGCCGCCCGCCAGCACCATGCCGGAGTCCGCGAGGTCGGCGACGAGGTCCGGGGGACAGTTGTGCAGCACGCTGCGGATCGCATCGGAGAGCCCGATCAACGGAGCCTCTATGGCAGCGCGCACGTCGTCCGGGTTGATGCAGACCGTACGGGCCATGCCGGTCGCCACGTCACGTCCCCACACCTCTGTCGTCCCGCCGTTCCCGCCTGTCAGGGCGAGGTGGAGCGGGCGTACGGCCTGGCTCGGCAGGATCAGCTCGTGGTGGTTGCGCAGGTGCTGGACGACGGCGTGATGGATGGTGTTACCGCCCATCGGCACGGTCGTGGCCGAGACGATCGCGCCCAGTGAGAGCACGGCGATCTGCGTGGTGGTCGCCCCGCAGACCAGGATCATGGTGGCCTCGGGCTGCTCCACGGGAAGGCCGCAGCCGACACCGGCGGCGGTGGGGGTGTCGACCAGCTCGACCTGCTTGGCGCCCACCCCCGTGAGGGTCTCGACGGCCGCGCTGCGGGCGAGCGGGTCGGCGTTGTGCGGGATGGTGACGGCAGCGCGCTGCATGGCGCCCCTGCGTCTCCACGCCCGGCGGACCGTCGTACCGACCAGCGCCCGCAGCATCCGCTGGGCCATCTCGATGTCGATCACGGTGCCGTTGCAGACCGGGCGTACGACTCTGATGTGTCCGGGTGTGCGGCCGTCCATGCGTTCGGCGGCGGTGCCCACGGCGATCAGGGCCCCGGAGAAGGTGTTCACGGCGACGGCCGAAGGTTCGTCGACGACGAGCCCCGCCTGCTTGATATGGACGCGGGTGCGGGCGGAACCGAGGTCGACAGCGACCGAGCAGCGGCGCAGTTGATCAAGGGGGTTGGTCACGTTGAGTCCCATCCTTGCCGGTGCGTGGGAGAGGCCGGCCCGCACGCGCGTCGGCCCTTCCTCAGCGTGCACTCAGCCCCGTGGCACCGCCCGCTGGACTGCTCCGGCCGAGTGACTGCCCCAGGGTCTTCCCGAGGGGTTCCGATGCCGGGTCCTCCGGCGTGACGGGGACCGTGGTCCCGGTCGCCTCCGCCGTGGGCGGCCGCTCGCTGAACTGCGTCCGGTACAGCTGCTCGTAGCGCCCGCCGAGTGCCAGCAGCTCCTCGTGCGTCCCGCGCTCCACGATGTGTCCGCTCTCCAGCACGAGGATGAGGTCGGCCGCCCGTACGGTCGAGAGCCGGTGGGCGATCACCACGGACGTGCGGCCGGCCAGAGCCTCGCTCAGCGCCTCCTGCACCGCGGCCTCCGAGGTGGAGTCGAGATGGGCCGTCGCCTCGTCCAGGATCACGACCTGGGGCTGCGCCAGCAGGAGCCGCGCGATCGTGAGCCGCTGCCGCTCGCCGCCGGACAAGCGGTAGCCGCGCTCGCCGACCACCGTCTCCAGGCCGTCGGGCAGTGAGGCGATCAGACCGTCGAGTCGTGCGCGGCGCAGTGCGTCCCACAGCTCGTCGTCGGTGGCTTCCGGGCGTGGGAGCAGCAGGTTGGCGCGGATGGTGTCGTGGAAGAGGTGGCCGTCCTGGGTGACCATGCCGAGCGTGCGCCGCAGGGAGGCCGCGCTCAGGTCGCGTACGTCGGTGCCGCCGACGCGCACCGTCCCGCTGTCCGCGTCGTAGAGCCGTGGTGCCAGCGAGGCGACGGTCGACTTCCCGGCGCCCGAGGAGCCCACGAGAGCCACCATCCGGCCGGGGTCGGCCCGGAAGGAGATGCCGTGCAGGACCTCTTCGCCGCCCCGGGTGTCCAGCGTGGAGACGTCCTCGAGAGAGGCGAGGGAGACCTTCTCGGCGGACGGGTAGCTGAAGTGGACGTCGTCGAACTCCACGGAGACGGGGCCGTCCGGCACCGCGACCGCGTCCGGCTTCTCGGCGATCAGCGGCTTCAGGTCGAGGATCTCGAAGACCCGCTGGAAGCTGACCAGTGCGCTCATCACCTCCACACGGGCCCCGGCGAGCGAGGTCAGCGGCGCGTAGAGCCTGGTGAGCAGGAGGGCGAGGGAGACGACGGCACCGGAGTCGAGGGATCCGCGCAGCGCGTAGAAGCCGCCGAGGCCGTAGACGAGTGCGAGCGCGAGCGCCGATACGAGCGTGAGCGCGGTGATGAAGACGTACTGCACCATGGCCGTGCGCACGCCGATGTCCCGTACGCGGCCGGCGCGCCCCGCGAACTCGGCCGACTCCTCCTCCGGGCGCCCGAAGAGCTTGACGAGGGTCGCACCGGGTGCGGAGAAGCGCTCGGTCATCTGGTTGCCCATGGCGGCGTTGTGGTCGGCGCGTTCACGCTCCAGCCGGGCCAGCCGCACGCCCATCCTGCGGGCGGGCAGCACGAACAAAGGAAGGAGCACCAGCGCCAGCAGCGTGATCTGCCACGACAGCCGCACCATCACGGCCACCGTGGCCAGGAGCGTGACCAGGTTGCTGACGACCTGGGACAGGGTGTTGCTGAAGGCGCGCTGGGCGCCGATCACGTCGTTGTTGAGACGGCTGACGAGTGCGCCCGTCCGCGTACGCGTGAAGAAGGCGACGGGCTGGCGCTGCACGTGGTCGTAGACGGCCGTGCGCAGATCGAGGATGAGACCCTCGCCGATGCGGGCCGACAGCCAGCGGGTGAAGAGCCCGGTCGCCGCCTCGGCCACGGCGATGAGCGCGATCACGACGGCGAGCATCGTGACGGTGCGGACCGGTGCGCCGTCCACGATGGCGTTGACGACCCGGCCGGCAAGCAGGGGAGTGGCGACCGTGAGGAGAGCCAGCACGCTGCTGAAGACGAGGAACGCGATGAGCGCACGGCGGTGACCGCGTGCGAAGCGGAGGATGCGGGTGAGCACGGCCCGTGAGAAGGGACGCTTGTCCTGCTGTGCGAAGCGGGAGGCGTAGAGCGCGTGCCACGCGGTCGTCTCCATGCTCATGGTTTCTCCTGCGGGGCCGGTGACGGATGGTCGGTGTACGGAACGACGGTAGAAGTTAAAGCTCGATTCAAGTCAAGACAGGGCCGGAGCATGTCCTCTCAGGCGAGCCCGTGGTCGGACTGTGGTGCCGGGTGAAGGTCGTACGAAAGCGGAAGCAATCGACCCCGGGTGATGAGCGATCAGCGGTGCGCAACCCGCTTTGACCGGCTGTGATGACACAGCGACAGGCTGTCGTGCACGTGCATCGGCACATGCATTGGCACATGAACGAAGCTATGATCCAGGGCAGTTGAAGGACAACGGTGTCCGTACCGCGCACTGTGCGACCACCCCACACCGCACCAGCCCGGGAGATCCAAGTGCCTCACCCGTACAACGGCATGGCCGCGAGGGACCTGCACGGAGTCGCGTGGCAGAAGAGCCGGCACAGCAACTCGCAGGGCACCTGTGTGGAGTTCGCAAAGCTGCCGGGTGGCGAGATAGCCGTGCGGAACTCGCGCTTTCCTGACGGGCCCGCGCTGGTCTACACGCCCGCCGAGATGGAGGCCTTGCTTCTCGGCGTCAAGGACGGCGAGTTCGACCACCTCGTACAGGACTGACCCCGCCGCGGGCTGCGGCGGAGCCGGTCGGGAAGACGCCCGCGACGCCGCGGAGGTTGAGTCGCCTCCAAGGCGGAACGAGACGGGCTGGGGCCGGGGAGGGGCGCAGGGCTCGTGATCCGCCCCCGTCCAACGCAGGCTCCGTCCCCACGGGCTGCGTCTCCGCGCGGGCTCCTGGGCTCCGCGGGACCGTGCGCGCTAGGCGGGCGTGAGCCTGAAGAGCGCCCAGACCACCTTGCCGCGCATCATCCCGGTCAGCGGATGCCAGCCCCAGCCGTCGCTGAAGGACTCCACCAGGCACAGTCCGCGGCCGGACTCGGCGGTGAAGTCCACATACTCGGTGCAGTTGTTGGTCGTCTCCGGTGGTGCGCCGCTCGGGTCGCGTACGGCGCAGACAAGCCGCGCCGCCCAGCGCATCAGATCGAGCCTCACCGGAGAGGTCAGGTCCGGTGAGGTGTTCAGGGAAGGGAGACCATGGCGCAGCGCGTTGGTCACCAGTTCTGAGACGACCAGAGCGACGGTGTCGAACTCGCCGTCCAGCCGCCAGCGTTGCAGAGTCTCGCGGGTGAAGTCCCTCGCGCCCTTCACCGCGTCGAAGCGCGGCGGCAGCGCACAGGTGGCGGACCCGGAGACGGTCGAGTGGTCGAGGTGCGGGAGCCCACGCCACAAGGGCTCAAGCACGGTCGATCCTTCGGTCCCCATGACGAGCCACTCCTGGCATTCGCGGCAGTGATGATCCTGTGTGGATCCGGTCGACTTGCTGTCCTGATGGGTCTCGCTGTTCCTCGTTCGCCATACCCCGTCTGCCACAACTGCGCTGGCACGCGGCGCACTTGTGCGATCCCCATGGTTGCCAATGCCCAGAGCAGATGCAAGGGCAGATGCACGTGCACGTGAGACTTTCGATCGTGTGTAATCACCCGGGCACGCAACGAAGCGCATTGATGGCACACTTCCCTCAGAGCAGGGGTGAAGGGTTTCTCGAAATGGAGACACAACCGGCAATGGGTGTGAGTGGCGGCGCAATCGGGGCGAGTGGTTCAAGCGGGTCGATGGTGCGACGCATCCTGCTCGGATCCCAGCTTCGCCGCCTCCGTGAGGCCTGCGGTGTGACCCGCGAAGCCGCCGGCTATTCGATCCGCGCATCCGAATCGAAGATCAGCAGAATGGAATTGGGCCGCGTCAGCTTCAAGGCCCGGGACGTGGCCGACCTGCTCACGCTGTACGGAGTGGTGGACGAATCCGAGCGCGAACCCCTGCTCGGGCTCGCGAGGGAATCGAGCATAGCCGGGTGGTGGCACAGCTACAGCGACGTGCTGCCGGGGTGGTTCCAGACATATGTCGGGCTCGAGGGTTCCGCCTCACACATCAACACTTACGAAGTGCAGTTCGTGCACGGCCTGTTGCAGACTCCGGAGTACGCCCACGCGGTCGTCACCGCCGGTCACCGGGCGCACATCTCCGACGACGAGGTCGAGCGCAGGATCGCGCTCCGCGTCGAGCGCCAGAAGCTCCTCCTCGGCGAGAACGCCCCCCAGTTCGTCTGCGTCCTGGACGAGGCAGCCCTGCACCGCCAGTTCGGCTCCCACGCCATCATGGACGCCCAGTTGGACCACCTGGCCGCCGTCTCCGAGGCGCACAACGTCATCGTTCAGGTCGTCCCATTCGAATTGGGCGGACATCCGGCCGAGAGCGGTGCGTTCACACTGCTTCGCTTTCCCGAGTCCGATCTGAACGACGTCGTCTATCTGGAGCAGCTGACCAGTGCTCTCTATCTGGACAAGAAAGAGGAAGTCGCGCAGTACGACCAGGTGTTGGGGAGGCTCATGAAGGACAGCCTCTCACCCTCGCGCACGCGAGATCATCTGCTCGCAATCCGCCGACAAAGCTGAGTTGCAAGTACGATGACCAGTTATCAGTACGGAGTTGTGCTCTGCTGCGGCCCCGCGCGGCGGCATTGCCCGGCTTGTTCCTGCCCCACGAAGGAATGACATGTCCTACTTCACGGACCTGGCGCTTCAGTACATAGACGGCCAGTGGTGCCATGGAAGTGGCTCCTGGGACATCATCGACTTCGATCCCTACAACGACGAGAAGCTCGCGTCGATCACGGTCGCGACCGCCGAGGAGATCGACCTCGCCTACCGTGCCGCGGAGCGGCATCAGCGTGCCTGGGCGAAGACGAACCCCTACACGCGCCGGCAGGTGCTCGAGCGTACGATCCGGCTGATCGAGGAGCGGGAGCAGGAGATCGCCGAGGCGCTCATCGCCGAGGTCGGCGGCACCCGCCTCAAGGCCGCCATCGAGCTGCACCAGACCAAGGAATTCCTGCGGGAGTCCATCCACTTGGCGCTGCGTGCCGAGGGCCGGATCGCCCCGTCGCCCGTCGACGGCAAGGAGAACCGCGTCTACCGCGTCCCGGTGGGCGTCGTGGGCGTCGTCTCCCCCTTCCACTTCCCCTTCCTCCTCTCGCTGAAGACGATTACGCCCGCTCTCGCTCTCGGTAACGCCGTCGTCCTCAAGCCGCACCAGAACTCGCCCGTGTGCGGCGGTTCGCTGGTCGCCAAGCTGTTGGAGGACGCGGGCCTGCCGCCGGGGCTGCTGAACGTCGTGATCACCGACACCGCCGAGATCGGCGACATCTTCATCTCGCACCCGGTGCCGAAGGTCATCGCCTTCACCGGTTCGGAGCCCGTGGGCAGGCAGGTGGCGACCGTCGCCGCATCCCACTTCAAGCGCACCGTCCTCGAGTTGGGCGGCAACAGCGCCCTGATCGTGCTGGACGACGCCGACCTCGACTACGCCGTGGACGCGGCCGTCTTCAGCCGCTTCGTGCACCAGGGCCAGGTGTGCATGTCGGCGAACCGCATCATCGTGGACCGTCAGGTCCGCGAAGCGTTCACCGAGAAGTTCGTGGCGAAGGTCAAGACGCTGAAGGTGGGCGACCCGGAGGACCCGGACACGCACATCGGCCCGCTGATCAACGCCGTGCAGGCCGAGAAGGTCCACACCATCGTCGAGCGGACCGTCTCGGAGGGCGCGACCGCGCTCCTGCGCGGCACGAAGCACGGCAACGTCATCTCGCCCACGGTCCTCACCGACCTGCCCGAGGGCTCGCCGGCGCTCCGTGAGGAGATCCTCGGACCGGTCGCGCTGATCATCCCGGTGGACGGTGAGGACGAGGCCGTCCGCGTCGCCAACGACACCCCCTACGGGCTCGGCGGCGCCGTCCACACCGGCAACATCGAACGCGGCCTGCGCATCGCCCACCGCATAGAGACCGGCATGGTCCACATCAACGACACGACGGTGGCGGACGAGCCGATCGTCCCCTTCGGCGGCGAGAAGAACTCCGGTCTGGGGCGGCTGAACGGGGAGCAGGCGGTGGAGGCCTTCACCACCACCAAGTGGATCTCCATCCAGCACGCCCGCAGCGGTTTCCCCTTCTGACGGGAGTTCTCTCCCCACGGCGAAGCCTTGAGGACAGTGGCTGACCACAAGGCTTCGTAGCTTGGTCGTCATCGAGAGACGCCGAACGCGGCGGCTCCTGGCGGAAGGTGACGACCATGCCCGTAGTGGTGAAGCCCGAGGCACCCGGCGACGAGCGCGGCGCACTCCTGGCGTACCTGGAGGCGCAGCGGGGCGGCATCCGGCGTGCACTGCACGGGCTGACCGAGGAGCAGGCCCGCAGCGTGCCGTCGGCCAGCGCCCTCTCGCTCGCCGGAGTGCTCAAGCACATCGCGGTGGGGGAGCGGGGCTGGCTGCGCAGGCTCCGGGCGGACGGCGAGGAGTACGACTTCGCCGGCTCCGTCGCGGAGTGGGAGGACAGCTTCAAGCCGGGTGAGGGCCAGACCGTCGCCGTGCTGCTCGACCTCTACGAGCAGGTGGCGCGGGAGACCGACGCGGCCGTACGCGCCATCGGCTCCGTCGACGAGACCTTCGACTCGCCCAAGGTCCCCTGGGACGAGGGCGGCAAGCGTTCGTGGCGCTGGGCACTGCTGCACCTCATCGAGGAGACGGCTCGTCACGCGGGGCACGCGGACGTCATCAGGGAGAGCATCGACGGCAAGGGCGCGTTCGACCTCGTCTTCGAGACGGGTGCGATGCCGGAGCCGGACTGGGCGGCCTTCGGGCAGGAACCCCTCAAGTAGCGCCGGGCGAGCGCCGTCCGCCACCCGTCCCCGCCCGTCCCGCGCCCCCGCCCGTCTAGGCTGGCGGCGACGCGGGCCCGGTGCGGGCGAAGAACGGGCGGCGGAAGCGAGGAACGATGTCGGCGATCCGGCTGCTGGTGCTGGGGGCGGTGCGCCAACACGGGCGGGCGCACGGCTACATGGTGCGCAACGACCTCGAGTTCTGGGGCGCCCACGAGTGGTCCAACGCCAAGCCGGGGTCGATCTATCACGCGCTCAAGCAGCTGGCGAAGCAAGGTCTGCTGCGCCCGTACGAGACGGCGCCGAGCACGGTCGGCGGGCCCCCGCGCACCGAGTACGAGGTGACCGAGGCCGGCGAAGCGGAGTTCATGAAACTTCTGCGGCACGCGCTCACCGCCATCGACGAGAAGCAGGACATGCTCACCTCCGGCATCGGCTTCATCGTCGACCTCCCGCGCGAAGAGGCGATCGCCCTGCTCAAGCAGCGGATCGCGGCTCTGGAGGAGTGGCGTCAGGAGGTCGCGCAGCACTGGTCGCCGCAGGAGGGCACCCCCGAGGAGTGGGGTCACATCGGCGAGATCATGAAGCTCTGGGTGCACAACTCGGAGAGCGGCGCGGAGTGGACGCGCGGGCTGGTGGAACGTCTGGAGAACGGCGCGTACGTGATGGCCGGGGAGGGCCGCCGCGACGTGCAGGTGCTGCCCCCCGGTACGCCGAACCCGTTCGCGGAGACCTGAGCCAACTCATCAACTTTGACTAGTGGCGGTCGCGCCGCTAGTCTTCCGAGGTAGCTAGTCAAAATTGATTAGCTATCGATGTGGAGGGCGGCATGAACGCGGACGACGCGATCGTGGTCGAAGGGCTGCACAAGGACTACGGCGCCAAGAAGGCGCTCACGGATCTGGACCTGACCGTGCCGCGAGGCACCGTCCAAGGGCTGCTGGGGCCGAACGGCGCCGGCAAGACGACGCTGGTG
>NZ_JACBXA010000141.1 GCF_013870515.1 Streptomyces albidus (ex Kaewkla and Franco 2022) | reverse complement strand
AGACGGCTGCTACTCGGGCGAGATCGAGTACTACGCCTACGGACCCAACAAGCCGCATCCGGCACCCTCGCGCTGCTCGCGGCGGGACTGCCCGGCATGCCAGGCACCGTGCACGGCACGCTCGGGGCGGAGGCCGGCGAGCGCCTGCTCGCCGTCACCTTCAACGACCTCGCCACCAGCGCCACTTCGGCCGCCGCCGAGCTGGAACGCGCCCGCAGCATCGCCGAGAATCCGCGGCTGCACCACCTCGTCGTCGCGGCGGGTGAAGACGCCCTGCCCTACGCAGAGTTGGAGGGCCCGCTCACGGACGAGCCGGGTCCCTCGCTCGTCGTCGCGGACCGGCACCGCCAGCGGCTCGCGGTCGGCAGCTCCGACCACTTCGTCGGACTCGGCGCCCGCCAGGTGCTGGATGCTCATCCAGCGCGCCTCGCCGACCTGTTGATGGACCGTCGCCGCCGTCACCTGCTGCGACCTGTCGCGGCGCTGGCACGCGCGGAAGACGTACCTCCCGGCAGATCCGTACTGGTGCCCTGGACCGTGTACCGGGCTGCGCGACGGCTGGCCCGCACGCAGTACCGGGACGGGATCGCCGAGGCGGCCCTTCGGCTGCGTACGGGCGGCCTCGGGAACAACGGGCCCTCGAACGGCCGCAGTTCGCAGGACGACGCCGGCCTCGGCGCCGACCTGGGAAAAGGTTTTGCCGACCTGGGGGTCTTCGGCGGCGCCGGCGGTTACGGCAGTGAGGGCGCCGTCGGGGCCTCCGTCGCCGCGCTCACCTGGTGCCGCCCCGGCCCGGCAGCTCGCTGGCTGACCGGGGAGGCACTCGCCGAGGTGTCGATGCGGCTGGAGGCCGCGGCAAGGCTCCGCTCCTCCAGCGAACGCCCGGGTGAACGCCGTGCGCGTGCAGCCCTCGCACGTCAGGCCGCCGACCATCGCGTCCTCGAGCAGGCCGCCGAGATCCGCAACCAGCGGCTGCACGCTCCCTTCTACGACAACCAGGTCGTACGCGCCTGCCGCGACCTGCCCGAAGCGCTGCGGGTCAAGCCGGGTGCCAGGGCCGCGGTGTTGCGGGCGGTGCTGAGAGGGGCCGGCGTGCACGAACTGCCCCCGGGCTGGGGCGCTCCGTCGTACGCGTACCAGGCGGCCTCCGTACGGGCGGGGCTGCGTGCGGCCGCGGGCGATCTCATCCAGCTCTTCGACGCACCGCTCCTCGCGGACGCGGGTCTTGTCGAGGCGAGGGTCGTACGGAAGGCGATCCGTGCCGCCTCTGAGGGCGAACCACTGCCCCTCGACGGCCTTGCCGACCTTGTCTCCACGGAGCTGTGGCTGCGTCGGCTCATCTCACGTCGCGGCACGTGCTGGACAGGGTCGGCCGCTCCGCGTCAGCGTGCGGTCGCGGGCGGGGTTCTGCCGGCCCAGCAGAGACCGGCACTGTGAACGCTCGGCCGTGAACCTCGTTCCGGGCATGGCCAGTTGAGTTCTCGCGTCGAGAACCGGCCAGGCCGTGATGCAGCACCCCGGGTCGAGGAAGTCGAACCATTCCGTCGCGTTGGGAGGGACGTTGACCGTCGGCGAATGCGTCTTCTGTGACATCGAGTCCGGACAGGCCGAGTCGAGCACCGTGTACGAGGACGACACGGTGATGGCCTTCATGGATCTCCGCCCCGTCACCCCCGGCCACCTGCTCGTCGTCCCGAGGACGCACGCAGCGGGTCTGGAGGACCTGGACGAGAACCTCGGCGCCCGGGTGTGGACGGCCGGACACCGGCTTGCCCGCGCGGTGCGGCGTTCGGACCTGAGATGTGAGGGCGTCAACCTCTTTTCTGGCCGACGGCGCGGCCGCCTTCCAGGAGGTCTTCCATGTGCACCTGCACGTCGTCCCCCGGTTCGCCGGCGACGGATTCAAGATCGAAGCCGACTGGCGGGTGCGGGAGCGCGCGGAGCTCGAGGACAGCGCCGCCGCCGTACGGGCCGGGCTGACGGCGCTCACGTCGCGACACGGCTGAGCCACCCGGACCGCGTCCGCCGGGGGCCATCTCTGTCGTGGAGGACCTCTGTCGTGGAGGACCTCTGCCGTGGAGTACCTCTGCCGTGGAGTACCTCTGCCCACTGGGCACGGCTCCGTGGATCCGACCACGGGCGCGGTCCTGCTGTACGGGCAGACCACCACCTCGATCGTCCAGTCCACGCCCGTGGTGCCCCGGACGCTCGGGCTCTCGCCGACGGAGCGGGGCTGAGAGAGACAGGGACGGGCCGAGACGGTTCGAGACGGAAATTCTTCCGGGAAGTCCGCCACGCTCGGTGACAATGGACCAGTGCGGTATCTGATCCTGGGTGCCTCCGAGGCGCTCGACGAGCACGGAGAAGCGGTCCCACTGGGTGGGACGCGCCTGCGTGCGCTCTTCGCCGCGCTCGCGCTGCACGCGGACAGCTCGTCGCCCGTACCCGTCGAGGTGCTGATCAACGACGTGTGGGCGGACGCGGACGGCGGTCTGCCCGATGATGCGACGGCCGCGCTCCAGGCCCTCGTCGGACGTCTGCGCAGGGCCATCGGGCGGGACGCCGTCGAGTCGCTGCCCGGCGGCTACCGGCTCCGTGCCGGGCCCGAGGACATCGACCTGCACTGCTTTCAACGCCTCGCCCGCGAAGGCGAGTCGGCCCTGGACGCCGGTGACGCCGCCGCTGCCGCAAGGCTGTTCCGTGACGCCCTCGCCCTGTGGCGCGGGCCCGCGCTGGCCGACCTGCCGGACAGGGGCGCCGCGGCGGCCCGTCCCGAGGCCCAGCGGACGAGGGTGCAGCAACGGCGCATCGCCGCCGACCTGGCCCTCGGGCGTGCGGCCCAAGTGCTCCCCGAACTGCACCAGCTCGCTGCCGGGCAGCCACTCGACGAGCCGCTGCACGCGCTTCTCATACGGGCGTTGAGGGACGCCGGGCGTCAGGCTGAGGCGCTGGCCGCCTACGAGGCCGTGCGACGGGAGATCGCAGCACGGCTCGGCGTCGATCCCGGCCCCGAACTACGGGTACTGCATGCGGAGTTGCTCGCGGCGGACGGCGACGGTGCGGGCGGCGGTCACGAGCCTGGTGAGGGTGGCGGACTCGGGGTCTCGGGGAATGGCGCCGTCGGAGGGCGCGGTGGTGCGGGCGCCGACCGGGGGCCGTCCCTCGCCGGTGCGCGCAGCACGCCGGGGAACCTGCGCACCCGCCTGACCAGCTTCGTCGGCCGCGAATCCGACCTCGACACCCTCCGCGCCGACCTCGCGCGCTCCCGTCTCGTCACGCTCACCGGCCCCGGCGGCTCCGGCAAGACTCGGCTCTCCGAGGAGGCGGCGGCCTTCGGTGCAGGGGGATCCGGTTCGCCGTACGCCGGTTCGCCCTACGCCGACCTCCGCAGCGCCGACTCCCACCACGCAGGCTCCCCGTACCCCGATGGTGCGTGGCTCGTCGAACTCGCCCCGCTCGACCACCCCTCGGCCGTTCCCGGCGCAGTCCTCAGCGCCCTCGGACGCCGAAGCACCGCCCTGCGCACCGGCACCATCGAGTCGGGGCCGGCCGTCGGCCGTACGGGAGCGACGGGCACCCTCGCCGGTGTCGGGGGGGCACCCGAACCGGCGAGCGACGCGATGGCCCGGCTCCTCGAACACTGCGCTCAGCGGCGCCTGTTGATCGTGCTCGACAACTGCGAGCACGTCATCGACGCTGCCGCCCACCTCGCCGAGACCCTGCTCGCACACAGCCCAGGACTCACCGTGCTGGCCACCAGCCGGGAGCCGCTCGGGGTGCCGGGCGAGACCGTACGTCCCGTCGAACCGCTGCCCCCGGAGCCCGCACACCGCCTCTTCGCCGACCGTGCTGCGGCGGCACGGGCCGGGTTCGACATGGGCTCCGACCCTGAGGCCGTCGCAGAGATCTGCCGTCGGCTGGACGGACTTCCCCTCGCCATCGAACTGGCCGCGGCCCGGCTCCGTTCGCTCACCCCGCGACAGATCGCCGACCGGCTGGACGACCGCTTCCGCCTTCTCACCAGCGGAAGCCGTACGGTGCTGCCGCGCCAGCAGACGTTGCGTGCCGTCGTCGACTGGTCGTGGGATCTGCTCGACGAGCGTGAACGCACCGTGCTGCGCCGCCTGTCCGTCTTCTCGGGCGGCTGCACCCTCACGGCGGCGGAGTACGTGTGCGCGGACCTCCCGGGCGTCGGCGCATCTGGTTCCCGGGACGGCGAGTGGACGGACGGGGCGGGCCTGGGCCATGAACGTGACGGGGCGCGCCTGGTCGACGAGGGCGACGTGCTGGACGTGCTCGGCACGCTCGTGGACAAGTCCATCCTCATCGCCGAGCAGCCCCAACAACAGCCCGAGCCCCCGCCCCAACAGGAGCCTGAGCAGGATCGGTTGAAGGGGCCCCACGGGGATGTCCGGCTCGCCCAGCCCGGGACTGCCCGGCCCGCGAGCGCCCAGCACGGGAGCGGGGTCCGCTACCGGATGCTGGAGACCATCCAGGAGTACGCGAACGAACGCGCTGCGGCGCACCCCGCCGACCTGGCCTCCGCCGAGACGCGGCACACCGAGCAGTTGCTCCGCTTCGTCACCGCTGCGGAGCCGCGGCTGCGCTCGGACGCCCAACTGACCTGGCTGTCGCGCTTGGAGGCCGACCTCGACAACGTACGTGCCGCCCTTCACCGCACCCTTCAGCATGCGAACACGGCTGACACGGCTGACACGGCTGAGAAGGTGAAGGAGACGGCCACCAGCGCGGTGTTCGCCTTCGTCCGCGCGATGGGCTGGTTCTGGTGGCTGCGCAACTACCGTGACGAGGGGGCCCGTTGGATACAACGCGCCCTGGACCTGCTGCCCGGAGACTCCGCGGAACGGGACGAGGACACGGAACTCCTCTACCGGGAATTCCAGCTCCTGCGCTACTTCCTGCTCTCCGAGCAGGAGCCCAACGACACGTTCAAGGACGAGAGTCACCGCCGCGATCTCCTCGGACTCCTCGACTTCTTCCGTCGGCCCCGCCCCGAATCAGCGCGCATGCCGGGCCTGTTGTGGCCGTTCACAGCCTTCGTCCAGACGGGAAGCAAGGGCGTCGCCGACTTGATGGACGTCTCCGTCGACACCTGCCGCAGGTACGGACAGGCGTGGGAACTGGCCGTCTCACTCCTGTTCAGGGCCCACATCCGAGTCGACGTGGCAGGCGGCCTCTCGCTCGCGTACGACGACATGGCCGAGATCGAGGCTCTGGCCAGATCCACCGGCGACCGATGGCTGCTCTCCCAAGTCTCGGGCCTTCGTGCCGAGTTCGATGTGCAGCACGGCCGGTACGAAGAGGCCATCAAGGAGTACGAAGCGGCGCGCCGGTACGCCCAACAGCTCTGCGCCATCACCGAGTTGCCGTTCCTCAACTGCCGCATCGCCGACATCCGCTACAGGCAGGGCGACAGCGAGGAGGCGGAGAGCCTGGCCCGGCTCGCCGGGGAGGACGCCGCACGGCTCGGCATCGCCGACGCCCGTGCGTTCGCCTGCTGCATCCGTTCCCTGATCACGCTGGAGAGCGGGGATCCGGTGCTGGCAAGGAAGCTCCACAGGGAGACGGAGTCGTATGCGGCGCTCGGCACACCCCCTGTCATCTTCGAGGTGGCGCTGAGCGCGCTGGGCGCCCGCATCTCGGCAGCCGAGGGGCGGGCGATGCCGGACGCCGTACGCGAGGTGCGGGGGGCGCTGCGCAGGGGAGTCGACGTCGGTGCCCCTGAGGCTTTGCTCGCGCACGTCCTGCTCGCTGCGGCCTCGGTGACGCTCGCCGGGGGACATCCGCGCACCGCGCTGCGACTGGTCGACGCTGCCGGGCGTCAGCGTGGCGAACTGACCGCCGGCGTCCCGGAGTCCCGCATGGAGGATTTTGTACGGGCGCACGCCGCGGCCGAGATCGAGGAGCCCGGGAGTACGCCGGAGCAGACCGATACCGGCGCGACGCCATCGTCCTTGTCCTCGCCGTCGCCGTCTCCCCTGCCCTGGGCTCAGGCGTCGAGCGGCGAGCCCGTAGGCGCGGAGCCCCCCACCGTCGATGAGGCGTGCGCCCTGCTCGACGCGCTTCTCGACGGCTAGCCAGCGGTCGCTCAGGCCACACAACGCCAGGGGCTGGAGCTCTCCCGGACAGCCCGAGCGGACAGCACCCGTACGGACAGCCCAGCCGGAATCGACAGGCACCACGGCGCACGAACCCACCAGAGCCACGCACAGACGAGGAAAGGCGAGCCCACCGCAGCAGCAAGGCGGCCGGGCATCAGCCCGACGACGCACCGCTCACCGGCAACTGATCTTGGCTTCCGCCCAGTCCGCCAGCGCCACGATGCTGAACGGCGACTGCGGTGTGACCTTCAGGCGCACGGTCCGCTCGTCACCGGTCAGAGGGACGTGCACCGGCACAGGTGACTCGCCGCCCCGGATCGCGCGCGAAGTCCACAGCCGTGCCCCGTCCGCGTACACCGAGAAGCGCACGGGTCCGGCACGGCGCGTGACGTCGTCGACTCCGGCTTGGGCCTCGAACACCTTGCAGCTGCGGTTGAGTTCGATCGTCACGGACGACGGCGCGTGGACGCTCACGCCGTACTCGAACGGGGTGCCGCCGACGCTCATGTCGTAGCGCTGCCACAGCCAGCTGCTGGTGATGGCACGCAACCGTGGCTTGCCCTGGTCGTCGCCCAAGGAGAGCAGGCTCCAGTGGAGCTGATTGACCTGGAAGTCCTCGGCCGGCGGTGGGGGAGGCGTCTCGGGAGGAGGTTCAGTGGGGGTGGTGGGCGAAGGCGTCGGTGAGGGCGGGGCGCTGGGCTCCTGCGCCTCAGTGCCGCTGGGGGAGGGGGAGGGCATGTCCGGGTCCACGCCGGAGCCCGGCGGCTCGGGACGCGGTCCCGGAAGGGGCAGCTCGGAATCGCTGCTCCCGTCGCCTTGTTCGGACCCTCCCGGGTCTCCAGGTCTCTGCTCCCCTTCCTCGCCGGGCTTCTGCGTTGCCTCGGGTGGCACACCCGGAGCAGCGGAAGGACCGGGCTCCGGACCGGCCGCCTGTTCCTTGGCGCTGGTCCCTGCCAGGGCGAAGACCAGAGTGACCCCCGCGAGTGTCGCGGTCAGCGCACCGAGGCCCACCTTCGCGGGCATGCCGAGCCCTTCGGAGGACGCTGAGCCCGCCGAACCTCCGGCGGAGCCTCCACCCGCGGCCGCGGAGCCGCCTGCCGCGGCCGTCGTGCCCGTACCCGCGAGCAGCGCCGCGAAGGTCTTCGTGCCGCCGGCCGACGCGAACCAGCCGATGAAGGCCACCGGGACCAGAACGCGCATGCGCTCGTTGAGGTTCATGACCTCAGCTGCGGCGGTCTGGCACCGTGCGCACTGATCAAGGTGCTTGCGCATCCCCGACTCGGCACGGGTACGCAGGCCCCCGCGCGCGTATGCGCCGAGCCGGTCCGCATAGCGAGCACAGTCACCGCCGGTGGTCAGCGAGTCGCTGACATGCGCCTGCAGGTACGCCCTTCGCAGGTTCTCCCGTGCACGGTGTGCGGCCACTGCCGTGGCGTTGTCCGAGAGCCCCAGCATCGGGGCGACATCCCTTGGGTTGGCCTCCTCCACAGTCGTGTGCCACAGGACCGTCTGGTCTCTCTCCGACAGACTCTTGAACGCCTGTACCACCAGCGTCTGTTCCGCCGCCTGCATCGCCCGAACGTCCGCACCCGGGGTGGCAGGCGTGTCGTTCGCCGTCCTCTTCCCGCCTGCCGCCGACTGCGCGAACACAGCGAAGTCCTCGACGAGTTGCTCCCGCTGCTCCGTCCTCGCCCACGCTGCTCCGACGTGCCGGACAGACGTCAGCAGATAGGCACGTACGGATCTGATCGGCCCCTTGCCGCCCCGTACGGCCTGGAGGGTGCGAGCGAAGACCTCGTTGGTGAGGTCCTCCGCAGTCTGCGAACTCCGGCAGCACGTACGGGCGTAGCGCCGGACCGCACCCACGTGCCGTCGGTACAGCTCCTCGTAGGCGCTGCTGTCTCCCTCTCGCATGCGTAGGAGGAGATGGACGTCGGAGGCCGGGACCTCGTCGGTCCCGTCCAGAGCCGTGCCCTCCGCTGACGACATGCCGTTGGGCGCGCCCCCCGCAGCTGTACGTCCTGCGGACGGATCACCCTCAGAGCGCTGAGCGGACGGGTCGGCGTCGGGCCCGGAACGCTCCCGATGCGTTTCCCTGCCCGACGACCTGCCCTGCTGCGGGATCAGCGGTGACACTCGCCCTAAGGGTCGCTCGCCCGTACGGTCCGGCTCTGCCGATTCCGTCGGGTCTTCCCGTTTCTCAGAACCCACCGCGGCGGCCCCCGTAGACGCTGTCACAGACAAGGATCGGGCAAGCCTGGCACAGCGACGGCGTCTGGTAACCGCTCCGACGGAAAGCAGCCACTCGTTTGAGGGGTTTTCGCATGGTGCTACTGCGAATTCCCGCCCGCACGAGTGGCGCTCCGCCGAATCAGCTCACGCTCACACGCAGCTCACGTCCTGGGGCGCGGGCGCAGACCCTCGAGCAAGATGTCGAGCAACCGCCTTGAGGCCGCGGCCTGTTGGGCAGCGTCGGGAAGCGAGGGTGCGGCCGTGGCTATCACGAGCAGCACGTCGCCCACCGTCACATCGGTACGCAACTCCCCCGCGTCCCGGGCTCGTTGCACCAGCTGACCGACCACACTCAGCAACTCGGCGCAGCCGGAGTCCTCTTCGAAGCCCTCCAGGCCGTCAACCGGCACCTCCAGGTGCCCCTGGGGAAGTCCAAGGACGGAAGAGGTGCCTTCCTCGACGAGCCTGAGACCCGGCTGGCCCTCCTGCCCGGACTCGGCCTGCCGCTGCTGCGGCACGCGCGCCGAAGTGTCCGGCGCCGTGGGGCCGTTGGTCCAGCCGTCCGCGCGCAGTATCCGAGGCGGCAGCAGCCGACCCGCACCTGAGGCCACCGACGTGCGAAGGAAGCGGGACAGTGCGGACCACGGCTCCTGCTCCTGGCCCAGGGCCGCACGTGCCTGCTCGGTGAGGCGGGCCGTCTCCTCCTCGGCTATGCGCCGGACCAGCACGTCCTTGCTCGGGAAACGGCGGTAGACCGTCCCGACTCCGACCCGGGCACGCCTCGCGACGTCCTCCATCGGCGCGCCGTAGCCCAGCTCGCCGAAGACCTCGCGGGCCGCTCGCAGTACATGTTCCAGATTTCGTTGAGCGTCCACTCGCAGTGGAGTGGGGCGCGGCGCGGGCCCTGTCTCAGCGGGCCTCTCGACGCCGCCGGTTCCTCCAGCGGCACCGATCTTGCTGATGCCGCTTCCCGCCCCGTGGCTCCCACTGTCGGTTGCCGCCGACATGGCGGTGGCAATGGAATGAGAGCCGTGAATACCCTGAATGCGCATATATGTTTTCCCCCGGTCATCAAGTCTCCCCCCGGAGACCCTCGCGCTGTCGCGGCCGGTGGCGCTGGCACCGCGGTCGTCAAGCACCGCACCCCCGACCCCACGAAGATAGTTGAGCCCCGGTCGAGAGAGAAGGGGTGGGTTCGCAGCCGTCCCAGCATGGCCGAAGTGGCACTGTGTTCCGCCCCCTCCTGCTGCGTCCAGCGCCTTTCTCCCATCTGTCCGACCTGCGAGAACATCTCCCGCCGGGATCAGGCGGTGAAAGCGGAGAGCGAACCTCCACCAGCCACACAATTTCTCTGAGCCTGTGGACAAACACCCTGATGCGGGTGCGTCATGGACGAGTGACGAAGGCGATGAACGAAACCGCGCGCATTCTTGTCGTCGGCGGCGGCTATGTAGGCATGTACACGGCCCTCCGCCTCCAGCGGAAGCTGAAGCAGCAGCTCAAGCGCACCGCGCAGGGGCAGAACCAGGACGGCGCAGCCGAGGGCGGCGTCGAGATCGTCGTGCTCGATCCCGAGCCGTACATGACGTATCAGCCGTTCCTCCCCGAAGCGGCGGCGGGATCGATCTCCCCGCGTCACGTCGTCGTACCTCTGCGCAGGGTCCTGTCGGGCTGCCGCCTCGTCATCGGCGAGGCCGAGTCCATCGACCACGACCGGCGAGTGGCCCACGTCCGGACGCTGGCCACCGCGGAGGAGGGCACCGGCCCCGTCGAGATCTCCTACACCGAGCTCGTTCTGGCACCCGGTTCCGTCTCCCGCACCCTCCCCGTCCCGGGACTGGCAGAGCACGGCATCGGCTTCAAGACCGTGGAAGAAGCCATCGGGCTCCGCAACCACGTGCTCGAACAGCTCGACATCGCCTCCTCCACCCGCAACCCCGAGGTACGGGACGCTGCCCTCACCTTCGTCTTCGTCGGCGGCGGCTACGCAGGGGTGGAGGCACTCGCGGAACTGGAGGACATGGCCCGGTACGCCTGCCGCTACTACCACAACGTCCGTGCCGAAGAGATGAAGTTCGTGCTCGTCGAAGCCGCCGGGAAGATCCTTCCCGAGGTCGGCGAAGAGATGGGCACGTACGCCCTCCGCGAGCTTCGGGCCAGGAACATCGACGTGCGCCTCGAGACGCGCCTCGACTCCTGCGAGAACCGCGTCGCAGTGCTGAGCGACGGCTCCCGGCACCCCACCCGCACCCTCGTCTGGACCGCCGGCGTCAAGCCGCACCCCATCCTCAAGGCCGCCGGTATGCCCCTCAACGACCGCGGGCGCCTCCGGTGCACGGCGGCGCTTCGCATCGACGGAGTCGACCACGCCTGGTCGGCGGGCGACGCCGCCGCCGTGCCCGACCTCATCGCACGGGAGAAGGGCGAGACCGAAGCGCTGTGCGCCCCCAACGCGCAGCACGCGGTACGTCAGGCCCGGCGCCTCGCGGACAATCTCGCCGCCACCCTGCGGGGTGAGCCGTCGAACGACTACCGTCACGCTTACGCGGGCTCCGTCGCCTCACTGGGGCTGCACAAGGGCGTCGCGCACGTCTACGGGCGCAAGCTGAAGGGCTACCCGGCGTGGTTCATGCACCGGGCCTACCACCTCAGCCGTGTCCCCACCGTCAACAGAAAGGCGCGCGTGCTCGCTGAATGGACCCTGGCAGGGCTCTTCAAGCGTGAGATCGTCTCCCTCGGTTCGCTCGAGCATCCGCGCGCCGAATTCGAGATCGCCGCCGGCAGCGGTCGCCCCACCGAGCGAACCTGAGATCGGACGAGGGCTCCGCGACTCCGCGGAGGCTCGGCGGGCCGCCTGACGTGAGGGCCGCCGAGTGATCTCATGGATGACCGACGCGTGATCCAATGTCTGCGCCGCGCACCACGCGGATCGTGTGACCATGAGTGGGCTCGCATCCGCACAGAGTGAGTCGACGGCCCCAGGGGGAGCCGTCCCCCGGACAACATGAGGAATCGGACGACCGTGAATTTCACGCGCTGGAGCGCTCGACTGCCCGGCACTCAGCGGCGTACCTCAGCCGACCGAGCCGCCCAGGCAGCAGCGCAGGCGCAACAGACGTCCGACCCCGCCGGTACGGCCGACAACATCGAACGCGCGGACGGTGCGGAATGCCCCGAGAGCGCGGGTTCGGTCCCCGCCGCCCGCGGCAACGGCCCCGTCGTCGAAGCGAACTCGCCGGCGGCACCGGCCGGTCCGGACGAACTCCACTCATCTGGCACGGCCGGTCCTGACGGTTCCAGCTGCCCTGAGATCTCCCTCGCATCCGTCGGGGAGACGCACTCGCCTGACGGCATCAGCGGCGTCGCGGTCCCGTCGGAGGACGGCATCCCCAGTGCGCACGTCACGCGCAGTATCGATGCCTTGTCCGTCCACGACCTGCTCGGCCAGGTCCCGGCCCTCGCCGCCGTCGTACACGGCGCCGACCACCGGATCGCGTACGTCAACGACGCGTACACCTCCGTCTTCGGACCCCGTACGCCGGGCGAGGCCGCTCGCGAGGCCCTCCCGGAACTCGTCGAACTGGGCCTGCTCCCCCTCATGGACCAGGTGCTGCGCAGCGGCAAGCCGCGCACCGTCAAGTCCCGCCGCGTGTCCGGGGGCGCCGAAACCCGCGCCGGCCGTGACGCGCGGGAATCCCGCGACGCCCGTGACACACGTGAACAGCGCGACGCCTTCTACACCTTCACCTGCACCCCCATCACAGCCGACGGCGAGAACGGCGTGCTGATCTTCGCCGCGGACGTCACCGACCAGGTCGAAGCCGCCGAACGCCTCCGCGCCAGCGAGCGCCGCCAGCGCGAGGCAGCGGTCACGCTCCAGCGCAGCCTGCTGCCGCAGGAGTTGGAGCAGCCCGACGATCTCCGGGTGGCTGCCACGTACCAGCCGGGCGGTACGGAAGCAGCCGTCGGCGGCAACTGGTACGACGTCATCACCCTCGGGGCGGGGCGCACCGCCCTCGTCATCGGCGACGTCATGGGCCGCGGCGTCCGCGCTGCCGCCGTGATGGGGCAACTCCGTACAGCGGTACGCGCGTACGCCCGCCTCGACCTTCCACCGCACGAGGTCCTGCAGCTGCTCGACGGCCTGGCCGCCGAAATCGACTCCAGCCAGATCGCCACCTGCGTCTACGCAGTGCACGACCCGAACGAGGGCCTACTGCACTACGCCTCCGCCGGTCATCCGCCGATCATCGTCCGCGACGCCGACGGTGCGGTTCAGCGCGCACCCGAACCGACCGGTCCGCCGCTGGGGACCGGCGGCTGGACGCACTCGTCGTGCTCGCTGCCACTGACGCCCGGGTCTTCGGCAGTGCTCTACACAGACGGTCTCGTCGAACGGCGCGACGCGGACATCGATACAGGCATCGACACTCTCGAACGGGCTTTCGCGGGCGCCACCGGCTCCCCTGAGATCATCTGCGACCGACTGCTGCGTTCTCTGGGCATCACCGCGGAGCATGACGACGACGTGGCTGTCCTCGTCATGCAGCACCCCGCCCGTACGGGATCGGACGCGGAGCTGTTCCACAACGCCGCCCTCGATCTGCTCGGCGGCACCGAAGCAGCCCCGCGCGCCCGCGCGTTCGCGTCCGGCGTGCTCTCCTCCTGGCGCTTCCCCAGAGAACTCCAGGACCTCGGCGTGCTCGCGGCCAGCGAACTGGTCGCCAACTCCCTCCAACACGGAACCCCGCCCATGCGGCTACGCCTGAGGCGTACGGACCGCAGGCTCATCGTCGAAGTCACCGACGGGGACGACCACCTGCCGCGCCTCCGCCGAGCGGAACTCGCGGACGAGGCCGGCCGTGGCATCTCCATCGTCGCGACGGTCGCCTCCGCTTGGGGATCTCGCAGGACACCGGGAGGCGGCAAGTCGGTCTGGTGCGAGTTCGCCCTGCCACTTGCCTGACGCCAGGCGTCGTCCCCCTTCACCCGTCTCAGCTCGCTGAGCTTGCTACCCGTCCCCGCAGCGGGGCGCCGGTGGGACCGGTCTGGAAGTCACGTACGGCCCCTCCCCTGACCGGCCCCGATCCGTTTCCCCAACCCCCGGCATGACCAGACCACCTGACGTCGTAGACGACGTCAGACACCGGTCAACTCGGCATGCTTTCCGGCGGCCTTGTCGCCCGCGCTGTCGAGCTCCCGCCGATCGCCACTGCTGCCGGTGACCACGACGGACCTGTACGGACGGTCCTGAGCAGCCGTCAATCTCCGCCCCAGCCATATCGCGAGCACGCTCACCCCGAGGGAGCAGCCCACGAGCATGACTATGTAGAACCCGTACGCCCCCATCGCAGCGAGCAGGCCACCGACAGCCGGACCGGCAGCCAGCGCCAACTGCTTCACCAGGGCGAAAGCCGAGTTGTACTGACCCACCATCCGTGCGGGCGCCAAGTCAGCGACGAGAGGCGCCACCGTCGGCGAGAGCATCGCCTCACCCATACCGAAGAGCGCGTACGTGGTGATGAGGAGTGCGGTCGCCAACGCTTGCGCTCCGTGCACGAGGCCCGAGGCTCCAGCTGCTAGCCATGCCACCGCCCATATGACACCGACCAGCGCGACCACTCGGCTTCGACGACGGCGTTCGACCAGCCGCAGCACCGAGTACTGAGCGAGCACGATCACAGCCGTGTTGGCAGCCAGAGCGATGCCGAGCGTGGACGTCGATATTCGGGTGACCTCCACCGCGTATGCCGACAACCCCGACTCGAACTGCCCGTAGCAGGCGAAGAACAGGACGAAGCCCAGCACGCACAGCAGCACCATCGACCGGTCACGGAACAGCACGGACCAACCGGCGGACTCGCGGATCCGCCCTGCTTGTGGAGCCGGCCCGGCATCCGCTCCCGGCATCTGCGGAAGCCGGACAGTCGCGAGCACCATCGCCAGCACGACGAACATGGCCGCCTCGATGACGAACAACAACGTGAACGTCGCAGGCCGGTGTTCGTCCACCATCAGGCCACCGAGCAGACCGCCGACCCCGAGCCCGAGGTTGTTCAGGAAGAACTGTGTGGCGAAGGCACGTGAGCGCGTCACCTTCGTCGAGCACGACACGATCATGGTCGCCAAGGCCGGCTGCAACACGGCGACCCCAGCGCCCATCAGCGCGGATGACGCCAGCACGCTCGTGGCGCTCCCGGAAACGCCGAACCCCAGGGCACCCACCATGCCGAGAACCGAACCGCCGAGGGCCATCGGCATCGGGCCCTGCCGGTCGATCACACGTCCGGTGAAGGGCAGCACCGCTAGCGCGACGACGGCGAACACCGCCAGCACCGCACCTGCGGTGCCGTCCCCCAGACTCCGCACACGCGACGCGTATACGAACAGGAACGGAGCGGTGAAGCCGTTGCCGAACGCCGCCAGGGCGTTCCCGAACTGGATCCGGCGCAGCGCAGCGCCCATCGCGGTGGTCACACTCACCTACCTCTGAATCAGGTCCCCGAGGAGGAGACTTCGAAGCTAAAGTTCGAAGGTAAAGAGTACACAAGGCAAGCCTTCAAGGCGAACGAGTTCACGTGGGATACTCGAGCCATGCCTCCCGCGCCCGACCGACAGCCCACGCTCGACGAGCAGGTCGCCATCTACCAGCGCGAATACCGCGACCTGGACCCGCAGGTGGAGAAGGTGGTCAACGCGCTCAGCCGTCTCGACCGCCGCATGAACGTGGCCTACGGCCGCCAGCTCGTCACCCTCGGGCTCGGCCATGCCGAGTGGGAGGTCCTCAAGGAACTGGTGATGGCCGGCTCGCCCTACCAGCTCTGGCCGGGCACCATTGCCAAGCGCCTCGGGCTCACCCCCGCCGCGATGACCCACCGGATCGACCGCATGCTCGCCCAGGGGCTGGTGACGAGAGAGCGCGATCCGGAGAACCGCGTGCGGGTCATCATCGGCATCACCGACGAGGGTCGGGAGAAGTGGCTCCAAGTGATGCGCAAGGCATCGGTGTTCGAGGAGGAGCTGCTGCAGGACCTGACGAGTGTCGAGCGGGCGCTGTTGGGTGAGTTGCTCACACGCCTGCTCCGCCGCGTCGAGCACGCACAGCCGGATGCGGGCGGTCGTCTGACTGACCTGGACTGAGGGGCAGTTGAGTGCCCTGAGCAGCAAGTTGACATCGCCGACACGGAACCGTAGTGTCCTCCGG
>NZ_JACBXA010000140.1 GCF_013870515.1 Streptomyces albidus (ex Kaewkla and Franco 2022) | reverse complement strand
TGCTGTCCGGCAGCGCCGAGGGCGCGTCCGCCACCCCCTCGGACGTCTCGTACTCGATCGTGCGCGGCTCCGGAGCCAGGCTCGGCGACGCCGATCTCGCTGCGGCAGGGGGTGACGACGCGCGGCTCGAACGCGTGGTCGCCAACCTCGTCGCGGGCTCCGGCGCCGACCAGACGACTCAGCTCGGCGGCTACGCGGTCCGCTACGTGCTCGTACGGGACGGAGCACCCCGGCAGATGAGCCGGGTGCTGGACTCGACGCCGGGTCTGACGCGGCTGAGCCAGGAGGACGGCAGCGCCCTGTGGCGGGTGGACCGGCAGGTCTCCCGCATCAGCGTGGTGTCCGGTGCGTCGGACAAGGGCGCGGCCGGAAAGAAGACTGCTCCCGTTCCCGTCGCCGCCGGTCCGGTCGAGGCCGCGACGGAGATCAAGCCGGGTCCTGCCGGCCGGGTGCTGCGGGTCGCCGACGCCGCCGACCCCGGCTGGCATGCGACTCTCGACGGTGCCCAGCTCGACCCGGTCACCGTCGACGGATGGGCCCAGGG
The DNA here is from genome assembly GCF_013870515.1 of Streptomyces albidus (ex Kaewkla and Franco 2022). Taxonomy (GTDB): domain Bacteria; phylum Actinomycetota; class Actinomycetes; order Streptomycetales; family Streptomycetaceae; genus Streptomyces; species Streptomyces albidus. The sequence goes on along the minus strand of NZ_JACBXA010000140.1, from coordinate 15,045 downwards.
CTTCCAACTCCCCGCAGACGGGGGCCGGTTGCAGCTGACGTACGAGACGGGTGCGGCGCACACCGTCTGGATCTGGCTTCAGGGCTTCCTTGCCGTCGTGGCCGTCGTCCTGGCCCTGCCCGGCCGACGCCGGGAGGTCGACGACGACCTCCCGGAGGAGGTGACCGTGCCGGCACAGCCCGTCGAGGGTGAGGGCCGCCGGGCCCGCAGGCTGCGGGCGGCGAACGACGCCGCCGAGGCAGCGCCGGGCGCCGATCCCGCCGCCGCGATCCCGGAGCAGCCCACGGAGGCGCCGTCACAGGACGAGTACCGCGCCGATTTCGACAGCCGGTACGGGGTGCAGGACGACAGCGGCTTCCAGTACGGCACGGACTACGGGCAGCCCTACGGTGAGCCGCAGTACGAACCGCGGCAGGCGCCTCAGCAGTACTACTCGGACCAGCAGTTCGGCGAGCGGCTCGACGAGCCCTACGGCCAGGGTCACGCCGACCCGTACGGGACGCAGGAGCACGACGAGTACGCCGGTTCGGCCGACCCGTACGGCTACGACCCGCGGTACCCCAACAGGAGCGATCAGCAGTGAACCGGACCACCACGACCCTCATCGGCGCGGTCACCGCACTCGCCGCGCTGACCGGTGTCGCCGCTGTGGCCGCGCCCGGCGACGAGGACACCGGACCGGCCTCCGCGGCGGGCCGCAAGCCTGTCGAGCGTTCCACCCTGGTCTGTCCCCAGCCCAGCCTGTCCGACGTGGCGCAGACGGAGTACACGGCCTTCTCTCCCAAGGGAGGCGAGGGCAAGGGCAGTGCCGAGCTGTATCCCGCCGAGAAGACGGACGCCGACGGCACACCCGGCGGCTCCGAGGAGAAGAAGGAAGAGAAGCCCAAGAAGGGCGACAAGGGGAAGAAGAGCAAGAAGAAGGACGAGCAGGAGACCCGGGCCGACGACAAGCCGGGCGCCGACGCCCAGCCGCTCGTGCCGCTGAAGGCGCCGGGCAAGCCCGTGACGGCGAAGAAGGACTCGTCCGCACCCGCCTTCTTCGGGTCCGCCGACGGTCGGCTGGCACCCGGCTGGACGGTTCAGCAGACGACGAGCGTCGCCGTCGGGGCAGGCCGCGGCCTCCAGGGCACAGCCTGCTCGGTGCCGGACACCGACTTCTGGTTCCCGGGTGCGAGCACCGCCGAGGACCGGCAGGACTACGTCCACCTGACGAACCCCGACGACACGAGCGCCGTCGTCGACCTCGACCTCTACAGCAAGAAGGGCCGGGAGAGCTCCGAGGCCGGCGAGGGGATCACCGTTCCGCCCCGCTCCACGGTGCCCGTGCTGCTGTCGACCCTGACCGCGGAACCGCTCATCAACGTGGGCGTCCACGTCGTCGCCCGCGCCGGCCGGGTCGGTGCGCAGGTGCAGGCGGTCGATGAAAAGCTCGGCGGTGACTGGGTGTCGGCCGTCGCCGATCCGAACCCGAGCGCCGTGCTGCCCGGCATCCCCGGCGACGCCACGGGCGTACGGCTCGTCGTCCTCGCCGTGGGTGAGAACGACGCGGACCTCAAGGTGCGGCTGGCCACGCCGTCCGGGCAGATCGCCCCTGCCGGCGCCGAGACGCTGCACGTACGGGGCGGCATGGTCAAGGCCGTCGACCTGAGGGACCTCACCAAGGGGGAGGCCGGCTCCCTCGTCCTGACGCCGTCGGAGGGCGGGAGCGAGGCCACTCCGGTGGTTGCTGCACTCCGCGTCACGCGAGGCAAGGGGAAGAAGCAGGAGACGGCGTTCATTCCCGGCACCGCACCTCTCGTGGAGCGCGCCACCGCCGCCGACAACCGTGAGAAGGGCTCCAGCCTGTCGCTCACCGCCACCGGGAAATCGGTGTCGGTCCGTGTGACGGCGTCCCCCGGCAGCGGCGGAGGCAGCCCCGTGAGCCAGACCTACAAGGTCAAGGGGAAGACCACCAAGTCCCTTGTCCCGCCGCGCCCGAAGGGCGGCAAGGGCACCTACGCCGTGACGGTCGAGCGGCTCTCCGGAGGACCGCTCTACGCCTCGCGCATGATGGAACGCAAGGACGACGGCGTGCCCGCGTTCACGGTGCAGACGTTGCCCGACGACCGGGGCACGGTGTCCGTCCCCGAGTCCGGCCAGGATCTGTCCGTACTGACGAACGGGAACTGAGCGGCGGCTGCCGACCGCTCCGCGCGGCCGGCAGCCCTGTGATCAACTGCCGTCTTCCGGGGCGCCCGGGATCGGGGCACCCGAGGGCATGCCCTGCGCGACGTACTCCTCGTAGAGGGGGCGCCACGGCTCCGCGGAGTCGCCGTGCGGGCCCACGGCCGTCTCACCCGAGACGTGCTTGTCGAACTCGGCTAGGCAGACGGTCCAGCCGGCTGCGTTGCGGGCGGCGGTGTCCTGGGACTCCAGCACGTTGATCAGGGTGAGCGTGCAGCTGCCCTCTCCGGCGGGTTCCAGCTCGAAGTGCAGTTCGTCGCCGCCCCAGGTGAAGGCGAAGCGGCGCGGAGGTTCGAAGGCCAGGACGGTTCCGGAGCTCGGCTCGAGGTTGGGATCGCCGGAGAACTCGATTGTCCCGCCCGCGCGCGGCTCGATGCGCACGGCGCTGGGGAACCAGTGCGCCAGCTCCTCGCTCTCGGTGACCGCCGCCCACAGCCGTTCGATCGGGTGCGGGTAGGTGCGCTCGAACCGCACTGCAGGGCGGCCGTCGTGCTGGAAGTAGCTTCCGCGGTCCATGAGTTGCTCCCGTCCTCGGACTCGTCCCTGTTCTCAGTCCTCGTCCGTCTGCTTGCGGCTGTGGCTGTGCTCGTCCTTGTCGAGGTGGTGGCCGAGTGCGTCGAGTCGCTCGTTCCACAACTGGCGGAACGGGGCGAGCCACGCGTCGAGTTCGGCCATCTGCTCGGCGTTGATCGAATAGATGCGGCGCTGGGCCTCGGTGCGCACCCGGACCAGCCCTGCCTTGCGCAGGACCCGCAGGTGCTTGGACGTCGTCGGCTGCGTGAAGCCCAACTCCTCGACCAGTTCGCCCACTGCGCACGCGCGTTCGCGCAACACGTCGAGCATCGCCCGCCGGTGGGGATCCGCCAGTGCCGACCACGTGGAATCCATCACGGATCCCAATATGCCACTTCACGTATATACGCGTCAAGGAATATACGGGGGAAAGCTGCATGGAGTCGCAACGCCACGTTCCGTGAACGTCTGACTGTGAAATGCGACGCGTGGTCCTTGTGGGCTCAACAACCCGGCAGGGGCGACGCGTTCGGATGCCACGGCGTGCCGCCCGGCCCCGCCCCCGCGTCGGACACCCCCTAGTCCTGCCCGTACCTCGGGTCGACCGACTCCGGGGCGAGCCCCAGCAGTTCGGCCACCTGTTCCACGACGACCTCGTGGACGAGCAGCGCCCGCTCGTCGCGGCTGCGCGTACGGATCTCGACCGGACGCCGGTAGACGACGATCCGGTCGGGCCGGTCGCCCTTGGACTCCGCCACCCGCCCCAACGGCACGACTTCGGCGTTCTCGTCCAGCTCGCCGTTGTCCGTACGGGGCACTTCCTGCACCGCGAACTCGACACCGGTCAGCTGCGGCCAGCGCCTCTCCAGCCTGCTGACCGAGTCACGCACCAAGTCGTCGAAGGACTCCGAGCGGCTGACGGCGAGAGGCACTTGTGGAGGTGCGACCGGGCCGCGCATGCCGCGGCCGTGACGGTCGCGCCGGTGTGGTCGGGGCTCGTCGTGATCGGGTTCGTCGGCGTGGTCCGGCTGACGAGGCGGAACAGGGCTGTTCATTGACCTGAGCCTAGCTTCCGTACGGTCGTGAGAAAGTCCGCATCAGGACTTTCTCGGTCGTGTCCCAGGATGATCGTCCCCGTCACGTTTCGGCTCGTTTCCTGTACGTGTTGCGATCGTTGATCTCGCTCCCGAAAGCCGGTTCGGACCGACTCCCGATCGCTTGACGGGTGTTGAGCGGATTTCCCGGGCCCTACGCGCACCGGCGGCTCCGCTTTCTCGCAGATCAGATGTTTCCGGCGTATCAGGACGACACGACGGAGTGACGTCGAAGAGAGTCGTCGCAGGCCGCTCAAGAGTGCGGTACGGTCCAACGTCGTGAGCCCTGTACGTCGCTGTTCGCGCACCGCATGCGGCCGTCCCGCCGTCGCGACGCTCACGTACGTCTACGCGGACTCCACCGCCGTTCTCGGGCCGCTCGCCACATACGCCGAACCGCACTGCTACGACCTGTGTTCGGAGCATTCCGAGCGGCTCACGGCACCTCGCGGATGGGAAGTCGTGCGGCTCGCTCTGGACACCGGCCCCGCGCGGCCGAGCGGTGACGATCTCGAGGCTCTCGCCAACGCCGTGCGGGAGGCGGCCCGTACGCCGCGCCGCGACCCTTCGGCCGCGGTCCCCTCCGACGCCGTCGGCGGCCCGAACGGCCGCGACTCCGACCCGATGGAGGTCGCCCGCCGCGGTCACCTCCGCGTCCTCAGGTCGCCCGAGCAGTAGTCCAACAGGCCCTTCACGGGCGCTGCTTCACGACGACGGTTCACGACGCTGATTCACCGCGGTTCACGACGACGGTCCTTTCCGCCCGCCGCGGTTCATGCCGCCTTCCGGTGCGGTTCATCCCTACAGCCCCTGGTGGCGCCGGGTGTTGAGGCTCCCAGCAGGTAGATTTGGCCGCTCAGTGAGCTGTCGAGAACCCTGAAAGTGATCCAGGAGAGGGCTGGTCCGTGGCTGATCTGTCGGAGATCGTTAAGGCGTACGACGTGCGCGGTGTCGTACCCGATCAATGGGACGAGCCGCTCGCCGAACTCTTCGGGGCCGCGTTCGTACGCGTCACCGAGGCGTCCGCGATCGTGGTCGGGCACGACATGCGGCCCTCATCGCCCGGCCTGTCCCGTGCGTTCGGCGGGGGCGCGGCACAACAGGGCGCGGACGTCACGGAGATCGGGCTGTGCTCGACCGACCAGCTCTACTTCGCGAGCGGCCAACTCGACCTCCCCGGTGCGATGTTCACCGCCAGCCACAACCCCGCGCGATACAACGGCATCAAGATGTGCCGCGCCGGCGCAGCGCCCGTCGGCCAGGACAGCGGGCTCGCCGACGTCCGCGCCCTCGTCGAGCGCTGGTCCGAATCAGGCCTCCCCGCGCGGGAGCCGGACGCGCACACCGGCACGATCACCCGGCACGACGTGCTCTCCGACTACGCGATGCACCTGCGCACACTCGTCGACCTCACCGGCATCCGGCCGTTGAAGGTCGTCGTGGACGCGGGGAACGGAATGGGCGGCCACACCGTCCCGACCGTCTTCGAAGGGCTGCCTCTCGAGCTCGACCCGATGTACTTCGAGCTCGACGGCACGTTCCCCAACCACGAGGCGAATCCGCTCGATCCGAAGAACATCGTCGACCTGCAGCTGCGCGTCCGTGAGACAGGCGCCGACATCGGGCTGGCCTTCGACGGTGACGCCGACCGGTGCTTCGTGGTCGACGAGAAGGGCGACCCGGTTCCGCCGTCCGCGATCACCGCGCTCGTCGCCGCGCGCGAACTCGCCAAGTCGCCCGGATCCACGGTGATCCACAACCTGATCACGTCGTGGTCCGTCCCCGAGGTCGTACGGGAGAACGGCGGCACACCCGTGCGTACGCGTGTGGGCCACTCCTTCATCAAGACCGAAATGGCCCGTACGGGCGCGATCTTCGGCGGCGAGCACTCCGCGCACTACTACTTCCGCGACTTCTGGAACGCGGACACGGGCATGCTCGCCGCGCTCCACGTACTCGCCGCCCTCGGTGAGCAGCAGGGCCCGCTCTCGGGCCTCGTCCAGCAGTACAACCGGTACGCCGCCTCCGGCGAGATCAACAGCACCGTCGAGGACCAGACCGGCCGCGCGGCGGCGGTCAAGGACGCCTACCAGGGCCGCGACGGCGTAGAGATCGACGAGCTGGACGGGCTGACCGTCACCGCCGCCGACTGGTGGTTCAACCTGCGGGCCTCCAACACCGAACCGCTGCTCCGGCTGAACGTCGAGGCACGCGACGCCGGGACGGTCTCCACAGTGCGGGACGAGGTCCTCGCGATCGTGCGCGGCTGAAGCCCCTTCTTCTCACGAGCGGGTGCGGCCGTCGAGCGGCCGCACCCGCTCGCGCATGCGCGTCGTCACTGCGGTCGGGACCGTCCCCGCGAGGTGACGGCCGCACGACAGGCGCCCGGCCCCCGGCGGTACCCTGGCCAGCAGTCGTGCCTGCCTCCGAAAGGGTCACCATGTCGCTCGAAGCCGGTCTCCTGGAGATCCTCGCCTGCCCGGCGTGCCACTCGCCGCTCCGCGAGGAGGCAGAAGAGCTGGTGTGCACAGGCAGCACGGAGTGCGGTCTCGCCTACCCGGTCCGTGACGGCATTCCCGTCCTTCTCGTGGACGAGGCGCGGCGCCCGGCCTGACCCTCGGCGGGCAGCACAACCCCAATCACACACCCGGTGCGGGCGGCCCTTCGTCCCGCGGCCGATCGGAGGCTCCGGAAGATGCTCGACGAGTCACTCCTCGACTCTCCTGAGGCCCTCGCCCGCGCGGACTCCCAGGGACTGCTGCGCGGTGCCGCGGAATCCGGCGCCCACGTGCGCACGGCAGTGCTCCTGGCCGGCGAGGCCGGGCTGACCGAACTGCGTCCCGACGGGCGCCCGCGTGCCGTACTCGTCGCGGGCCCAGGCCCTGCGACCGCCTGCGCCGCCGGACTTCTCGGTGCGATGTGCAACGGCGGTGTTCCGGTCACCCTTCTCCGGCCGTCCGGCCCGCTCGCAGCGCCCCGGGCTCTGCGATGGGCGCTTCCCGGCTGGGCCGGCCCCCTCGACCTGCTGCTCGTCATCACTCCGGACGGCGACGAGGGCGGCCTGACCGTCCTGATCGAGCAGGCGTACCGGCGCGGCTGCACGGTCGTCACGGTCTCCCCGGCCGCATCCCCCGCGGCAGAGCTCACCGCCGAGACGCATGGCCTGGCTGTCCCCCTGGGCAGGGGTCCGCTCGGCGCATCGGACGAGGCCTACCGGCAGACCGATGCCGCCGGACAGGGGGCCGGAAATTCCGGGCAGGCCGACCAGCAGCGGGCCGCGGCAGCGTCAGCAGCCGCACCCGACATTCTCTGGTCGATACTGACGCCGCTCCTCGTGCTCTCCGACCGTCTCGGCCTGTTCCCGGCGGAGCCCTCGGCCGTTCAGGCTCTGGCCGACCGCCTCGATCACGTGGCGGAGCGGTGCGGTCCTGCCATCGCCACCTACAGCAACCCCGCCAAGTCACTGGCGACCGAACTCTCCGGCGCACTGCCGCTGTTGTGGAGCGAGGGCGCCGTCGCGGCCGCAGTGGCGCGGCGCGCGGCGGGCACCTTCGCAGCCGTCCCCGGCGCCCCGGCGCTCGCCGCCGAACTGCCGGAGGCGATGAGCGCGCACAGTGCACTTCTCTCCGGTGCGTTCGCCGCCGCGTCCGACGCGGACGACTTCTTCCGCGACCGAGTCGAGGACGCCGAATCGCTGCGCGCACGGATCCTCCTGCTGCGTGACCAGGGCCCCTACGAAGGCTCCGCCGTCGTCGCCGTACGGGACCTCGCGTACGCGCAGGACGTCCCCATCAGCGAACTCGAACCCGCCGAGGGCAGCAGCCCGCTGGAAGCCGCGGCCGAACTGATCGCCACCGCCGATTTCACCGCCGTTTACCTGGCGCTGGCCGCCGGCGCCCCATCATGGTCCTGACCGCCGGAAGGAAGCGAAGCGCCACCGCATGGACCGCCTCACCAATACCGTCAGGCCCTACGCATGGGGCTCCACCACCGCCATCCCCGACCTGCTCGGCACGCCGCCCACCGGTGAGCCGCAGGCCGAGATGTGGATGGGCGCCCATCCCGGCGCCCCGTCGAGCGTCGAACGCGGCGCAGGTGCACTCCTGCTGCCGGACGTCATCTCGGCTGATCCGGAAGGGGAGTTGGGCCCCGAAGCGGTGCGTGCCTTCGGGCCGCGCCTGCCGTTCCTGCTGAAGCTGCTGGCCGCGGCGTCGCCCCTCTCACTCCAGGTGCACCCGGACCTCGATCAGGCGCGCCAGGGCTTCGCCGACGAGGAGGCGCGCGGCGTCCCCCTCCAGGCGGCCGGCCGCAACTACAAGGACCCCAACCACAAGCCCGAACTGATCTGCGCGCTCACGCCGTTCGACGGGCTGTGCGGCTTCAGGAGCGCGGCGGAGGCGGCCGATCTGCTGTCCGCGCTGGACGTGGACGGGTTGAAGCCGTACGTGGACGTTCTGCGGGCCGCCCCGGAGGGCGAGGCGCTGCGCGAGGTGCTGACCGCCGTACTCACCGCGGACAGGGACGAGATCGCGGGCACGGTCGCCGAGGCCGCCGACGCGGCGGCAGCTCTCGCCGGAGCAGGCCCGCACGCCCAGTCGTACGCCGCCTACACCTCCATCGCCCGCCACTACCCGGGCGACCCCGGAGTCATCGCCGCGATGCTGCTCAACCATGTACGCCTTCAGCCCGGCGAAGCGCTCTACCTCGGTGCCGGAGTGCCGCACGCCTACCTCGACGGTCTCGGGGTCGAGATCATGGCCAACTCCGACAACGTGCTGCGCTGCGGGCTGACCCCGAAGCACGTGGACGTCCCGGAGCTGCTCCGCGTCGTCCGCTTCGAACCGGGCGAGCCCGCCGTGCTGCGCCCGGAGGCCGGACCGGACGGCGAGGAGCACTACGAGGTCCCCGTCGACGAGTTCCGTCTCTCCCGTCATGTGCTGGATCCGGGGAGTGCGGCCTGCCGGCTCGACGCCCGTACGCCGCAGATCCTCCTGTGCACCGCCGGCACCGTGGTGCTGCGGGACGAGAGCCTGGACGAGCGCGGGGACGAACGACGGAACGAGCGCCGGGCTGGAGCGACGGCCACGGGAACAGGGCCCTCCACCGCTGAACTGACCCTGGAACAGGGCCAGTCCGCGTACGTGCGGGCCGGGGAGCAGGTCGGCGCGAGCGGTGACGGTACGCTCTTTCGCGCCACGGTGACCGTCTGACGGGACGGTCGGTCCAGGCTGTTCCGAGGGGGAGAAGCTCGAGTCTCCGGGAACATGGGCACCACGTGCATCCCGTTCAACACCGAGAGAGGGACAAGCGACTCGTATGAGTGCATCAGGCGGTTCGAAGGCGATCATCGCGGCGCTGGGGGCGAACCTGGCCATCGCCGTGGGGAAGTTCGTCGCCTTCGCCTTCAGCGGCTCGTCCTCGATGCTCGCGGAGAGCGTGCACTCGCTCGCCGACTCGGGCAACCAGGCCCTTCTGCTGCTCGGCGGCAAGAAGGCCAAGAAGAACGCCAACGAGGAGCACCCCTTCGGGTACGGGCGCGAGCGTTACATCTACGGCTTCCTCGTCTCGATCGTGCTCTTCACCGTCGGCGGCGTCTTCGCTCTGTACGAGGGCTACGAGAAGATCAAGCACCCCCACGAGATCGACGTCTGGTACTGGCCGGTGGGCGTGCTGGTCTTCGCGATCATCGCCGAGACGCTCTCCTTCCGCACGGCGATCAAGGAGTCCAACGAGGTTCGCGGATCGCTGAGTTGGAGCCAGTTCGTACGCCGGGCCAAGGCGCCGGAGCTGCCCATCGTCCTGCTTGAGGACCTGGGCGCGCTGGTCGGTCTGTTCCTCGCGCTCTTCGGTGTCGGCATCGCCATCATCACCGGCGACGGCATCTGGGACGGCATCGGAACCCTGTGCATCGGCGCGCTGCTCGTCGTGATCGCCATCGTCCTGGCGGCCGAGACCAAGTCGCTTCTGCTGGGCGAGTCCGCGGACCCCGACGAGCGGGAGAAGATCCGGGCCGCCATCGTCGACGGCGAAACAGTGACAAGGATCATCCACATGCGCACCCTCCACCTCGGTCCGGAGGAGCTGCTGATCGCCGCGAAGATCGCAGTGCAGCACGACGACACGGCAGGCGAGGTCGCGCGGGCGATCGACGCGGCGGAGGGCCGAATCCGGGCGTCCGTCCCGATCGCGCGGGCGATTTATCTGGAGCCCGACATCTACCGGCCGGAAGGCTCCGACTCCGAGAAGTAGGCGGTAGGGGCGCGTACTCGAGCACCGGCGCGGGCGAACAGCCGAGGACCGATGCGCCGGACTCGTCCTGGTAGGGCAGTTGTGTGCCGATGTGTGGGAGCGGGCGCTCCTGGGCATCGGCACAACTGCGTGCAGTGTGCGGCCGAAAACCGAGCAGGCCTGCCCTTGCTCGCACGTGAGCGAACCGCTCGACTGGACGAGCGGTGTAGATTCGTAGAAGCACAGACGTCGCTGCTGATGGCGGTCGGCTGGCCCCCGAGGGCCACCGAGGGAGAGAGGGCCTCCGACGGACTGGGCTGCGAGCAAGGGATCAGTGTGTCCATGTGCAGTCTGCGTACGTCGGACACGCACCGCACACAGAGCCCTAGCGCCGCAGCACGGACCAGTCAGCCATGACCTCGACATCGAGGAGAGCAGCTCGCATGACGACGACCTCCAACGGCCAGGACTTCAAGGTCGCAGATCTTTCCCTTGCGGCCTTCGGCCGCAAGGAGATCAGCCTGGCCGAGCATGAGATGCCCGGCCTGATGGCGATCCGCAGGGAGTACACCGCTGACAAGCCTCTGACAGGGGCCCGTGTCACCGGGTCTCTTCACATGACCGTGCAAACGGCCGTTCTGATCGAGACCTTGACCGCCTTGGGCGCCGAGGTCCGCTGGGCGTCCTGCAACATTTTCTCCACCCAGGACCACGCCGCGGCGGCTGTCGCGGTCGGCCCGAACGGCACTCCGGAGAACCCGCAGGGTATTCCGGTCTTCGCCTGGAAGGGCGAGACCCTGGAGGAGTACTGGTGGTGCACGGAGCAGGCCCTGACCTGGCCCGGCGCCGCCACCGGCGGTCCCAACATGATTCTCGACGACGGCGGTGACGCCACGCTCCTCGTCCACAAGGGCGTCGAGTACGAGAAGACCGGTGTCGCCCCCTCTCCCGACACCGCGGAGAACGACGAGCACCGGGTGGTCCTGGAGCTGCTGAACCGCACGCTGCGGGAGAGCCCGCAGAAGTGGACCCAGCTGGCGTCCGAGATCCGCGGTGTGACGGAAGAGACCACCACCGGCGTGCACCGGCTGTACGAGATGCAGCAGGACAACTCGCTGCTCTTCCCGGCGATCAACGTCAACGACTCCGTCACCAAGTCGAAGTTCGACAACAAGTACGGCTGCCGGCACTCGTTGATCGACGGGATCAACCGTGCCACCGACGTCCTGATCGGCGGCAAGGTCGCAGTGGTCTTCGGCTACGGCGACGTCGGCAAGGGCTGCGCGGACTCCCTGCGTGGGCAGGGCGCACGCGTCCTGATCACCGAGATCGACCCGATCTGCGCACTCCAGGCAGCCATGGACGGCTACCAGGTGGTGACCCTGGAAGACGTGGTGGAGACGGCGGACATCTTCATCACCACCACGGGCAACAAGGACATCATCATGGCGTCCGACATGGCCCGGATGAAGCACCAGGCGATCGTGGGCAACATCGGCCACTTCGACAACGAGATCGACATGGCGGGTCTCGCCGCCATCGACGGTGTCGTCCGTGACGAGGTCAAGCCGCAGGTGCACACCTGGGCCTTCCCCGACGGCAAGGTGCTCATCGTGCTGTCCGAAGGGCGACTGCTGAACCTGGGCAACGCGACCGGCCACCCGTCGTTCGTGATGTCCAACAGCTTCGCGAACCAGACGATCGCCCAGATCGAGCTGTTCACCAAGCCCGAGTCGTACCCGACCGGCGTCTACGTGCTGCCCAAGCACCTCGACGAGAAGGTCGCCCGACTCCACCTGGACGCGCTCGGAGTGAGGCTCACCACGCTCCGCAAGGACCAGGCCGACTACATCGGTGTCCCCGTCGAGGGCCCGTACAAGCCGGAGCACTACCGCTACTGACCGGCAGTCGAAGCCCGTCACTCCCAGCAGTTGACGGGCGCCGGTGAACTCCGAGGCCCCCGCCCCCGTGGCGGGGGCCTTCGGTATGCCGCCGCACCACCGCACGTAGAGTCGGCCCATGCCACGCGGCCGGTATTCGCTCCACGATCCGCACGATCACACCCCCCTCGGTCAGGAACACTTCCAATGCGCCACAGGCCCCTCCGGCTGGCGCTACGTCTCGCAGATCACCACCCCTTCCGGTGACCATTCCGGCTCCGTCGATCTGGCCCTCGACGAGCTCGGCCGGCCGATCCGCCTCGAACTCCACGCCTCCAGCTGGCAGGTTCGCGGCGTCGCTCTGGACGGCGTCACCTGGGTCCGCACGGACCCGACAGGCGAGCACGCTCAGGAGGGCAACGTAGCTGCGCACTCCTTCACCGGTGGATCCCCCGCGTTCCTCATCGCGACCTCACGGCTGCTGCGCGTCGCCTCCAGGGCCCCCGCCACACGCGTCCGCCTCGTCGCCCTCACACCCCCCGTCCTCGCGCCCCGCACGCTCGATCAGTCCTGGGCACTGATCGGGACTGAATCACACGCCACTGACAACGAGCCCCTGGTCGTCCAGAACTACCAGGTCGGCGAGGTCGACACAGGCGAGCAGCACCCCGTCCACATCGCTGGGGACGTCGTGCTCGCGGCCCCCGGGATCGAGTTGGAGGAGCTGGAGTCCCCACCGTCCAGGTTCAGTTGAACCGCCCTTCGGACGGGGGAGCAGCGCGGCTCACGACGGCGGTACGAACCCCGTGCTCCGCTTCTCTTCGGTGATCGGCGTCTCACGCCCGTCCGCGACATCGCCGCCCCCCTGCCCGCCGGAGGCCGCAGCAGGTGTCCAGACCGGCGTCCACGGATGCTGCGCAGCGCTCAACGGCCCGCCGCCCTGCCCCGCGGTCTGAGCTTCGACCGGCGCGGGCAGGCCTCCCGGAGCGGTACCGCCCCGGACGCCGAAGGTCCGTTGCGCCTCCCTCGCCTGCCGCTCGGCGACCACACCCGCCAGATACGCCGCCGGCGGCACACCATCCGGTGCCGGAACGCCCGTACACGACACGAGGTCCGCTGCAAGCCGTTCCGCCATCGACCGGCTCACGGCCTCGTCGAGCTGACCGGCACGCATGAGGTACTGGCGCACGGCCAGCCAGAGAGCCCCGGGAACGCGCGAAAGGTCCAACTCCCCGAACCTGCCTGCCAGCCAGGCCGGCGGCGGCGGTGCGGGCATCCCGGCTGCGACGGGAACCCTCTCCCGTACGACCAGAGTTCCTGCGAACACGTCCCCGAGCCGCCGCCCCCGGGCGGAGATCAACGAAGCAGCACAGGCGACGACTCCGAAGAAGAGCTGGATCTCGATGACACCGAGCGCACCACGCACCAGCGCGTGCCGGAAGCGGATCGGTCCGCCGTCCTCCCGCACCACCCGCAGACCGCACATCAGCTTCCCGATCGACCGGCCGTGGCTCAGCGTCTCGATCGCGATCGGCACGCCCACCAGCACGAGCAGGAACAGGGCAACCTGGATCGCAGCCAGCGCAGCGGCGTCCAGCGAGGAGACCGCCGCCAGCAACGCCACGGCCACCAGCAGATAGACCGCCCAGGCGAGCAGCAGATCGATGAACACCGCCAGCGCCCGGCTCGGCAGGCGCGCATGCCGGAGTCCGAGTACGACGGCATCCCCTGTCACCAGTTCGTTCACCGTGTCTCCTGCCTCAGCTGTCCCCGTCTCAGCACAGTCTGCCGCCCCGCCGGAGCGATCTGCCAAGCTCTCACCATGGATCTGGATGTCTTCGTCTCCGCACACAGGGCGGAGTGGGACCGGCTGGACGACCTGCTGCGCCGTCGGCGCCGTCTCTCCGGTCAGGAGGCCGACGAGCTCGTCGTGCTGTACCAGCGCACGGCCACACATCTCTCCCAGGTCCAGTCGAGCGCCCCCGATCCGGCGCTCGCGGGAAGCCTCACCTCACTGGTCGCGCGTGCGCGAAGTGCGGTGACGGGCCCGCGCAAAGCCTCGTGGCGGGACGCCGCGCACTTCTTCGTCGCGGGCTTCCCGGCCGCCGTCTACCGCAGCCGCCACTGGTGGGTCCCGACCGCGCTGCTCTCGGTCGTCGTCGCGGCCCTCATCGGTTGGTGGATCGGCACGCACCCGGACGTACGCTCAGCGATCGCCGCCCCCGACGAACTCCGCGAGATGACACGTCCAGGCGGTCAGTACGAGGCGTACTACTCGAACCATCCGGCGACCTCGTTCGCGGCCCAGGTCTGGACGAACAACGCCCAAGCAGCCGCCGTCTGCCTCGCGTTCGGCGCTCTGCTCGGCATCCCCGTGCTGTGGGTGCTCTTCCAGAACATGCTCAACCTCGGCATCGGAATCGGCCTGATGGAGTCCGCGGGCCGGCTCGACATCTTCCTCGGCCTGATCCTCCCGCACGGGATCCTCGAACTCACCGCTGTGTTCGTCGCGGCAGGTACGGGTCTGCGACTGGGGTGGACGGTCATCGACCCGGGGCCGCGAACTCGCCGCGACGCGCTTGCCGCTGAAGGCCGGGCCGCGATCGGGATGGCCATCGGACTGGCCGCGGTGTTGTTCGTCTCCGGTGTCATCGAGGGCTTCGTCACGCCGTCCGGTCTCCCCACTTGGGCACGCGTCACGATCGGGGTGGTGAGCGAACTCCTGTTCCTGGCCTACGTGTACGTCCTGGGAAGTCGTGCCGTACGGGCGGGGGAGACGGGGGACATCGCACCCGACGACCGCCCCACGCCGGTGCCGACCGCAGCGTGATGTGCGTCCGCACCAGGCAACCTGCTACTGTTCTCGCCGCCCCGGAATCCGGTTGACACCGGCCTTCCGTGGCCGTGGGTTCGAGCAGTTGCCCCGGGCTGGACGAGTTCGGCAGCAACAGTTGGTATCTTCTTCGCTTCGACACGCGAATCCAGTTCATGGATATCGCTGAGAAGCACCCCCGATTTTCTGTCGGATAAACTCTGATAGAGTCGGAGACACCGAGAGGGAAACGCCCGGAGTGGCCTGTGAGGGTTGCGATGGAAGTGTCCGTTCT
>NZ_JACBXA010000014.1 GCF_013870515.1 Streptomyces albidus (ex Kaewkla and Franco 2022) | reverse complement strand
CCTTCTTCCGGCCCTTCTTGCCCTCCCGCATCGCCTGAGCGGCCTCCGCTCGCAGCCCCTGGGCCCCGCGCCCGGGGGCTTCTCTCCGTACGGGCTCCGGCAGATCCCTGCCTCGCCCCTCCGGACGGTTTACCCGTCTGCAACAGGCCCCCGGCAGAATCCCGGCGCATGAGGATCGAGCAGGTCGCCTGGACGCACCCCGACGCCGTCGCGCTGCGCGCCGGGCAGCGGGCCGAGATCGCCGAGCGGTACGGCACCCCGGACAGCGAGCCCGGCACGCCGCCGTCGGCGGTGGACGTCGCGGTGTTCGTCGTGGCGTACGAGGACGGCGGAACCGCGGTCGGGTGCGGAGGACTTCGCGACCTCTCCGATGGCGTGGGCGAGGTCAAGCGTATGTACGTCGACCTGCCCCGGCGTGGCTCGGGCGCGGCGCTGCGGATCCTGCGCGCCCTGGAGGACTGGGCGCGCGAACAGGGGTGGAGCAGTCTCCGCCTGGAGACCGGGGACAGGCAGCCCGACGCCGTCCGCTTCTACACCCGCGCAGGGTACGAGCGGATCCCCAACTTCGGTGCCTACAAGGGCCTCGAAGGCTCCTGGTGCTTCGAGCGTCCGCTCCACGGCGCGCCGGAGCGCCGGGACCCCCTCGGATCCCGGCGCCCGGACAAGGTGTAGCGGAGCGGAGTCGGTACGCCGGGGTCAGCGCGCCCGGTCGAAGTCGACGGCGCTGTACGCGCGCAGCTTGGACAGCTTGTGAGTCGACTCGATCTTCCGGATCGTGCCCGACTTCGACCGCATCACCAGCGACTCCGTGTACGCCCTCTCGCCGCGGTAGTGCACCCCGCGCAGCAGGTCGCCATCGGTGATGCCGGTGGCGACGAAGAAGACGTTCTCGCCGCTGACGAGGTCCTCGGTGTGCAGCACCCGGTCCAGGTCGTGCCCCGCGTCGAGCGCCCGCTGCCGCTCCTCCTCGTCCTTCGGCCAGAGCCGGCCCTGGATCGTGCCGCCGAGGCACTTGATCGCGCAGGCCGCGATGATGCCCTCGGGGGTGCCGCCCACGCCCAGCAGCAGATCGACGCCAGTTCCCTCGCGTACGGCCATGATCGCGCCCGCGACGTCGCCGTCCGAGATGAACTTGATGCGGGCGCCCGACTCCCGCACCTCCTTGACGATCCCCTCGTGCCGCGGGCGGTCGAGGACGACGACCGTCACGTCGTCCGGCGAGCAGCCCTTCGCCTTGGCGATGCGGCGGACGTTGACGGCCGGCGGCGCCGTGATGTCGACGAACTCGGCCGTGTCGGGACCGGTGACCAGCTTGTCCATGTAGAAGACCGCGCTCGGGTCGAACATGGTGCCCCGCTCGGCCACGGCCAGCACCGAGACCGCGTTGGCCATGCCCTTGGCGGTGAGCGTCGTGCCGTCCACGGGGTCCACCGCGACGTCGCATTCGGGGCCCGTGCCGTCGCCGACCCGCTCGCCGTTGAAGAGCATCGGCGCCTCGTCCTTCTCGCCCTCGCCGATGACCACGACACCGTTCATCGAGACGGTCGAGACCAGGGTGCGCATGGCCTTCACAGCTGCACCGTCCGCGCCGTTCTTGTCGCCGCGGCCCACCCACCTGCCGGAAGCCATCGCACCGGCCTCGGTGACCCGCACCAGCTCCAGGGCGAGGTTGCGGTCGGGGGCCTCGGGGCTGACGTCGAGCGGGGAGGGGAGGTGCTGATGATCGGTCATCGGGGCACACCTTTCTGCTCGGCCGAGTCGCCGCCGGGCTACTGAGGGTGCTTACGAGGGTACCCAGCATCCTTCCGGGTGAGCAGAGGGCCCCACGGATGAGCGCCGGTCCCGGCGCTGCCCTGAGGACGGGATGCCGGTGTGCGACCCGTTGTTCAGGCGATTCCGGGTGTAGGGGACGATGGAGCCGTGGCAGCAGAAGCAGACAGGCAGCAGGAGAAGCCGGCCAGGCAGGCCAGGGGACGGACCGTGCGCGGCATGGTGCCCTCCCTCGCCGTCGTCCTGCTCGCCGCCTGGGTGATCTACCTCTTCGTCCCGCACGACGAGGACGTGGACCCGGTCAAGCCCGTCCGGTACGGAGTGGAACTCGACTCCGCCCGCCGCGCAGCCCCCTACCCGGTGCTGGCGCCGGAAGGCCTGCCCCGCGACTGGCGGGCCACATCCGTGAAGTACGAGGCCGACGGACCCGAAGGCTCCGCCTGGCACTTGGGCTTCATCACGCCGGACACCGAGTACGCGGCCGTGGAGCAGAGCGACGAACCGCGCTCCCGGAAGTACATAGAGGAAGTCACGCAGGGCGCCCGCAGAACGGCGAAGTCCACGCGCGTGGGCGGCGAGGAGTGGACCCGCTACGAGGGCGAGAAGTACGACGCACTCGTACGGAAGGTCTCCGGCAAGGCCGCACAGAAGGACGACCCCGAGCAGGGCAGCAGTAAGGGCGGCCACCCGCACACGGTCGTCGTCACCGGTACGGCGGGCTTCCAGCAACTGGAGAAGATGGCCGCCGCGTTGAGCGCGGGACAGGCCGGCGAAGGCGGGGGCGGCGCCCAGCGCTGACCTCACACCGCCCCTCCGGCTCGTCCCGCCCCGCCCGGCCGATGTCGCGGCCCGTCCGTCAGCGGCGTCATCCCCGCCGGTCCGTCAGCGGCGTCAGACCGTGGTGAAGGCGTCCTCGAAGGCGAGGCGCGGCGAACGCGGCCTGTACGCCTCCTCGCCGGGCTTGCCGATGTTGACCACGAGCAGCGTCTTCTGCCTGCCGTCGCCGAAGAACTCCTTGTCGACGCCGTCACGGTCGAAGCCGCTCATCGGGCCTGCGGCGAGCCCCGCGGCGCGGATCCCGAGGATGAAGTAGCCCGCCTGGAGTGCGGCGTTGAAGCTGCCGTGGAGCTCCCGCGTCTCGGCCTCGGAGAAGACGGCGTCCTTGATGTGCGGGGCGTGCGGGAGCAGCTCCGGCAGGCGCTCGTGGAAGTGGAGGTCCACGGAGAGCACGGCGGTGAGCGGGGCCGTCGACGTCTTGGGGCGGTTCCCCTCCGACATGTGCCGCACCAGGCGCTCGCGCGCCTCGGGGGAACGGACCAGGGTCACCCGCAGCGGTGACTGGTTGAACGCTGTGGGGGCGTACTTGACCAGCTCGTACACCGCTCGCATCTGCTCGTCGGTCACCGGCTCGTCGGCGAAGGTGTACGCGGTGTGAGCCTCACGGAAGAGCAGGTCCTGGGCGGTGGGGTCGAGGGCGAGAGTCATGTGCGGAAGCCTTGCCTTTGCGCGCTGTTGATCGAGTCGGACGCTCCACCGTAAACGCGCTCCGCTGGTGGTCTCCAGCGGAATCAGGGCAAACCCCCACCTTCCACTTCGGGGAAGACGTGAGGTCAACGCCCTGTTCATTCCGTGCCCTCGTGGCCCTACGCGTCGGGGCCGGGCTCGGGAGGTTCGAGATCGTCCTCCTCCTCGGCCTCCGCCTCCAGGACGGCGTCGAGGCGCATCCGCGCCCCCTCCAGCCATTCGCGGCAGATGCGCGCGAGCTCCTCGCCGCGCTCCCACAGCGCCAGCGACTCCTCGAGCGTGGCGCCGCCCGCCTCCAACTGCTGGACGACCCGGACCAGTTCGCCCCGGGCCTGCTCGTAGCTCAGGGCGGACAGCGCCGGGTCCGCGTCCGTCCCGGCCTGCGCGCCCGCATCCGTCTCCGTCTCCGAGGTCATGTGGCCACCCTAAGCGTGCGGACCGACAGTCACGTTGAACTCCCCTTCCGAGACCCGGGCACGGAGCTTGTCGCCCTCCGAGGTCTCGTCCGCGGCCCTGATCACGGTGCCGTCCTCCCGCTGGAGCACGGCGTAGCCCCGTTGGAGCGTCGCGGCAGGGGAGAGCGCGACGACGCGTGCGCGGGTGTGCGTCAGCTCGTCCTCCGCCCTCTCCAGACGGTGCCTCAGCGTGCGCCGGGCCCGCTCCAGGAGGAAGGCGACCTCGTCCTCGCGCTCGCTCACCATCGCGTGCGGATCGGCCATGGCCGGGCGGCTCATGACGTCCGTGAGGCCTCGGTCCTCCCGGTCCAGGAAGGCGTTGATCACACGCCAGGAGCGGGCCCTCAACTCCCGTACCCGCTCGTGCTCCTCGCCGACGTCGGGCACGGCGTCCTTCGCCGCGTGCGTGGGGGTGCGGGAGCGCAGGTCGGCGACGAGGTCGAGCAGCGGGGTGTCCGCCTCGTGCCCGATGGCCGACACGACGGGCGTGCGGCAGCCGGCGACCGTACGCACCAGCCGCTCGTCCGAGAAGGGCAGCAGGTCCTCCATGCTGCCGCCGCCGCGGGTCACGATGATCACGTCCACGTCGTCGAGCGCGTCCAGCTCGCGGATCGCCTCGATGACCTGCGGGACGGCGCGTACGCCCTGCACCGCCGTGTGCCGGACCTCGAAACGGACGGCGGGCCACCGCTCGCGTGCCGTGTGCAGCACGTCCCGCTCGGCGTCGGAGGCGCGCCCGGTGACCAGGCCGATGCGGTGCGGCAGGAAGGGCAGCGGACGCTTGCGCTCCGCCGCGAACAGGCCCTCGGCGGCGAGTGTCTTCTTCAACTGTTCGAGCCGTGCGAGCAGTTCACCGATCCCGACGGGCCGGATGTCGGCGGCCCGCAGGGAGAGCGAGCCCCCGCGCTCGTACCAGACGGGCTTGGCATGGACGACGACGCGCGCGCCCTCACCGATCACGTCCTTCACCCGGTCGAAGACGTCACGGAAGCAGGTGACGCTGATCGACACGTCACGCGAGGGGTCGCGCAGGGTGAGGAACGCCATTCCGGCACCCGGCCGGGGCGAGAGCTGGATGATCTGGCCTTCCACCCACACCGCGCCGAGCCGGTCGATCCATCCGCCGATCAGCCGGGAGATCTCACCGACCGGAACGGGGGACTCGGGGGAGGAGATGAGAGCCATACGACGACACTAGTGGGAGCCGCGGACAGCGGTGGCTCGGCGGCAGCCGGTCCGCTTCTTCGGCAGCCGGGTCCGGATCATCCCGGAAAGAGTGGCTTCCGCTACCGGCGCCCGTAGGCCCGGGGCAACGCCTTTACGATGGACGCATGTCTGCAACGCCCTCCCGCCCGTCCGTCGCCGCCGCCACCGACGAACGCCGCCGTGTCCTGCTCGCCGCACCCCGTGGCTACTGCGCGGGTGTGGACCGTGCCGTCATCGCCGTCGAACAGGCCCTCGAGCAGTACGGCGCCCCGATCTACGTCCGCCACGAGATCGTGCACAACAAGTACGTGGTGAAGACCCTGGAGAAGAAGGGCGCCGTCTTCGTCGAAGAGACGGAGGAGGTGCCCGAGGGTGAGATCGTGATCTTCTCCGCGCACGGCGTCGCCCCGCAGGTGCACGAGGAGGCAGAGCGCGGCAAGTTGGCCACCATCGACGCCACCTGCCCGCTCGTGACGAAGGTGCACAAGGAAGCCGTGCGCTTCGCCAAGGAGGACTACGACATCCTCCTCATCGGTCACGAGGGTCACGAGGAGGTCATCGGCACCAGCGGCGAGGCGCCGGAGCACATCACCCTCGTCGACGGTCCGAAGGACGTCTCGAACGTCGAGGTCCGCGACCCGGAGAAGGTCGTGTGGCTCTCCCAGACCACGCTCTCGGTCGACGAGACGATGGAGACCGTGGACGCCCTGAAGGGCCGCTACCCCAACCTCCTCTCCCCGCCCAGCGACGACATCTGCTACGCCACGCAGAACCGCCAGACCGCCATCAAGCAGGTCGCTGCCGACGCCGACTTCGTCCTCGTCGTCGGCTCCAAGAACTCCTCCAACTCCGTCCGCCTGGTGGAGACCGCCATCGCCCACGGCGCGAAGGACGGCCGCCTGGTCGACGGTGCGGACGAGATCGAGGAGGCCTGGCTCGAAGGCGTCACGACGATCGGCCTCTCCTCCGGCGCCTCCGTTCCCGACGTGCTGGTCGACGGCGTGCTGGAGTGGCTCGCCGAGCGCGGCTGGGAGGACGTGGAGATCGTGCAGCCCGTCGAGGAGCGCATGCAGTTCTCCCTGCCGAAGGAGCTGCGCCGCGACCTGCGCGCGGAGGCGGCCCGCAAGTCGAGCTGACGAGGCGCCCCACCCCCTCCCCGGGCTACGGCTCGGGTCGGGGGCGATCAGGGGCGTCGGCGACGGTCAGGGCATCTCGCTCTCGGCGTCTTCGAGCGCCTCGTCCAGGGCTCGGGCCCGCGAACGCTGCACGATCAGCCCCACCTTCCGTACGAGCACGATGAGTCCGGCGATCAGCGTGCCCCCGTACAGCCAGACGGCGTTCACGGCGAGCGCGGGGAAGAGGCTCGTCAGGTGCCCCATGAAACCCTCGGTGCCCGCGCCTCCGCTGATGAAGGCCAGGCCCGCTGTGAAGGCGAGAGGGGCCGCGACGGGTGCGGTGAAGAGGTCAGCCGGCCGTACCCAGGACGCGCACGCCACGCAGACCAGGACGAAGGCGCTTCCGTACGCGGGCATCGAGTTGCTGAGCAGCAGCCTGTCGAGGACACCTGCCAGCACCATCAGCAGCACGGCCAGGAGCCCGGTGCCGAGTGCCGTGAGACGGGCGCGGGGGAGCCAGGAGAGGGCGTCCGTCAGTCGGGCCGGAATGAGGGGGAAGCGAAGTTGCGCGTGGTAGAGCGCGGCGGTCTCCTGCCGTACCGCTCCCGAGTCGCCTCGTCGCCGGGCCTCCCGCGGCATGGATCCGGGCGCACCGGTCAGCGGCGAGGCCGCCTCTCCTCCGGCTGCGGCGGCAGCGGCGGCCCGTGGCTTCGCCCCTTTCCGGCGCCGCATACCGTGCCCATGATCCTGCCCTTGCTTCTGCCCCTGCCCCTGCGGCTGACCGGGACCTTTCCGGTCCTCACGCGCGCTGTGCTGCTGTTCCACCGCTCCAACGTAGGCCGCATCACTGCCGTTCACATGGGACGGACACGCGTTGACCGTCAGTTCGAGCCCTAGACTGGTGGATCGGTCCGGCCGCAAGGACGCTCTCCGCGGCCCGTGCGCCCGGCTCAGCCCGGCACCGGCCGGACGCTCTCCACTCTCCAGACCGCCTCAAAATCGCTACGGGAAGTCGCCACGTGTCGCTCACGATCGGAATCGTCGGCCTGCCGAACGTCGGCAAGTCGACCTTGTTCAACGCCCTGACCAAGAACGAGGTCCTGGCGGCCAACTACCCGTTCGCCACCATCGAGCCGAACGTCGGCGTGGTCGGAGTGCCGGACCCGCGTCTGGGCACGCTCGCCGAGCTGTTCAAGTCGGAGAAGGTCCTGCCCGCCACCGTCGACTTCGTCGACATCGCCGGCATCGTCCGGGGCGCGAGCGAGGGCGAGGGCCTGGGCAACAAGTTCCTGGCGAACATCCGCGAGTCCGACGCCATCTGCCAGGTCATCCGGGCCTTCCAGGACGACAACGTGGTGCACGTCGACGGCAAGATCTCGCCCAAGGACGACATCGAGACGATCAACACCGAGCTGATCCTCGCCGACCTGCAGACCATCGAGAAGGTGCTGCCCCGGCTGGAGAAGGAAGCGCGGGTCAAGAAGGACAAGCAGCCGCAGGTCAAGGCCGTGCAGGAGGCCCAGGCCATCCTCGAGCAGGGCCGCACCCTCTTCTCCGCCGGGCTCGCCCAGGGCAGCGAGAAGGCCGCGCCCCTGCACGAGCTGCACCTGCTGACGACCAAGCCGTTCATCTACGTCTTCAACGTCGACGAGGACGAGCTCACCGACGAGTCGTTCAAGGCCGACCAGCGCGCACTGATCGCCCCCGCCGAGGCCGTTTTCCTCAACGCCAAGCTGGAGGCCGACCTCGCCGAGCTGGACGAGGACGAGGCGCTGGAGCTCCTGCAGACCGTCGGCCAGGAGGAGCCGGGCCTGGCCACCCTCGCCCACGTCGGCTTCACCACGCTCGGCCTGCAGACGTACCTGACGGCCGGTCCCAAGGAGTCCCGCGCCTGGACGATCAAGAAGGGCGCCACGGCCCCGGAGGCGGCCGGAGTCATCCACACCGACTTCCAGCGCGGCTTCATCAAGGCGGAGGTCATCTCCTTCGACGACCTGGTCGCGGCCGGGTCGGTCGCCGAGGCCCGCTCCAGGGGCAAGGCCCGCATGGAGGGCAAGGACTACGTGATGCGGGACGGCGACGTGGTGGAGTTCCGCTTCAACGTGTAGCGGGCGCGGGCCGCCCAGCAGTGCTGGTGTGCCGCGCAGAGAGACCGTGCACGACTTCGAAGGCCGTGTGGAACCGGCGTCAACCGGGCCGCCGCGCCCTCTGTCAGAGACTCCGCGACGCCTTGCGTCCGCACCGCCCCGCGCCGACAACTGGCGAGGGACATCCACTAACGCCTATGTTACTAACATCGTCGTTAGTGTCATGCGTGGAGGTCGACCGCCGTGGTGGATTTCGTAGGCCGTCGCCAGGAGCTGGCGACGTTGGAGCGAGAGCTGCAGAAGGTGGCGGCAGGGGTCGGCGGGGAGCGGCCCGGTCGGTGCGTGATGCTGCGCGGACGGCGCCGGGTGGGCAAGTCGCGGCTGGTCGAGCGGTTTGCGGAGCGCTCCGGGGCCCCGTTCCTGTTCTACGCGGCGACCGGTGCGTCCTCCAGAGGTGATCTCGCACGGCTGGCCCGTGACGCCCAGGCGTCGACGCTGCCGATGGCGCAGCTCGTTGCCGCCGCACGGCCGGAGAGCTGGGACGCCGCGTTCGACGTGCTGGCTGCGGCGCTGCCCGCCGACCGGGCGAGCGTGCTGGTCATCGACGAGGTGCCGTACCTGATGGATGCCGAGGGCGCCTTTGAGGGGATGCTGCAACGGGCCTGGGACCGGGTACTGGAGACCAGGCCGGTGCTGCTGGTCCTCATCGGCTCCGATCTGTCGATGATGGAGGCCCTGAACAGCTACGGACGGCCCTTCCATCAGCGCGGCCGGGAGATGGTGCTGGGACCGCTGAACCCCGCCGAGGTCGGGCGCATGCTCGGGCTGGACCCGGCGGAAGCCTTCGACGCCGCGCTGGTCACCGGCGGACTGCCGCTGATCTGCGCGGAGTGGCCGCACGGAGCAGGGCTGTGGGACTTCCTCGGTGAGGCGCTGAACGATCCGGTATCGGCCCTGCTGGTCTCCGCCGAGCGCTCGCTGGCTGCCGAATTCCCTCCGCAGGCCCAGGCCCGTACGGTGCTGGCGGCCATCGGAAGTGGCGAGCGGACCTTCACCAACATCGCCCGTGCAGCCGGCGGGATCGGGGCCACACCGTTGCAGCGGGCGCTGGAACTGCTCACGGAGAAGCGGATCGTCGCCGCGGAGCTGCCCGTGTCGCCGCGTCCGTCGAAGGACCGCCGCTACCGCGTGACAGATCCCTACCTGCGGTTCTGGCTGCACCTGCTCGGCCCGTCCATGGAGGAGGTCGAGCGAGGGCGCGGCGATCTGACCTTGGCGCGGATCCGGGAGAGCTGGACCAGCTGGCGCGGCAGGGCGATCGAGCCGCTCGTCCGGGAGGCGCTCGCCCGGACACTGCCCGACGACCGACTCCCCGCGGCGCCCGCAGTCGGCGGCTACTGGACCCGCACCAACGACGTCGAGATCGACATCGTCGGGGCTGACCGCGCCCCCGTCGCCAAGGAGCTGCTCTTCGTCGGCTCCATCAAGTGGCTGGAGCAGTCGCCCTTCGACCGGCACGACCTGGCAGCCCTCCATCGGCACCGGGCCGCCCTCACCAGCGAACCTGTTCCAGTCGTGGCGGTCTCGCGCAGCGGAGTCGACTGTCCCGGGCTCGACGCCGCCTACGGCCCCGGCGATCTCCTGACCGCCTGGCCGCTGTGAGAGGCGGATTGCGGGAGAGGCACGGGAGTTGGTGCCCGCGGTAAGGCCTCAGACGTGGCGGGGAGTTCCGCTTCAACGTCTGAGCACCTGACGCGACACCCCCTGCGGGAAGCGGCCGGACCCGCGCTCCGCCGCCGCTCACGCCCCGACGCCGGGCGGCCTGGACTGGCGAAGGTGCGCGGCGAGTTCCCGGCGGGTGGCGATGCCGAGCTTGGCGTACGCCTTCTGGAGGTGGTTGTCGACGGTGCGGACGGACAGGGTCAGGGCGGCGGCTATCTCCTTGCTCGTCTCCCCTGCGGCGGCCAGCGTGGAGATCTCCCGCTCGCGGCTCGTCAGGGGAGTCGTCGTGCGGACCGTGTCCAGCAGTGGCGTCTCGGCTCCCTGGCAGTGCGCCGCCGCGACGGTGTCGGAGCGGACGGTGGCGGCCGTCGCCTGACGTCCCTCACCGCGGCGGCGCCACAGATCGGCGGCCGCCGCGGCGGCCTCGGCGGCCTGGAGATACGAGCCCATGGCTTCGAAGCGTTCCGCCGCCTCCAGGAGCTGAGCGGGTTCGCCCGCGGCGAGCGACGAGGCGAACTGCGCCCGTACGGCCGCCAGGTCACCGTCACACTCCTCGGCGATCTCGCTCAGGCGGTCTGTGACGTCCTTCGCCCCGCCCAGCCTCGCGATCTCGGTCAGCAGCAGGCCCTCCGAGGTGATGTGCCCCGTCGAACGTGCCGCGTCGGCTGCGGTGCGCAGCACCTGCCGCGCCTTGCTCTGGTGACCGCCGGCGGCCAGCAGCCAGGCGTCGCCCAGGAGTTCCTCACCGACGGAGAAGTACCCAGGAGGTTCGTCGGGCAGGGTCCGCAGCTCGGCGAGGGCGCCCTGGGCCGCGTCCACGTCTCCCAGCACGGACGCGCACGCCGCGAGACCGCTGAGGGCGATGCGCAGCGCCTTGACGTGGTCCTCCCTGCGGGCGAGGGCGGCCAGTTCGGCGTACATGCGGCGGGAGGTGGCCGGGCGGCCCGCCACCCATTGCGTACGGGCGTTGAGCAGGGCGGGGAAGACGCGCAGGATCGGGCTGTGCCGGGCGAGGTCGACGCTCACGCTCTCGCAGAGCGCGACGGCCTCGTCCAGCCTGCCCGCCTCGGCGAGCGCGAGGGCCAACGTCCCCTGCTGTACGGCCGGGTGCGCGGGGCGGGCCTCCTCATGGGTCTGCTGATGCGCGACGTGGGCGCGCTCCGCCCAGACGGTGGCCTCCTGGATGCGTCCGACGAGGGCCAGGGCGACGGTCCTCACCGCCGCCGCGCACAGCCACATGCGCCGGTCGAGGGCCTGGTCGACCTCCGGCTCCAGCCGGTCCAGCAGGGCCAGACCGGCGACGGGCCGACCGCTCGCGAGTTTGATGAAGCCCTCGTTGATGAGCAGCAGATCGCGGACGGGGGCGATGGACATGTCGGCGCGGGCCGCCTCGTTGACCTGGAGGACCTCGGCGATGGGAGCGTTGCTGACCAGAAGGTTGGTGGTTCTGGTCACGGTGATCGCGAGCCGCGCCGGCTCGTCGTGGGTGGATTCCGCGGCCTGGGCGAGGACGGCGTCGGCCAGGTCCGGCTGGCCCGTGTGGAAGTACGCCTCGCCCTGCATGAGACGCGTCCCGGTGTCGTGATGCTGCTCGGGGAGCGCGTTGAGGAAGGCGAGGGTCTGCGGATGGTCGTGTGCGTAGTGGGCCAGTGAGGCCGCCCGGCGCAGCAACGCGGGGTCGGCCTCGCCGGAGGCGTCCAGCCGCCACGTGGCTATTCTCAGCGCGTCACCCCGGCGGCGCGCCCCCAACGCCTCGATGCGGTCGGCCTGTTCGAGCTGCGTGGCCCGGTACGTGAGCGCGGGCACGTCGGCCCGCAGGACCTCCTCGTACAGGGGGTGGGTCAGCGAGACCCGGGTACGTCTGCGGTCCGTGTCGAAGTGGATCAGGCCGTTGCGTTCGAGATCCACGAGTACGCCCAGTGGGGCGGTCGCCTCGATCGCGGTGAGGGGGAGCGCCCCGCAGCACGCGAGGAGTTCGAGGGCGTCACGGGCGCAGCCGGACACCGAATCGACCTTCACGCGGATGAGTTCCGTCAGCCGCATCGTGTTCCACCCGGCGCACGGGTCCGCCTCCCAGACCTCCCCGTCGTTGACCAGGGCGTCGCCTTCCAGCGCTCCTCGGACGAGCTCGCGCAGGAAGAGCACGTTCCCGCCCGAGACCTGGTGCAGGTCCCGCACGGTGCGCTGGCCGACGGGCCCGCCGAGGACTTCCTGCAGCAGTGCTTCGGTCTGTTGCAGGTCGAAGGCGTTCAGTTCGACGTGGCGGACGGATTCGCCGGACGTCAGCGCCTGCACCGCCTCGCTGGGGGGCTCCCCGGTGCGGATCGTCGCGATGAGGGTGATCACTCCGGCATCCATCAACTGACGCAGCAGCATTGCCGAAGTCGCGTCCAGCAGATGAATGTCGTCGACGAATACCGCGTACCGGTCCTGCGAATCCTGCGAATTCGAGCCGCGGAGGGCGTCGGCCACCGCGGCGAACCCTTTCACCGGATCGGAAAGGTCCACGCCGGTGGGCAGGAGATGCGCGATGGCCCCCAGCGGGACGGTTCTGGCCGCCGTGCTCGCCACCGCTCTTCCGACGCGAAAACCGGATCGCTCTGCTCCGGCAAGGCATTCTTCGGCCAGGCGGGATTTACCCACCCCCGCCTGACCGAAGATGACCATGCCCGAGTACTCGGACAATGCCTGCGTGAGGTAATCAAGCTCCTCATCCCGCCCGAACAAGGGCCAATTCGCCCTCCGGGCCGCAATGCGCGAGTCGTCCATGCGGCGATTCTACGTATCGGGGTGTGAAGTTCAGCTGGTGAGCGAGGGCTCCTTTTGTGCTCCTGTGCGGCGCCCGTCCTTACCGGAGAGCGTTCTGCGAGCGCTGGTGACGCCCGACAGCGGGAACGGCGCGGGGAGCAGGAGTTCGGCGTTGCGGTCCTTCTCGGCACCACGGTGCGATTCGTCGACCTGGAGGTCGTTGACCGCCAGTTCGCGTGCGAGTGAGGAGAGCGCCTTCGGGCTGCCGAGGTCGCCCGCGTTGCTCAGGGGCGCGTCGATGTCCAGGACGGTGGTGAAGATGGAGATCGATTCCTTGCCGTCCGCGTCCTGTCCGGCGGCGATTTCGATGACCCGGCTCTGGACCGGCCAGTCGATGTGGGCGGCGGCGGAGACCTCCCAGAAACCGCCGGGCTTCGCGTGATCGGCCGGCCGTGCGTGCGGGTTGATCTCGTTCCGGTGGGTGTGACCGTTGGCCATGAGGATCACATTGGGGAAGCGCAGCAGAAGGGCTTCGACTTCCTCCCCGGAATGGTGATCGCCGTCCGTGTTCGTCATCGTGTGGATCGGGTGGTGACAGAAGACGACGATCAGCTTGTCCTTGACGCCGTCCTGGGTGACCTCGTTGCCGTCGGCGTCGAAGTAGGTGTGGCTGTATTCCTTGAGGCGTTCCTCGAGCCACGAGAACTGGTCCTCGTCGATTCCGCCGTCGGCGTTGTTCTGGATGTTGGTGAGCCCGCCGGGGTTCGTGGAGTCCAGCGTGATGTACCGGATCGGGTCGTCCGCCTCGGCCGGTATCGCGTAGTACGCCTTGTCGCTTCCCGCGGAGAATCCGTGCCCCACGGGGAGCCCGGCGGTGCGCTGGTGCTCCTCGATGAACTCCCCAGGCGTGAGCAGACGTCGGGCCGGGTCCGGTGTGACGTCCTCCGACTCCACACCGTCGAAGACGGCCTTGATGACGTCGAAGAGGTCCAAGTCGTCCATCTCGGCCGGGAGTTCCGGGCCCTCGGTCCATTTGGACCCGTTGACGGTGTGGTACTTCAGGGAGTGGAAGAAGGGCAGGTCGGTGTCGATCGGCAGGTTGCCCTGTGCCATCACGTCGTGGTTGCCGTAGACCGCGTACCAGGGCATGCCGAGCCCCCCGGAGGTGAACGGCTTCCGGGCGGCCCCCAACAGGCCGGGGATCTGCGTGAATCCACGCTCGTGGTACTTGTTCCCGGCCTGAGGCGCGTCTTCCGGACGCCAGTAGTGCTCGTCCTTCCCGAACGCCCCGTTCGCGAAGCTCTCGTCCCGGGTCGGTGAACCGGAGTCGGCCTGCACCGACTTGCCGCCGTCGAGCAGGTCGATGTACCAGCGGGTCTCGTTGAGCTGCGCGTTGTCCACGGCGTCGCCCGTCACGACGGTGAACGCCAGCGGAAGGTCCGTCCGGGGGCCCTTGCCGAGTTCCTTGAGCGACCGGCACATCGCGTCGACCAGGTGGAGCGAGAGGAATTCGTGAGCGCGGTAGGCGGCGGAGAACGGCCAGCCCGAATCCGGCTTGTCGTTGTAGCGGTCCAGGAACTCCACGCGTGAGGGTGACTGGTCGTCGATGATGTGGAGGTCGCTGAGGTGCCCGAATGCGACAAGAGGCTGCAACTTCTGCGCGCGTAGAGGCGTGATGTCCGTACGCAGAAGGTGCTCTTCGCCGGCTCCCTCGACGAGCTTCCGGTAGCCCTTCCCGTCGGGCGGGCCGGGCAGCACGGTCTTGCTCAGCGTCGTGCCGGCGCCCTTCTTGGGCAGGGCGGCGCCTGAGGAGAACAAGTCGGCGGCGGCCTGCGCGGCACGTCCCACTCCGCCGACATCGATCGCCGCCGCGGCGACACCCGCCGCAGCAAAGGTCAGCATCCTCCGACGCGAAACAGACACCGCACACCACTCCTCATTCGACTTGCTCGCCATGGCTGGGACTTCGGACTCATGGGTCGACCGATACGGCACACCCCCCGTCTGCGCCGTCACGCCGTCGCGGCCGCGGAACCCCGGCCGCCGTTGCCGTCACCGCACCGGGTGCTGCCTCCGGGGGAGCCCGGCTGCCGCTCCGTACCGCGATGACGAGAGAGACGCTCTGCCGATCAACCCCCTGCGATCCCGTACCTGTTCGCCCGTGCACCGTCCGGACCGCACGATGCGGGCGGATGCCCGGTGCCGGGCACGGTCGTGGAGGAAGGACCCTCGGCGGTCAGTCCGGGCGGCCTTCCTCACGACGGTGGATTCTCGACCGGATCCGGGCCGGGCGCATGAGGAATCACTACTCTTCCTGCCTCCCCGAAGGAGCCCGGCACCCGGACGGGATCCCCCTTTCCGGACGAATGCGGCACGTTCACTCGTGGAAGGGGCCGACCTTCGACTTCGGACCGCAGACGATCAGCCCGCCGGAGACCGGGTCCGCGTCACCCGGTTCGTTGGCACGGATCTCGGCCTGCCAGGTCGCGTCCTTGTTGGAGATCCCGGCGGAGGCGGCCTCCTTGCCGCAGCTGATCCCGTCCTGCGAGCCGCCTTCGCTCACCGGGCCGCTCTCGTACGTCAGATCCGCGGTCGCGACGCCCGCGGGGTCCACGGTGACGAGCAGCGACTCCTGGTTCTCGTCGACGCTCGGCTCGTGATTGAGGATCTCGTCGTCGCCGGACCGCAGTTCGACGTTCGGCGCGTCATGGATGGAGCAGGCGCGCTTGCTGTTGTTCACCAACTGGATCGCCGCCTTCCCCGATCCCTTGGCGGTCCGGACGGTGATCGAGGTGTTCTTCTCGGTGCAGGCGGGCGGGTCCGGCTTGTGATTGCCGATTCCGCCGTCGGCCTCTTCTCCCCCGGAGCCCGACCCGCTCCCGCCGTTCTCGTTCTGCGTGCCGTCACCGCCATTCCCGTCGGCGGAGCCGCCGTCGGTCTTCTCCGTGCTCGCGGTCGGGCTGACGGAGGCGGCTGGTGCACCGGAGTCGGAGTCGTCCGGGCCGCATCCCGTGAGCACGAGGCCGCACGCGGCCAGGACGGTACCTGCGGCAAGAAGCCGGAGTTGAGAGCGCATTGCTGTTCCCTGAGCGTTCGATCGGTCATCGGTCGGTACGGCGGCGGGACCAGGAGGCCCCGTCCTCGCGCGCGGCGACTTCCCCCGCCGTACCGCTCGAGCCCATCACGCACCCTGGGGACGGTCGTGAGTAGAAGTTACTCAGCCGTAGCAGTGCTTTCGGGGGACGCGGTTCCGGCAGCCGAGAAGTGCCGATTCCGCATGTGAGAGTGCTGTACGGGCCTCGGCCGGGCGGCGCGTTCGGCCGCGGACCAGGGCCGGGGAGGAGGTGCTGCCCGTCCCGGTGCCGGGTGCGGCGCGGTGCGTCTCCTCCCGTTCCGCGTCCGGGATTTCCGCTCAGCCTCCCGGTCGGCCGACCGCCTCGTGGCGGATGCGGCAGTGGCCGCCGACCGGTAGGGGGATGTGAACGCAGGCGCTCTTCTGTGGAGGCCCTGAGCAGCTACTCATCACATCGGGTGAAACTCTGGGTCAAAGTTGCAAGTGGCAACAGTGAGTTGCCAAGCTGTTGCCCATTGTCAACTTGGAGACTTGTCGCGACGGCGTCGTGGCTTCTTCGGAACCGGGAGGGCAGCGCATGCCATTCGGTGAACAGCCCGCCTACCTCCGCGTGGCCGGCGATCTTCGGCAGAAGATCATCGGCGGGGACCTGCCCCCTCACACCCGGCTGCCCTCCCAGGCCAGGATCCGCGCGGAATACGGCGTCTCCGACACCGTTGCGCTGGAGGCCCGAAAGGTGCTGATGGCAGAGGGGCTCGTCGAGGGCCGCTCCGGCTCGGGCACATACGTGCGTGAGCACCCGGTCCCGCGCCGCGTCTCGCGCACCGGCTACCGCACGCTGGGAGAGTCCTCGCCCTTCCGCCAGGAGCAGTCCGACGAGGACGTCAAGGGCACCTGGGAGTCCCGCAGCGAGCAGGAGGACGCGAGTCCGCTCATCGCCGAGCGGCTGCGCATCGTCCCCGGCGAGCGGGTCATGCGCACCAGGTACCTCTTCCGGGTGGAGGGCGAGCCGTCGATGCTCTCCACTTCCTGGGAGCCGTTGCTGGTGACGGGCCGTACGCCCGTGATGCTCCCCGAGGAGGGCCCCCTTGGCGGCAAGGGCGTGGTGGAGCGGATGGCCGCCATCGACGTGGTGGTCGACAACGTCGTGGAGGAGGTCGGGGCCCGTCCCGGGCTGGCCGAGGAGATGGCGGAGCTGGGCGGCGTCCCCGGGCACGGGGTGCTGGTCGTGAGCCGTACGTTCTTCGCGGGCGGCCGTGCGGTGGAGACGGCCGACGTGGTCGTCCCGGCGGACCGCTTCCGAGTCTCGTACCACCTGCCCGTGAGGTGATCGTCGGGGCCCGCGTGCGAACGTGTGGCCGAAAACAATGCCCCATTGTGGCAAGTCGAATGCGCTGAGTGAAGGCCGGGCGTAGGGTCCGGCATATGCGAAGTGTGAGCGGTGACAGCGATGCTGTGCTCCCCTGGCATGTCATACGTGAGGACAGCCACGGCAACCGCTACCGCGTGGGCAGCTATGCCACCCGTACGGAAGCAGAGCTGGCAGCGGACCGGCTGTGCGCGGGTGGCAGCCACGCGAGGGGTGCCGGCGAGGGCAGGGCCAGCTATCTGGTCGAGCCTCTGGGGTGCGCGAGCGGCGAGTACGCCTGACTAGGCCCAAAATCGGGTATGTGGACTCTTCAGTCCTCCTCGTCCGGAATGACCGGGCGGGACGGCTACCCGATCAGGGACGTGGGCGGTGTGAGCACAGGACCCTCCGAGGGAGCGGCCTCGATCCTCGACACCCTCCGGGTCGGAACCGTCATGCTCGACGGGAACGGCAGGATCCTGCTCTGGAACCCGATGACGGAGGAGATCCTCGGCTGGCGCGCCGAGCAGGTCGTCGGCCGTCGCATCCAAGACTTTCTGGAGGACGGTTACGGCGAGGGGGAGCGCAAGCGCGACGACGCCCTGAAGCGTGACCGCCGCTGGCGGGGCATCATGAGC
Source organism: Streptomyces albidus (ex Kaewkla and Franco 2022) (assembly GCF_013870515.1). Taxonomy (GTDB): domain Bacteria; phylum Actinomycetota; class Actinomycetes; order Streptomycetales; family Streptomycetaceae; genus Streptomyces; species Streptomyces albidus. The sequence continues at coordinate 35,778 of NZ_JACBXA010000014.1, read as the reverse complement.
ATCCTTCACAGCGCGGGCCACCGTGTCGCCGTCGAGGGCCGTGTCTCGTTGCTCTACGACGCCAAGGACCGTCCCGTCATACTGGCGAACATCGTCGAGACCAGCAGGATCCGGGCCGTCGAGCACGACCTGGCCGCGCTCGACGCGCTCTTCGAGTCCTCTCCTCTGGGGATCGCCCTCTTCGACAACGACAAGCGGTTCGTGCGCGTCAACGAGGCCCTCGCCCGGCTCGACCAGATGCCGGTGGAGGAACACGTCGGCAGGTCCGTCTACGAGGTGTTTCCGGCATGGATGGCCGAGGAGGTCTCCACCGTCATGTCGACGGTTCTCGAGACGGGGCGGCCCGTCGTCGACGTGGTGATGCCGGCACCCGACGGCCCCGGATCGCGCTCCGTCTCCTACAGCAGGCTGACCAGTGACGAGGGCGAGGTGCTCGGCGTCAGCTGCGTCGTCATGGACATCACCGAGCGGCGCGAGGCGCTGGAGAAGATCGAGGCCGCGCGGGAGCGGCTGACCCTGCTCGACGAGGTCGGCGTGGGCCTCGCGGACCGCTTCGACGTCACCGCGATCGCGCAGGCCCTGGCCTCCAGCCTCGTTCCCCGGCTCGCCGACTACGCCGGCGTGATGCTCATCGAAGCCGCCGCGCACGGCGGAGACCTGCCCGACATCGAACTGCTCACCGGAACTCCGCTCTTCCAGCTCGGCGTCGCCGCCCGCGACGAGGGGCCGACGGTGAACCGCATGCTCCGCGTCGGCCAGGACGTCCCCTTTCTCGCGGACTCCTTCTTCGGCCGCACCCTCGCCACGGGCGTCCCCCACGTCGCCTCGTCCCAGCGCGAACTGCTCGCCGCCACCTATCCCGGTGACCCCAAGATGCAGGCGGCGCTCGACCTCAACGTCCACTCGCTGATGGCGGTACCGCTCCGCGCCCGAGGCGTCGTCCTCGGCCTGCTCATGGTCAGCCGGGCCGAGGGGCGCCAGCCGTTCGGCCGTGACGACATAGCACTGGCCATGGAACTCGCCGACCGTGCCGGCATCACCCTCGACAACGCCCGCCTCTACGCGCGTGAACGAGCCGGAGCCCTGATGCTCCAGCGCAGCCTGCTGCCCCAGAAGGTCCCGGAGCCGCCCGGCGTGCACGTGGCCTATCGCTACGTTCCGGGAAGCAGCGGCGCCGAGGTGGGTGGCGACTGGTTCGACGTCATCCCTCTGGCGGGCGGCCGAGTGGCCTTCGTGGTGGGGGACGTCATGGGCCACGGACTGCACGCGGCGGTGACGATGGGACGGTTGCGTACGGCCGTCCGTACGCTTGCGGGGCTCGACCTGCCACCCGACGAACTGCTCAGGCGCGTCAACGACCTCGCCGACGACTTCGTCCAGAGCACGGACGACCCCCTCATCGCCACCTGCGTCTACGCCGTCTACGACCCCTCGACGCGCCGTTGCAGCATCGCCAAGGCCGGCCACCCCCCGCCGCTGCTGCTGACCGAGACCAGCGACGGAAGCTGGGAGGCGCACACCCTGGACCTGCCCTCGGGCGCCCCTCTCGGCGTCGGAGGCGTCGCCTTCGAGGCCTTCGAACTTGAGGTGGCCGAGGGATCGGTGCTCATCCTCTACACCGACGGCCTCATCGAGTCGCGGGGGGAGGACATCACCCAGGGCATCGACCGCCTCTGCGAGATGCTCTCCGGCGGCCCCGTCGAGGACGACCCCGAGACCCCGGCCACGCTGGAAGAGGCCTGCGACAGCATCATCGACGACCTGGAGGGGCGGACCGCCTCCCAGCCCAACGACGACGTCGCCCTGCTGATGGCCAAGCTCGGCGGGCTGCCCCAGGGCAGCGCCGCCTCCTGGACCTTCCCGGCCGAGGGCTACGCCGTACGCAGGGCACGTGAGGTCGTCCGGCGGACACTTCACGAGTGGGGACTGGGGGCGTTGGAGGACGCGTGCGTACTGCTCGTCAGTGAGCTGGTCACCAACTCGATGCGCTACGCGCACGGTCCCATCGTCGTCCGCATGGTGCGGGGGAGCTCACTCCTGATCGAGGTATCCGATCCGCTGCCCGATCCGCCGCGCGAACGCAGCGCCCTTCCGGACGACGAAGGCGGCCGCGGCATCCGGCTCGTGGCCAGGGAGGCCCGCCGCTGGGGCACGCGGCACGGGCCCATGGGCAAGACCGTCTGGTTCGAACTGCCCATCCGCTGAGCGCGGTTGACGGGAGCACCGGCTCGCTGACCGTCGAATCACGATTCTGCGTCGCACCTCTGCTCCTGCAGTGCGCCCTCGCACAAAATGGTTCGAACGGCCCCAGCCGGGTTAGGAGTCAGGTGCCCCTGCGTATGACAGGGGGGAACTGCACGGAGGTGTGGGGGCCGCACGGTTGTTGCTTGAAGCGACGGGAACCGCAGAAATTCGTGCGGCGATCGGGAAGAGCGTGTTCCGGGTGCCTTACGCCTGCCACACTGCTCGGAACCGGTCCCACACTGGTCACGGGAAGGGGCGGCGTTGAGCGATATACCGGTGGAGGCGGCGGGGAAGCCGGACGACGTACGTCGCGCACTCGCTCTTCTCAACGCGGCGGGCGCCCGTATCGGCAACTCGCTCGACCTGGAGACCACTGCCCGCGAGCTGCTGGACGTCGGCGTCCCGCAGTTCTGTGACCTCGCGTCCGTCGACCTGTACATGGAAGTCCTCGCCGGGGACGAGCCGCGCCCCGTGGGTCCCGGTGACGGCAGCGGCGAACTGCGCCGGGTCGGGTTCGCCAGCTCGGTCTCCGAAGCTCCGCCGTCCCTGACCCGTGACGGCCAGAGGGGAACGACCGGTTCGAGTCCCGTCACCGTAGGCGCGACCCACTGCTATCCCTTCAACACTCCCTGCGCGAGCGCCCTGCGCACGGGACACGTGCAGCACGTCCCCGGCCAGGACAGCACCGTGCCGCTCCAGTTCGGCGCCGTCGTGCAGTCCACGCTGGCCGTGCCGATGGTCGCCCGCGACCGGGTGCTGGGGCTGGTGCAGTTCTCCCGGGTCAAGGGCAGCGAGCCCTTCGGGGAACGAGACGCGGCCCTCGCCGCCGAACTCGCCTCCCGCGCGGCGGTCTGCATAGACAACGCGCGCCTGTACCGCAGGGAACACGAGCGGGCGTTGATACTCCAGCGCAGCCTGCTGCCGCCAGGCGACCCGGAGGCCGCCGGGCTCGACATAGCCTGCCGCTATCTGCCGGGCAACCCGGCCACCGAGGTGGGCGGTGACTGGTTCGACGTGATCGAACTGCCCGGCCACCGCACGGCTGTCGTCGTCGGCGACGTGATGGGGCGCGGGCTTCGCGCAGCGGTCGCAATGGGTGAACTGCGCACCGCTGTACGGACGTTGGCGCTGACGACCGACATGGAGCCCGCCGAGGTCCTGGGCGCCCTTGACGAGATCGCCAGGGGGCTCGGCGATGCCCCCGGTTCTCAACGCAGCGGCAGCGACGATCTGTCGGAGGTCTATCTCGCGACCTGCATCTTCGCCGTCTACGACCCCGTCTCGCGACGCTGCACGATAGCGAACGCCGGCCATCTGCCCCCCGTGCTCGTCGAACCCGACGAATCCGCGCTGCTGTTGGAGGTGCCCAAGGGGGTGCCGCTGGGCGTGGGCGGCGAGCCGTTCGAGGAGATCGAGATAGAGCTGCCGGACGGTTCGATGATCGCGCTCTACACGGACGGGCTCGTCGAGTCTCGCGAACACCCCATCGACGAAGGCCTGGGAGCGCTGCGTGCGGCGCTCACCGACGCCACCGAGTCGCTGGAGAACGTCGCCGACCGTGTGCTGACCACGCTCAACGTCCACGACGGTGAGGACGACATAGCGCTGCTGGTCGCCCGCGTCCAGGGGCTCCCGGAAGGCGCCGTCGGCGACTGGACGCTCTCGTCCGAACCGCGGTCCGTTGCCCGTGCGCGTGAACTGACCCGCGATCAGCTCGCCGTCTGGGAACTGGACGGACTCGCCGACACCGCCGAGCTGTTGGTCAGCGAGTTGGTCACCAACGCCCTTCGGCACGGCAAGGGCGACATACGTCTGAGGCTGCTGCTGGACCGTACGCTCGTGTGCGAGGTCTGGGACTCAGGGCTGGTGCAGCCCCGCCGCCGCCGCGCCCACGTCACCGACGAGGGCGGCAGGGGACTGCAGTTGGTCGGCCTGCTGAGCACGGGCTGGGGCAGCAGGCGTACGCACCGCGGGAAGACCGTCTGGTTCGAACTCGCCCGCCCTGGACGGGACTCCAAGCCCTCGGACCCGACAGAGGCCTTGCTCAGCCTCTTCTGAGGCCCCAGGCCGATCCGGTGCCGACACCCGGCCCGAGCGCGGGCGGAGCCCGTCAGGGACCGGCCCGGAGGCCGGCCCCCGGAGCTCAGTCCTCGGAGAGCTTCCAACCCTCGGCCTCGATACGGGCGTTGTCAGCCGGCCGCACACTCATGAAGACGGGCCGCTTGCCGCTGAGCACGCGGATGTCGTCCACGTAGACGCCCCGCCCGTGCTGATCCTTGTCCGTGGTGTAGCTCCAGCGCACACCCGTCACCCCGTCGGGCAGCTGCGCTTGGGCGGTCAGCCAACGGCGCCCGGAGAACCCCGAGAGCTTGCCGTCGCTCTCCCAGCGGTACCCGCGCGTCCGCAGACGCATGGGTACGGCCGTCCATTCGGCCTCGCCGCCGGGTGCGCTGGTCGTGGCCTCCACCGTGCAGACGTCCGTGTCGGCCTCGGTGTCGTACCAGAGCCGGAAACGCAGCGAGGCGTCGTCCTTCACCGCTCGCCGCAGCGGGACCCGCAGGGTGCCCGTGCTCTCGTTGACCTGTCCCGAGTACCAGGCGGCCCGCGAGACGGCCGGACGCACCGGGACGGCGCGGGCCAGGTGCCGTGCGGGTGCGCGGCGGTAGACGCTCTCGGTGCCCCAATTGCGCGTCGGGTGCACCCTGTTGGCCATCAGCACGAAGAGGCTGCCGTTGATGGGGTCGCCGACGAGACAGGGGCCGGTGTACCCGGTGTGGCCGAATGTGACGGGGGACGTCATGGCGTCCATGTAGAAGCGCTGGTTCAGCTGCCAGCCGAGCCCGCGGGCGGCCTCCGGACCCATGCCCGGGTTCTCGTTGGTGATCACCTTGCGGACCCAGTCCTCGCCGAGCACCCGATGACCCTTGTACGTACCGCCGTTGAGCATCATCTGCCCGAAGACCGCGAGGTCGGCGGCGGTGGAGAAGACGCCCGCGTGGCCGGCGACACCACCCAGGTAGTACGCCTTCTCGTCGTGCACGGAACCGCGAACGATGCCCCGGCCGGTCCACGGCATCCACTCCGTGGCGGCGATGCGGTCCAGCTTGGAGGCAGCCGGGTTGTAGCCGGTGTCGTCCATGCCCAGAGGCGCGGTGATCAGCTTGGCGACCAGCTCGTCGAGGCCCTTGCCGGTGACCTTCTCCAGGAGACTGCCGGCGGTGATCAGGTTCAGGTCCGAGTACGCGTACTTCTCGCCCGGCGCACTCTGCAGCGGCTCCTTGAAGACCGCGGTGATCCGGGCCGCGTGGTCCGGGTAGGGCTTGAGGTCCATGTCGGGCTTCATGCCGGAGGTGTGCGTCACCAGCTGCTTCACGATGATCGTAGCCTTAGCCGGGTCGGCTTCGGCGAGCGCCGGAAGGTACCGCTTCACGGGCGCGTCCAGGTCCAGCGTCCCCTCCTCGGCCAGGCTCACCAGCACCACCGAGGTGAACAGCTTCGAGACCGAGGCCACGTCGAAGATCGTGTCCTTGCGCGTGGGCACCCACTCGTCGCGCGGCAGCTCGACCGCCGACTGCGTCGGCTCGTCCCAGCTGGCGTACCGCAGGGCGTGGCCGCGCGCGGCGTGCTCCACGACGACGCCGTCCCTGGCGGCGAGCAGCACGAACCCGGGGAGTGAGGGGTTCGGACGCCCGGGGCCCGGCCGCATGTACTCCTCCGCGGCGGGCACGAGCCGCTTGACCTCGGCGCTCAGCAGGCCGGCGCGTGCCGGGCTCCCCGGACGCAGGGTGCGGGGCTGGAAGCGCAGATCGTCGGGCGTCACCGTGGGCGGGCCGTCCTTGACCACTACGGACGGCGATGCCGCCAGAGCGGGTGCGGAGCTGGGGCCCACCCCCGACGCCACGACGAGGCTGCCCACGGTTCCAAGGAAGTGCCGACGTCTCATCGAGGTTCCCCTGCGCTGGTACCGGTCACGGACGTTTCGCATGCACGCGGTCGCACCCTCCCGGCTGCGTCCGAGGGAGCAGCGTATCCAGCCGGAGGGTCGCTGTGACCCGCCGTACGTGGACGCCGTTGGTCCGACCACTGGCGTGCGCGGGCCTTCAGACAGGCCCACACCGGAATTTCGCCGGAACGGCGGACCGGGGGTGTGCTTCAGCACACCCCCGGTCCGGTCCGTCAGTTCGCGTCATGCTCCGTCATGTCCGGCGGCGGATCTTGTTGCCCAGCCAGACGATCGGGTCGTACTTGCGGTCCGCGACCCGCTCCTTGAGCGGGATGAGGGCGTTGTCCGTGATCTTGATGCCCTCCGGGCAGACATCGGTGCAGCACTTGGTGATGTTGCAGTAACCCAGGCCGTGCTCGTCCTGCGCGGTGGTCTTGCGGTCCAGCCCGGACTCCTCAGCGGCGTCCAGGGGGTGCATGTCCAGCTCGGCGACACGCATCAGGAAGCGCGGGCCGGCGAACGCCTGCTTGTTCTCCTCGTGGTCACGCACCACGTGGCAGGTGTCCTGGCACAGGAAGCACTCGATGCACTTGCGGAACTCCTGCGAACGCCCGACGTCCTCCTGCTGCATCCGGTACTCGCCCGGACCGAGGCCCTGAGGCGGCACGAACGCGGGGATCTCACGGGCCTTCGCGTAGTTGTAGTTCACGTTCGTGACGAGGTCCCTCACGACCGGGAAGGCCCGCAGCGGCGTGATCGTGATGATCTCCGACCGGTCGAAGATGGACATCCGTGTCATGCACAGCAGCCGGGGCCGTCCGTTGATCTCCGCGCTGCACGAGCCGCACTTGCCCGCCTTGCAGTTCCAGCGGACCGCCAGGTCGGGGGCCTGCGTCGCCTGCAGCCGGTGGACGATGTCGAGGACGACCTCGCCCTCGAAGACCTCGACCTTGAAGTCCTCCAGGCCGCCGCCGTCGATGTCGCCCCGCCAGACCCGGAACTGCGCGATGTAACTCGTGCCCGAGGCGTCCGGTGCGCCGCCGCTGACGGCGCCCGGCGTGCCGGTGCCCTCCGCCTGCTCCGCGTCTGGGCGCGTATGCGTGCCCGCTCCCTCGCCCGCGTGGGTCTCCGCGCTCATTCGGTCGTCAGCTCCTCGTCCGTCAAGTACTTGATCAGCTCCTCCTTCTCGAAGAGCTCCAGAAGATCCGGGCGGATCGGCGGCATGTCTCGGCGGTGCAGGTCGATGCGTCCGCGGTCGGCGCGCTCAGCGGCTTCGCCGGGCTGCACCGAGGCGTCGACCGAGACCGGTTCGTCGGCGAGCGTGCACACGAGGTTCGAGCGCCTCCACTCGCGGTCCATCTCCGGGAAGTCGTCGCGGGTGTGACCGCCGCGCGACTCCGTGCGTGTGAGCGCCGCGCGCGCCACGCACTCGCTGACCAGCAGCATGTTGCGCAGGTCGATCGCCAGGTGCCAACCGGGGTTGAACTGCCTGTGCCCCTCGACCCCCGCGTACGTCGCCCGTACGCGCAGTTCCGCCAGCCTCTCCAGGGCCTGCGCCATCTCCTCGTCCCGGCGGATGATGCCGACGAGGTCGTTCATGGACTGCTGCAGGTGCTGGTGAAGGGTGTACGGGTTCTCCGCGGGTGCCCCGTCAGCGACCTCTTCGGCGCTGAACGGGCGCAGGGCCTCGGCCGCAGCCGATTCGATCTGCTGCTCGTTGACGGCCGGACGTTCCTCGCCCTTCAGCCCCGCGGCGTACTTCGCGGCGTGCAGCCCCGCACGGCGGCCGAACACCAGCAGGTCGGACAGCGAGTTCCCGCCGAGCCGGTTCGAGCCGTGCATGCCGCCGGCGACCTCGCCCGCCGCGTAGAGCCCGGTGACTCCGACGGCCGCGGCCGTGTCCGGATCGACGTCGACGCCGCCCATCACGTAGTGGCAGGTCGGCCCGACCTCCATGGCCTCCGCGGTGATGTCCACGTCCGCCAGCTCTTTGAACTGGTGGTGCATGGACGGCAGCCTGCGCCGGATCACGTCCGCGGGCATGCGCGTCGAGACGTCGAGGAAGACGCCGCCGTGCGGAGATCCGCGGCCGGCCTTGACCTCGGAGTTGATGGCGCGGGCGACCTCGTCGCGGGGGAGCAGCTCGGGTGGCCGCCGGTTGCGTTCGGGGTCTTCGTACCAGCCGTCGGCCTCGTCCTCGGACTCGGCGTACTTCTCCTTGAAGACGTCCGGGATGTAGTCGAACATGAACCGCTTGCCTTCGGAGTTGCGCAGCACACCTCCGTCACCGCGCACCGACTCGGTGACGAGGATGCCCTTCACCGAAGGCGGCCAGACCATCCCGGTGGGGTGGAACTGGATGAACTCCATGTTGATCAGCGACGCTCCGGCGAGCAGCGCCAGCGCGTGCCCGTCGCCGGTGTACTCCCAGGAGTTGGAGGTCACCTTGAAGGACTTGCCGATGCCGCCGGTCGCCAGGACCACGGCGGGCGCCTCCATGACGAAGAAGCGGCCCGACTCGCGCTCGTAGCAGAAGACTCCGGAGACGCGCTCCTCCCCGGGGGCACCGCCCTCGACCGGGGTCTTCATGATCCGAGTGACCGTGCACTCCTGGAAGATCTTCAGGCGGGCTTCGTAGTCCCCGAAGTTCTTGTAGTCCTCCTGCTGGAGGGCGACGGTCTTCTGCTGGAGCGTGCGGATCAGCTCCAGCCCCGTGCGGTCTCCGACGTGCGCGAGGCGCGGATACTCGTGGCCGCCGAAGTTGCGCTGGGAGATGCGGCCGTCGGCCGTACGGTCGAACAGCGCCCCCCAGGTCTCCAGCTCCCACACCCTCTCGGGCGCCTCCTTGGCGTGCAGCTCCGCCATCCGCCAGTGGTTGAGGAACTTTCCGCCACGCATGGTGTCGCGGAAGTGGACCTCCCAGTTGTCGCCCGCGTTGGCGTTGCCCATGCTGGCGGCGATCCCGCCTTCGGCCATCACCGTATGGGCCTTGCCGAACAGGGACTTGCAGATCACTGCCGTACGCAGACCCTGCTCACGTGCCTCGATCGCGGCCCGCAGCCCCGCACCGCCCGCTCCGACGATGACGACATCCCACTGCTGGCGTTCGACTTGCGTCATTTGTGGTGCATCCCTCTCAGAGAAGCGTGGTCAGAAGAGCTGCGGATCGGTGAAGGCACCGGTCGCCAGCAGGTACACGTACAGGTCGGCGAGGCCCACGCTCAGAAGCGATGCCCACGCCAGCTCCATGTGACGGCCGTTGAGCTTTCCGACCAGGCCCCACATTCGGTACCGCACCGGATGCTTCGAGAAGTGCTTCAGCCGTCCGCCGATGATGTGCCGGCAGGAGTGGCAGGAGAGGGTGTACGCCCAGATCAGCACGATGTTGACGAGGAAGACCAGGGTCCCCAGACCCATGTGCCCCCACTCGTAGTCGGGATTGCGGAAGCCGAGCAGGGTGTCCCAGGTGAGGATCACCGCGACGAGGACGGCGGCGTAGAAGAAGTACCTGTGGATGTTCTGCAGGATGAGGGGGAAGCGCGTCTCACCGCTGTAGCTCTTGTGGGGCTCGGCCACCGCGCAGGCCGGGGGAGAGGCCCAGAAGCCGCGATAGTAGGCCTTGCGGTAGTAGTAGCAGGTGAGGCGGAAGCCCAGCGGGAAGATCAGGATGATCAACGCGGGCGACAGCGGCCACCACTCCCCGAAGAGGGCCCAGTTGGGGCCGCCCTGCATCTTCTCGCAGCTCTCGGCGAGGCAGGGGGAGTAGAACGGCGATACGTAGGGCGCGTGGTAGTAGTCCGTGTTCGCGAAGGCCCGCCACGTCGAGTAGACGATGAAGGCGAACAGGCCCAGCGCGGTCATCGCCGGGGAAAGCCACCAGCGGTCCGTGCGCAGGTGCCGTTCTGCGATGGCGGCGCGCGTGCCGGTGAGCACTCCGCCGGTGCCGGGAGCATCCGGCGGCTTGCTCGTACTGCCCGTGCTGCTCGTATTCGGTTGGGGTTGGGTGCCAGTGGCCAACGGTTTCTCCGGTAGGGGCGACTTGATAGTTGGGGCGTCCTTGTGAGCTCACTCAGCTCGACGGCGCCTGGTTCACGGCGCGTGCCGGTCCTTGGCGCCCACCCCCTCGTCGTCGACGTCCGACCACAGGCCGTGGTCGTAGGGCTTGTCCGGGATCGTGACCATCTCGGGTCGGACGGCGCTCGTCGCCCCCGCGGTCGGTGACGAGGCACGCAGAAGCGCCAGGGACTCCCGCAGGTGCTCGGCGTCGCTGCGGACTCGCCGGATCTCCAGACCGCTGCCGACCTGGCGTTCCAGCCGGTCGACGGTACGGGTCAGTTCATCGAGGCAGCGCTGCGCCGCCGTCAGGTCGTCGTGGAGGGACGTGTGAGGTGACATGACGGGCCTACCTCCGCTGGTGGTGGCGGCTGCTTGTGGTCAAGAGCGGCTTGCGTGTCAAGGTGCGATGGCGAGTGTCGCGCGTCACTCTCCCCCTTGTGAAGGGCGCTGCACGGGTTTACCTCGTGCGGGGCACGATCACCAAGCCCAGTCACCCGGAAGGGTCACGCCGACTTGTCGCTGCTCACAAAGGGGACGGCCAGACGGAGCATCGCCGTATCGGCACCGAGCACGGCCGTGATCCGCGAGGATCAGCCGCCTCCGGGCCCGCCGAGGGTCATGCCGAGGCCGTACGGGCGACCCCGAACAGCTCCCGGCACGGCTCCAGCCCGTGCAGCTCGACCTTCACCGAACGGTGCGCCTCCCAGGAGGCGCGGTCCAGACGGAGCCGCTGCAAGGTCCGGGCGGCACCCCGTACGGCTGCCAGCTCCACCCCGTCCGGGAGGTACCCGAGCTTCCGGGAGACGGCCAGCGAGCGCGGGTTGTCCGTCATCGCGCTCGAGGTCAGCGTTCGCGCTCCCAGCCCCTGGAAGGCCAGGTGCGCCACTCCCGCCCGCATCTCCGTCCCGATGCCCCGGTTCTGGTGCGCGAGCCCCAGCCAGGAGCCGGTGTGGGCCTCACCGGTGACCGCGAAGTCGGACGCCGTCAGGTCCTGCCGCCCCACGACCTCGCCCTCGTGCAGCACGGCGAGGCTTAGGGTCCACTTCTCCGGCTGCCACTGGGCGACGGTGCCGAGCACGTGCTGGAACGTCGTACGGGCGCGCTTCTCGGGGCCGCCGTCCGTCCAGGGGACGCCGAACGGCATGTCGTCCGCCTCGTGCACGCCTGAAGCCGCCACCGCCACCAGCTCCTCGAGCAACTCCTCATCGGGGAGGCGGAGTTCAAGGCGGGGCGTGGTGATCCTCAGCCCGTAGAGGGGCCAGCAGCGAGGTGCCATGACAGGAGCCTGCCGCAGCCCGCCAGGGGGCGTCGACGCAATTTCGAGGCCGCCCGCACCACCGGGTCACAGCCCGAGCCGCCAGTCCTGGCCGACCAGGTCGTGGCCGAAGCTGCGGTGCCGCTCCTCATCGACCAGTTCGAAGCCGGCGCGCTGATAGATGTGCCTCGCCGCGGCCAGTACGTCGTTGGTCCACAGCACCATCTCGCGGTAGCCGGCAGCGCGGGCGAAGCTGACGCACTCCTCCACCAGCCGGTCCCCGAGCCGGTGGCCGCGGGCGCCCGGGTCGACCAGCAGCAGCCTCAGCCTGGCCGTGTCGGGGGCGCTGTCGGCCACGCACATCACGCACCCCGCCCTCCGCCCGTCGAGTTCGGCCACCCAGGCCGCCTCCCTCTGCGGGTCGTGGCCGCCGGCGAACTCGGCGACGATGCGGGCGACGAGCGCCTCGTAGGTGCTGTCCCAGCCGAACTCCTCGGCGTAGACCGAGGCGTTCCGCTCGATGATCCAGCCCAGGTCGCCGGGGCGCGTGGCCCGCACTCGCGCCAGCGGGGCCGTTCCCGCCGAGCCGCCCTCCAGGATTCCGCGAGCCGTGCGCAGATTCTGCGCCAGCAGCTCACGCTCCGGCTCCGGTATCCGGTCCAGCAGCGACTCCACCGCGCCCTGCGAGCGCTCCTCGAGCAGCTGCGCGGCCTCCCTGCCGTCGGAGGTGAGCTCCACGCTGAGCCGCCGGGCGTCGCGCGCCGAGGGCCCGCGGCTGACCAGCCCCCGCTCCTCGAAGCGCGTGAGCATGCGGCTCAGCTGGCCCGCGTCAACGGAGAGCGCGGCGCGCAGATCCGCGGCGTCTGTCTGCGGGGCATGCACCAGCTCGTACAGCACGCGGGCCTCGGTCAGCGTGTACGGGGTGTGCAGGTGACGGCTGTAATCGAGCGCGCCGATGAGGTTGGTGTAGAAGCGGTTGAACGCCCGCATCTCCTGAACCGTCCCGTCAGCCACGGCCGCCCCCTTCGAGTTCTTCGAGCCCACAGCGATTTCCTTGACTGAGTCAAAGGTATCCCACAGGTCTGACGTCGTGGGTCCCGTCGCCGCTCCTGCTCCCTCTGGGTGGCGTGCCGTCTCGCCCGGCCGAGCCTCCGCGCCGCGACGCGTCGCCTCCCCTTCAGTGGTCGATAGATGTGATGAAACGCCTATGCCGCCGAATGTGCTCATTCCGGCAGGCGTGCAAGCACAGTCCGTCCGCGGTCAGCCCCGGAGGTTCAGCCATGCCAGCCGTGCCAGCTCTCGACGCAGCCACCCGGCGTTCCCTCGCACTTCTCTTGGCCGGCGCTCTGATCCCACTCGCCGGGTGCACTTCCTCCGACGACGGGCCGAGTTCCGAAGGGGGCGGGAGCGGTGCGTCCAGGGACGTGCCCCACCTCGACCGCGAACACGTCGCCTCCGGCGGCACGATGCGCTGGGCGATCGACTCGCTGCCCAGCACCCTCAACGCCTTCCAGCCGATGGCCGACTCCTCCACGGAACGGGTCACCGGCGCGACGCTGCCCTCCCTCTTCACGCTCGACTCCGCGGCCCGCCCGCAGCTGAACACCGACTACCTCGAAGCAGCCGACGTCACGGACAAGAAGCCCCGGCAGACGGTCGTCTACAAGCTCAACCCGAAGGCGAAGTGGAGCAGTGGACGGAAGGTCGGCGCGGCCGACTTCAAAGCGCAGTGGAAGGCTCTGAGCGGCAAGCGGAAGTCGTTCAGCGCGGCACGCAACGCGGGCTACGACCGGATCAAGTCGGTGACCAAGGGCTCGGCCCCGAACGAGGTGAAGGTCGTCTTCCGCAAGTCGTACTCCGACTGGAAGTCACTCTTCACGCCGCTGTACCCGACGTCCGTGACCGCCCACGCCGACGACTTCAACAAGGGCGCCCGGGCCTCCCTGACCAACTCGGCGGGCCCCTTCCGGGTCAAGAAGGTCCACGAGGACGACACGTCGGTGACCCTCGTACGCGACAAGCGCTGGTGGGGCGACCCCGCCAAGCTGAAGCGGATCGTTCTGCGGGTCGTACCGCGTGACGAGCGGCAGAAGGCGCTGGCGAGCGGACAGCTGGACCTGGCCGAGATCGACGTCAGCACGCTTCGCCGGATCGTCCGTGCGCACAAGGACGGTGGCGGAGGCGACGCCAAGAGCGAGGCGAAGGAGCGCGGCGAGCACCGCGAGCACGGCCGCCTGACGAAGAAGCAGACGCGTGAGCAGGCACGGCTGGACGGGCAGCTCCGCGACATCGCCGTACGGCACGCGTTCGAGCCCGCCTACACCCAGCTCGCGCTCAACGGCGCCGAGGGGCCGCTCGCGGACGAGCGCGTGCGCCGCGCCGTCGCCCGCGCCATCGACCGAGAGGCCATCGCCAAGCACGCGCTCCGCGGCACGGGACTGCCCGTCAAGGCGCTCGGCAGCCACTTGCGGATGATCGACCAGGACGGATACGCGGACAACAGCGACGCCCTGGGCGACCAGGACGTGGAGTCGGCCCAGTCGCTCCTCGCCGAGGCCGGCTGGAAGGACGGGTCAACCCAGTCCAAGCCCACCGAGGGCGCGGACGCGAAGAAGGCCGACGACGGCAAGAAGGCCTCCCGTGAAGGCGCCCAGCACAGCAGCTCGCACAACCGGGCAGGTGCGGCACCGGGCGTGGCTCCCGTCAGCGCCGCGGAGGCCGCCCGTCTCGCCGGTCAGCCCCTCACCCTCTCCCCGGTCACCGCCGGGCAGCGGGCCTCGCTGCTGGAGCAGGCCGCGCGCGTACAGATGGACAAGGCGAAGGAGAGCGGCTCCGACCGCAAGGTGCGCAAGGCCCGTGCGGCTCTGGAGAGGGCCACGCACGCCCGGGCCGGCGCCGAGGAGCTGCGCCTGCTCTCCGACGGCGGGGCGAAGATGATGCGGACGAAGGGCGGCAAGCCGCTGACCCTGCGCTTCGTGCTCCCCGCGGGCCCCGGCTCCCAGTCGATCAGGGCGACGGGCGCGCGCATCACCAAGGCGCTGAACAAGATCGGCGTCCGCGCGCAGATGAAGAAGGTCGCCGACGAGGACTACTTCGCCAACCACATCGCCCAGGGCGACTACGACCTGGCCCTGTACTCCTGGCCCGGCACCGCCTACCCCGCCACCGACGCCCGCCCGATCTTCGCCAAGCCGGCGGCTGCGGCGGACGGTTCGCTGCTCGTGGAGCAGAACTACACCCGCGTGGGCACCAACCAGATCGACCAGCTCTTCGACCAGGCGTCGACGGAACTGGACGACGGAGCCCGCAACGACCTGATCAAGCGCGCCGACGCCCGCATCTGGGCCGCGGCCGGCTCCGTACCGCTCTACCAGCGGCCCCAGCTGGTGGGAGCCCGCGACAACATCGCCAACGCGGGCGCCTTCGGCTTCCACACGCCGCGCTATCAGGACATCGGCTACGAGCGGTAGAGCCCGGGAGAGAGGGCGGAAATAGGTCGTAGGGTGGTCGGCCCTTACCATGGTTGACGGAGCCGCGGCGAGATCAGCCCGGCAGGGCGCGTGAGAGGCACCGACGCACCGCGTCCCACCCACGATCCGGGAGAAGCGCAGCCAGCCATGCCCACGCGCCATGACATCCGCAACGTCGCAATCGTCGCCCACGTCGACCACGGCAAGACCACCCTGGTCGACGCCATGCTCAAGCAGGCAGGGACCTTCGCCGCGCACCAGCTGGAATCGGTCGACGACCGAATGATGGATTCGAACGACCTGGAGCGCGAGAAGGGCATCACCATTCTCGCCAAGAACACCGCGGTCAAGTACCACCCCAAGGGCAGCGGTGAATCCGTCGTCATCAACATCATCGACACCCCCGGCCACGCCGACTTCGGCGGCGAGGTCGAGCGCGGTCTGTCGATGGTGGACGCTGTGGTGCTGCTCGTCGACGCCTCCGAAGGGCCGCTGCCGCAGACCCGGTTCGTGCTCCGCAAGGCCCTGGAAGCGCGGCTTCCGGTCATCCTCTGCATCAACAAGACGGACCGGTCAGACGCCCGTATCGCCGCGGTCGTCGACGACACCTACGACCTCTTCCTCGACCTGGACGCGGACGAGGAGCAGATCGAGTTCCCGATCGTCTACGCGTGTGCACGCGACGGCGTCGCCTCGCTGACCCAGCCCGAGGACGGGACCGTCCCGGCCGACAGCGACAGCCTCGAGCCCTTCTTCACCACCTTGCTGGAGACGGTGCCGGCTCCCACGTACGAGGAGAACGCGCCCCTCCAGGCGCACGTCACCAACCTCGACGCGGACAACTTCCTCGGCCGGATCGCGCTCCTGCGCGTGAAGAACGGCACGCTGAAGAAGGGTCAGACAGTGACCTGGATGAAGCGCGACGGTTCCGAACAGAGCGTGCGCATCACCGAGTTGATGATGACGGACGCGCTGACGCGCAAGCCCGCCGAAGCCGCCGGACCGGGCGACATCTGCGCCGTCGCCGGCATCCCCGACATCATGATCGGCGAGACCCTCGCCGACCCGGAGAACCCGGTCGCCCTGCCGCTGATCACGGTCGACGAGCCGGCGATCTCCATGACCATCGGTTCGAACAACTCGCCGCTGGTCGGCAAGGGCGGCAAGCGTCACAAGGTCACCGCCCGGCTGGTGAAGGACCGCCTCGAGCGCGAACTCATCGGCAACGTCTCGCTGCGCGTCCTGCCGACCGAGCGTCCCGACGCCTGGGAGGTGCAGGGCCGTGGTGAACTCGCCCTGGCCATCCTCGTGGAGACGATGCGGCGCGAAGGGTTCGAGCTGACGGTCGGCAAGCCGGAGGTCGTCACGAAGGAGATCGACGGCAAGCTTCACGAGCCGGTGGAGCGCATGACGATCGACGCTCCCGAGGAATACATGGGCGCCATCACGCAGTTGATGGCGACTCGCAAGGGCCGCATGGAGACGATGACCAACCACGGGTCCGGCTGGATCCGTATGGAGTGGATCGTTCCCGCACGCGGACTGATCGGTTTCCGCACGGAGTTCCTGACCGAGACGCGCGGAACCGGCATCGCGCACAGCATCTTCGAGGGCCACGAGCAGTGGTTCGGCGACCTGCGCACCAGGCGCAGCGGCTCGCTCGTCGCGGACCGGCCCGGTTCGGCGACCCCGTTCGCCATGATGAACCTCCAGGAGCGCGGGACGATCTTCATCGAGCCCGGGACCGAGGTCTACGAGGGAATGATCGTCGGTGAGAACTCACGCTCCGACGACATGGACGTGAACATCACCAAGGAGAAGAAGCTCACCAACATGCGTGCGGCCGCCGCCGACACCACGGAGAACCTGGTGCCGCCGCGGAAGCTCTCGCTCGAGCAGTCCCTGGAGTTCTGCCGCGAGGACGAGTGCATCGAGGTCACTCCGGACACCGTGCGCATCCGCAAGGTGGAGCTCGACCAGAAGGCGCGTGGGCGCGCGGCGGCACGCGCCAAGCGCTGACGGCCCGCCTCCCGTAAGGCTTCGGCCCCTCATTCTCCGGTCACCCGGCCGGACGAATGGGGGGCCTCTGCTTGTCCCGCCGCGAAATCGGCGTAGCGAGGCCCGAATTCCCCTCCGGCATTAGGGGGTTTCCGCCCCGGCGATGCGCGCACGGCCGTCGGGGCGCCGCGATGAATATGCACAAAGGGTGTTATCTGGTCCGCAAGGCAAGACGTCTGCGGTACGGAGGAGGCACCCCATGCGTGGAGCCACGCGTGTCACGTGGGCATTCGGCTGTGTGACGGCCGTGACCCTGGCGGCTGCCGCCTGCGGCGGGGGAGGTGGGGGCGGCACGACCGCCGGCTCGTCGGCCGGGATCGTCCGGGCCTTCTGGACCGACCCGCAGAATCCGCTGGAGCCGGCCAACACCAACGAGGTGCAGGGCGGCAAGGTCCTGGAGATGACGTTCCGGGGACTCAAGCGCTACAACCCCGACTCGGGCAAGGCGGAGAACGCCGTCGCCCAGTCCATCGACACGAAGGACCAGCAGAACTTCGACATCACCCTGAAGAAGGGCTGGAAGTTCTCCGACGGGACGAAGGTGACCGCCAAGTCCTTCGTGGACGCCTGGAATTACGGCGCGCTGGTCACCAACAAGCAGGTCAGCTCGTACTTCTTCGAGTACATCGACGGCTACGAAGACGTGCACCCCACGGACGAGAGCGCCAAGCCCAAGGCGAAGACGATGTCGGGCCTGAAGGTGACCGGCGAGCGGACCTTCAAGGTGAAGCTCAACCAGAAGTTCTCCCTCTGGCCGGACACGCTCGGCTACGCGGCCTTCTCACCGCTGCCGAAGAAGTTCTACACGGACCACGAGAGCTGGCTGAAGAAGCCGATCGGCAACGGCCCGTACAAGGTCGACTCCTACACCAAGGGCCAGGCCATGAGGCTCTCGGTGAACAAGAAGTACTCGGGGCCGGACAAGCCCCGGAACAAGGGCGTCGAGCTGAAGGTCTACACCGACCAGAACACCGGCTACACCGATCTGCAGGCCGGCAACCTCGACATCTTCGACGAACTCCCCGCCGGGCAGCTCAAGAACGCCAAGAAGGACCTCGACGGCCGCTACATCAACCAGCCCGCCGGAATTCTGCAGACCCTCTCCTTCCCGCTCTACAAGAAGGAATGGCGGACCGAGAAGGCGAAGCAGGTCAGACGCGGACTGTCGATGGCCGTCAACCGGGACGAGGTGGCGCAGAAGATCTACCACGGCACCCGGAAGCCGGCCACGGATCTCACCTCGCCGGTGATCAAGAAGTCCGGCGGCTACAAGCCCGGGTTGTGCGGCGAGACGTGCTCGTACAACCCGAAGAAGGCGAGGAAGCTGATCGAGGACGCGGGCGGTCTGCCCGGCGGCAAGGTCAGCATCACCTCCAACGTCGACACGGGATCGCACCGGCAGTGGATGGACGCCGTGTGCAACAGCATCAACAACACCCTCAAGAAGGACGGCGCGTGCAGCGTCAATCCCGTCCCGACCTTCGGTGAATTCCGCAAGGACATCGCGGAGAAGAAGTTCACGAGCCTCTTCCGCACCGGCTGGCAGATGGACTACCCGCTGATCCAGAACTTCCTGCAGCCGCTGTACTACACCGACGCCTCGTCCAACGACTCCGGATACTCCGACGACCGCGTCGACAAACTCATGAACGAGGCCAACGCCGCCGGGCAGTCGGAGGCGGTCAGCAAGTTCCAGCAGGCGGAGAAGATCGTGCTCGAGGACCTTCCCGCCATTCCCTTGTGGTACCAGGACGGCAACGCCGGTTATTCGGACCGGGTCAGCGATGTCAGGCTGAATCCCTTCTCGGTTCCGGTATTCACCGACGTCAGAGTCAAGTGAGAGTGTGACGGCCCGTGGGGCGCTACGTCATCAGACGACTGCTCCAGATGATCCCGGTGTTCATCGGGACCACATTCCTCATCTTCGTGATGGTCTACGCGGTCGGCGACCCGGTCAACGCGATGTTCGGCGACCGGGCGCCCGACCCCGCCACTGCCGCCCAGCTGCGTGCCGAGTTCAACCTCGACAAGCCTGTCTGGCAGCAGTACCTGCTCTACATGGCGCACATCTTCACCGGTGACTTCGGCAACGCCTTCAACGGCCAGCCCGTCACGGAGCTGATGCGCACCGCCTTCCCGATCACGCTTCGGCTGGCGATCATCGCCATCGTCTTCGAGGTCGTCGTGGGGATCGCGCTCGGTGTGATCACCGGTCTGCGGCGCGGGCGTCCGGTCGACAGCTCGGTGCTCATGATGACGCTGGTCGTGATCTCCGTGCCCACGTTCGTCACCGGCACCCTCGCGCAGTACCTGCTGGGGGTGAAGTGGGGCTGGATCCAGCCCGCGGTCTCACCGGCTGCCCCGGTCGGTGAACTGCTCCTGCCGGGGCTGGTCCTCGCACTGCTGTCGCTGGCCTACGTCACGCGGCTCACCCGTACCTCCATCAGCGAGAACGCCCGCGCCGACTACGTACGCACGGCCGTCGCCAAGGGGCTGCCGCGCTCCCGGGTGACCGGACGCCATCTGCTGCGCAACTCCCTGATCCCCGTCGTCACCTTCCTCGGCACGGACGTCGGCAACCTCATGGCGGGAGCCCTCGTCACCGAGCGGATCTTCAACATCCAGGGGGTCGGCTTCCAGCTGTGGCAGGGCATCGTCCGGCAGAACTCGCCGACCGTCGTCGGCTTCGTGACGATCCTCGTCATCGTCTTCCTGCTCGCGAACCTGATCGTCGACCTGCTGTACGCCGTGCTCGACCCGAGGATCCGCTATGCGTGAACTCACCGGCACCCCGGACCGCGCTCCCTCGACCACCTCGACGAACCCGGGGGTGCCGCGTGGTTGAGCGTGCACCCGAGAGCCCCTCGGCCCCCGAGGATCCGCCCGCGGTCACCGGGGAGGCCGGCGGCGCGGCAGCGGACCTGGCCTCCTTCGAAGGCGAGCTGCTGGAGACGCCGCTCGCTCCGCAGGAGCCCGCGCCGGGGAAGGCACGCAGTCTGTGGTCGGACGCGTGGCACGATCTGCGCCGTAACCCCGTCTTCATCGTGTCCGGGCTGCTGATCCTCTTCCTGGTCGTCGTCTCGGTCTGGCCGAGTCTGATCGCGACCCGCAACCCGCTGTCCTGCCAGTTGAACAAGTCGCTGGACCCGGCCTCCCCGGGTCACTGGTTCGGGTACGACACCCAGGGCTGCGACGTCTACACGCGCGTGGTGTACGGCGCCCGTACGTCCGTCACCGTCGGCATCTGCTCCACGCTGGGCGTCGCCCTCGCGGGCAGTGCGCTGGGCGGGCTCGCGGGCTTCTTCGGCGGCTGGTGGGACTCCCTGCTCTCCCGGCTCACCGACATCTTCTTCGGCATCCCGATCATGCTCGGCGGACTGGTCTTCCTGTCGATGACGGGAAGCCGCTCGGTCTGGACGGTCGTCGCGTTCATCGTGCTGCTGGGGTGGCCGCAGATCGCGCGCATCGCGCGCGGATCGGTGATCTCGGCGAAGCAGAACGACTACGTGCAGGCCGCACGCGCGCTGGGTGCCGGCAACGCACGGATGCTGGTCCGGCACATCATGCCGAACGCCGTCGCGCCCGTGATCGTGACCGCGACCATCGCGCTGGGGACGTACATCGCGCTCGAGGCGACGCTCAGCTATCTCGGTGTCGGGCTGCAGCCGCCGACCGTCTCCTGGGGAGCCGACATCTCGGACGCCTCGCAGGGGATGCAGTTCCGCAACGCGCCGCACATCCTGCTCTATCCCGCCGCCGCTCTGAGCCTGACCGTGCTGGCCTTCATCATGCTCGGCGACGCTGTGCGCGACGCCCTCGATCCCAAGCTGCGCTGAGGGAGACGTACGTGACCCAGACACAGGCCCAGTCGCCTCCCCCTTCCTCTTCCGGTCCCTCCCCGTTGCTCCAAGTACGGGACCTGCACGTGGAGTTCCACACCCGGGACGGTGTCGCCGATGCCGTCAACGGCGTGAGCTTCGGTGTCGAGGCGGGGGAGACGCTCGCCGTGCTCGGCGAGTCCGGCTCGGGCAAGTCGGTGACCGCGCAGGCGGTGATGGGCATCCTCGACATCCCGCCCGGCCGCATCACGGGCGGCGAGATCCTCTTCGAGGGACGGGACCTGCTGAAGACGCCCGCCGAGGAGCGCCGCCGGATCCGGGGCGCCCGGATGGCGATGATCTTCCAGGACGCGCTGTCCTCGCTCAACCCCGTGCTGAGCGTGGGCTATCAGCTCGGTGAGATGTTCCGTGTGCACCGCGGCACGTCCCGCAAGGAGTCACGGATCAAGGCCGTCGAACTCATGGAGCGCGTGCGGATCCCGGCGGCCCGCGCGCGGGCGAACGACTACCCGCATCAGTTCAGCGGCGGCATGCGCCAACGCATCATGATCGCGATGGCGTTGGCCCTCGAACCGCAGCTGATCATCGCCGACGAGCCGACCACCGCGCTGGACGTCACGGTCCAGGCGCAGGTGATGGGGCTGCTGGCCGACCTCCAGCGCGAGTACCGCATGGGCCTGATCCTGATCACCCACGACCTGGGCGTGGTCGCCGACGTCGCCGACAGGATCGCCGTCATGTACGCCGGGCGGATCGTGGAGACCGCCCCGGTCGGCGAGCTCTACCGGGCCCCCGCCCACCCGTACACGAAAGGCCTGCTCGACTCCATTCCACGGCTCGACCAGAAGGGGCAGCAGCTCAACGCCATCAAGGGGCTGCCTCCGAGCCTGCTGCGCATCCCGTCCGGGTGCAGCTTCCACCCGCGCTGTCCGGTGGCACGCGCCGTGTGCCGGGCCGACGAACCACCGCTGTACGAGGTCGGCACGGGCCGGGCCAGCGCCTGCCATTTCTGGAAGGAGCTCCTGGATGGACAGTGACGGTGCGGGGGCGCAGACCTGGCAGCAGGGGGGCCCCGAAGGCGGAGGGCCGGCGGTGGCGGAATCGGCCTCCCCGGCCGGCGTCCCGTACGCGCCGCGCGAGGCGATCCTGGAAGTACGCGATCTGGTCAAGCACTACCCGCTGACCCAGGGCGTCGTCATCAGACGGCAGGTGGGGGCGGTCAAGGCCGTCGACGGCATCTCCTTCGAGCTCGGGCGCGGCGAAACCCTGGGCATCGTGGGGGAGTCGGGGTGCGGCAAGTCGACGGTGGCCAAGCTGGTGACGAATCTGGAGGCACCCACCGCCGGGAGCATCCTCTACAAGGGCGAGGACGTCACACGGCTGAGCGGACGGGCGCTGAAGGCCGTACGGCGCAACATCCAGATGGTCTTCCAGGATCCCTACACCTCGCTCAATCCCCGCATGACCGTGGGCGACATCGTCGGGGAGCCCTTCGACATCCACCCCGAGGTGGCTCCCAAGGGTGAACGGCGGCGCAAGGTACAGGAGTTGCTGGACGTGGTCGGGCTCAATCCCGAGTACGTCAACCGCTATCCGCATCAGTTCAGCGGAGGCCAGCGGCAGCGCATCGGCATCGCCCGCGGCCTCGCGCTGCGGCCCGAGGTCATCGTGGCGGACGAGCCGGTGTCAGCCCTGGACGTCTCGGTGCAGGCCCAAGTGGTCAACCTGATGGAGCGGCTGCAGGACGAGTTCGATCTGTCCTACGTCTTCATCGCGCACGACCTGTCCGTCGTACGGCACATCTCCGACCGCGTCGGCGTCATGTATCTCGGCAAGCTCGTGGAGATCGGCACGGAGAGCGAGATCTACGAGCACCCCACCCACCCGTACACCCAGGCACTGCTCTCGGCGGTGCCCGTGCCGGATCCGGACGCCGAGGCGGAACGCACCCGCATCGTCCTGGAGGGAGAGGTGCCCTCCCCGGCGAACCCTCCCTCGGGCTGCCACTTCCGCACCCGCTGCTGGAAGGCGCAGGAGAAGTGCGCGCGTGAGGAACCGCCGTTGACCGTGCCGGAGCGCTTCGCGCACGCGGAGGGATCCGCACACCATCCCTCGGCCTGCCACTACGCGGAGGAGAGGGACCCGATCGGGCCGGAGTGAGGTTCCGCCCCGGTGGACTGCCCGCCGCGCCCGGCGAGGGCCGCCAGCACGGCGAAGGCGGCGACGATCTCGAACACCGCTGTGCACAGCCGCAGTTGGTCGCGCAGGGCGAGGACGCCGACGTCCTCCAGCAGTCCCGCCTTGGCCGCGAAGGAGAGATGGAAGAGGCCGAGCCCGAGCAGGGGCGCGCTCACGATCATGCCGAGGGGTCGGGAGAAGCGGGCGTGCTTGCAGGCCGCGACGGAGGCCGTCAAGGAGAGCAGGGCCAGCGCCCACCCGTACCAGCTCTCGGGGACGGCGAGCAGCGTGACCAGACTGCGGTCGCCGGTGAAGTGGCGTGAGTACAGCTTCCAGCCCTGTTCGTTCCAGGAGTGGATCTCCCACGAGACGAGCAGGACCACCGTCGCGCCCAGCAGCAAGGAGGCAGCGAAGCCCCCGCGGCTCGTGGGCGGAGCGGGAGCTTCGTCGCGCGTGCTGGAAAAGACCGAGCTGCCGTCTCCCTCGTCGTCGGGCCCGGCTTCGGCTGCCGGCCGCCGGCCGGACACCGCGGTGACGACGAGCGCGACCGCGAGCACCAGCATGGCGACGGCGCTGAAGAGGACCTTGTTCCTGAGCCCGTCGGAGACGCCGCCCTGGACCCAACTGGCGTTCAGATTCCACAGGGTGGGGACGCGCAGCACGACGGTGAGCACTCCGGCGGAGACCATGACCCCGGCGGCGGAGGAGGAGAGCACGACGGTCACGGCGCAGACCGTGTAGAGGACGAGCAGCGTGGGTTCGACGAACGAGCTTGCCCAGATACCGTCCTGGGCCCGGAAGAGGAGCCCGGACCACATCCACCAGGCGTCGGTGACGGTGGCGGCCTTCTCGAAGTCCCGGATGATCCAGGCGAGGTTGAGCACGGCGAGCGCGGCCAGCAGCAGAGCGCCGGCGGCACGCGCACCGGGTCTCAGCGTCCTGTCCTGACTCATGTCCGGCCCCCCGCGGTGCGGTTACCCGCGCACCGTACGGCCGGGTTCGCCCCGTACAGCATCGGACAAGCCTACTTGTGCCCCCGAGGGCGACCGGGCCGGGGCGGCATGGCTCCGCTCCGGCCCGGTCCTACGGCACCCGCACGGCCGTACGAAGTTCAGGGTGGAGAGTTCGTATATCGGAGCAGCGTCGACTGAGTTGCGGTCGTGTTAACGCGTTTGAAGCCTTCTTATAACGATATGTCTATTACCTTCGAAGGTCGTCAAGCACGCTTGGACCTCAATCTGCAAAACCTTCGCTCAAGATGCGCTGCGGGTCCACAAGCTGCCGCCGGTACCCCTTGACTGAGCAGTTATTCACTTGCAAAGTCTCCTCAACCCATGGCACCCAATGCCAGCTGGCAGCAGCCGGATCTATCCGCATAGATGACGAGCGCGGGGGCGCAATCACAATGACAAGTCCATCCCAGGCCGCGATCGCCGGGTCAGAGACCCCAGATCCCGACGGCGTCGGCCTGACCACCGAGCCGGTCGGCCAAGAAGGCAGCAGTGACCAGCAGGTGGGCCGGTCCCCCGGTCAGTTGATGTGGATACGGTTCAAGCGTGACCGCGCGGGCGTCATATCCGCGTTCGTCGTCATCGCCATGTTCGCGGTCGCAGCCCTGGCCCCGGTGATCTCCTCGCTGTACGGCAAGGACCCCTGGACGCGGTACGGGCAGCTGCGCGAGGGCCTGCTCAACGACAACGGCTACCCGATCAAGGCCAACGGCGGCATCGACTCCGAGCACTGGTTCGGCCTCGAGCCGGGTCTGGGCCGTGACGTCTTCATGCAGCTGGTCTACGGGATGCGGACGTCGCTCTCGCTGGCCGTGGTCATCGCGATCCTGTCGGTGCTGCTCGCCATCGTGATCGGTGTCGCCGGCGGCTACCTGGGCGGCAAGACTGACTACTTCCTCGGCCGGCTCACCGACCTGATGATGTCGTTCCCGAGCCAGCTCTTCTTCGTCGCCTTCGTCCCCGTCATCGGGGCCCTGGCGGTCGACCCCCAGGACGAGATGCCCACGTGGCTGCGGGCCTCCGTCCTGATCTTCGTGATGTGGCTGCTCGGCTGGATGACGCTGGCGCGACTCCTGCGCGGTCAGGTACTGACCCTGCGCGAGCGGGAGTTCGTCGAGGCGGCCAAGGTCGCGGGCACCCCGCCCTGGCGCATCGTCCGCAAGGAACTGCTGCCGAACGTGGTGACGCCCATCCTGGTGCAGTCGACCTACATGCTTCCCAACTTCGTCACCGCCGTCGCGGGACTCTCCTTCCTCGGCGTGGGAATGCCGGCCTCCACGCCCGACTGGGGCCGGATGTTCGCCACCGGAGCCGAGGTCTACCAGAGCGACATCACCTACATGATCTTCCCCGGCGTAGCGATGGTGATCTTCATCGTCGCGTTCAACCTGCTCGGGGACTCGGTCAGGGACGCCTTCGACCCGAAATCGGGACGTTGAAGACCGAGAAGTGGGGGGCGCTGCCACCCCGGCGCCTTATACGTCAGGCAGCAACAGACAACCGACAGGCAGGTGCTACCACCACCATGAGCAGATTCAGAATGCGTACGGCGCGCGTCTCCGTCGTGGGGCTCGCCGCCAGCGCGCTCATCCTCACAGGATGCAGCAGCGGCGGTGGCGGCGGCGACGAGGGCGTGAGCAAGGACGACGCCGCCAAGCAGCAGGTGAAGTACGAGTTCGGTGACGAGCAGGCGTCGACCGGGCCCGCGGAAGAGGTCAAGGGTGCGAAGAAGGGCGGTGTGCTGACCGTCTACCAGCGTGACAGCTTCGCCCACCTCGACCCCGCGCAGATGTACGTCAGCGACGAGGGCTCCATGTCGACCCTCATCCACCGTCGCCTGACCACTTACAAGCGCGACAACAGCGGCAAGTACACCGTCGTCGGCGACCTCGCCAAGGACAGCGGCCAGTCGTCCAACGGCGACCGGACCTGGAAGTACGAGCTGAAGGACGGGGTCAAGTGGGAGGACGGCTCCCCGATCACGTCCAAGGACATCCGGCACACCTTCGAGCGGCAGTTCGCGCCGTTCGTCTCGGAGGGCCCGGTCTTCATCCAGCAGTGGCTGGCCGGCAAGAGCGGAACCGGCTACCGCAAGATGCTGCCGGACGGTCCGTACAAGGGTAAGCACCTGCCGGACAAGGTCCTCGAGACGCCGAACGACAAGACGATCGTCTTCCACTTCAAGTCCCCGCAGCCCGACCTTCCGTACGCGCTGGGCATGGCCGGCTACGCGGCCGTCCAGGAGAAGGGCGACACCAAGGAGAAGTACGACAAGAAGCCGGTGGCTTCGGGTCCGTACAAGGTCGCGTCCTTCAAGTCCGGCAAGAGCATGAAGCTCGTGCGCAACGACAACTGGGACCCGAAGACGGACGCGGTGCGCCACGCGTACCCGGACTCGCACGACATCCAGTTCGGTGTCTCCTACGAGGCCTCCACCAAGCGCCTCAGCTCGGACAGCGCCGAGAACAAGACCGCGGTCAGCTACAGCAACCAGGTCGACGCCTCCAGCATGCAGGAGGTGCGTTCCAACCCGGACGTGAAGAAGCGCTCGCTGGCGGGCTACCAGCCCTACGTCGGCAAGATCTCCTTCAACATGGACCGTCTGAAGGACAAGAAGGTCCGTGAGGCGATCGCCTACGCGCTGCCCGCGAAGTCGCTGATGCAGGCCTTCGGCGGTTCCGGCGGCGGCGAGCTCGGCGGCAGCTACCTCAGCCCGACCGTCGCAGGTCACACGGGTGCCGACCCCTACGGCAAGGCCAAGAAGCCGCTGGGTGACGTGAAGAAGGCCAAGAAGATCCTCAAGGAGTCCGGCAAGTCCGGCATGAAGCTCACCTTCGCCTTCCAGAACTCGCCCGAGTGGCAGGAGTTCTCCATCGCGGCGAAGGACAACCTGTCGAAGGCCGGCTTCGACGTCCAGCTCAAGGACATCGTCTCCGACACGTACTACGACCAGATCGGCAAGACCAAGAACAAGTACGACATGTACCACTCCTCCTGGGGTGCCGACTGGCCCAGCGCGTCCACGGTGATTCCGCCGACGCTGGACGGCCGTCAGGTGCAGGACGGTGCGTCGAACTACTCGCACTACAACAACCCGCAGATGAACAAGGAGATGGACCGCATCTCCAAGATCACTGACGCGGACGCGGCAGCCAAGGAGTGGGGCAAGCTCGCGGACAGCATCCTCAAGGAGGACCTGCCCGACATCCCGCTCATGTACTACAAGCAGATCCAGCTGCACGGGTCCAAGGTCGGCGGTGTCGTCCTGAACGACGTCATCAGCGGCATCGACCCGACCCAGCTGTACGTCAAGAAGTAACAGCGCTCTCAGCGCCGTTGCACGAGGCCACGTGGTGCCCGCCCCCTGGGGGGACCCCCCAGGGGGCGGGCACCACCGGTCCGTATCCCCCACCCACGAATCCGCTGCCCACGAGAGCTGCGTTCCGTCATGCTACGTTTCTTCAGCCGCCGGCTGGCCGGCGCGATCGTGATCCTGCTGGTCATCAGCGCGGTCACTTTCTTCCTCTTCTACGCGGTACCGCGAGACCCGGCGATGCTCGCCTGCGGTAAGAACTGCACACCGGACGCGCTGGAAGTCATCCGAAAGAACATGGGCATCGACAAGCCCATCCCGGTGCAGTACTGGGAGTTCATGTCGGGCATCGTGACCGGCCGGGACTTCGCGCAAGGAGCCTGCCCGGCCCCGTGCTTCGGCTACTCCTTCGCCAACTCGGACCCCGTCTGGGACACCATCCTGGACCGCTTCCCGACCACCGTCTCGCTGTCCATCGGCGGAGCCGTCGTCTTCCTCTTCATCGGTCTCGGCGCCGGCATGATCGCCGCCTGGAAGCGCGGCACCCTGGCGGACAAGGTCTTCAGCACCGCCTCCCTCGTGCTCAGCTCGATGCAGATCTACTTCGTCGGGCCGCTGGTGATGGCACTGTTCGTGTTCAATCTGGGACTTCTCGATCAGCCCAAGTACGTGCCACTGTCGGAGGATCCGGCGGCCTGGTTCATGGGCCTGCTCATCCCGTGGCTCGTCATCCAGATCATCTTCACCGCGAACTACACACGTCTCGCGCGGTCCTCGATGATCGAGCAGCTCGCGGAGGACCATGTCCGTACGGCGAGAGCCAAGGGCATGTCGGGGAAGTTCGTCTTCTTCCGCTACGCGTGGCGCGGCTCGCTCATTCCGATCGTCACCATCTTCGGTGTGGACCTCGGCTCGCTGCTCGGCGGCGCGATGATCACCGAGTGGACGTTCTCGCTGCCGGGCCTCGGCAAGCTCGCGGTCGAATCCGTGCAGAAGACCGACCTGCCCATGGTGATGGGCGTGATGCTCTTCTCGGCGACCTTCATCGTCCTGTTCAACGTCCTCGTGGACGCCGCCTACGCGTTCATCGACCCGCGCGTGCGGCTGGCCTAGGAGTACCGCTGTGACCACCCTGACCAAGGAAGCGGACGTCCCGGCTCCGCGCGATGCGGGCGCCTCGGGCGCGTTCCTGTCCGTACGCGACCTGTATGTGCACTTCGACACCGAGGGCGGCACCGTCAAGGCCGTCGACGGCCTCTCCTTCGACCTGGAGCGGGGGAGCACCCTCGGCATCGTCGGTGAGTCCGGCTCCGGCAAGTCGGTGACCAACCTGTCGATCCTCGGGCTGCACAACCCGAAGAAGACCGACGTCTCCGGTCAGATCCTCCTGGACGGCCAGGAGCTGACCGGCGCCCGGGAGAAGACCCTGGAGTCGCTGCGCGGCAACAAGATGGCGATGATCTTCCAGGACCCGCTGACGGCGCTCTCGCCGTACTACACGGTGGGCCGCCAGATCTCCGAGCCGTACCGCAAGCACACGGGCGCCTCCAAGCGTGACGCGCACCTGCGGGCGATCGAGATGCTGGACAAGGTCGGCATCCCCAACGCCAAGCTGCGCGTGAACGACTACCCGCACCAGTTCAGCGGCGGCATGCGGCAGCGCGCCATGATCGCGATGGCGCTGGTGTGCAACCCGGACCTGCTCATCGCGGACGAGCCGACGACCGCGCTGGACGTGACCGTGCAGGCGCAGATCCTCGACCTGCTCAAGGACCTCCAGCAGGAGTTCGGTTCGGCGATCATCTTCATCACCCACGACCTGGGCGTGATCGCCAACGTTGCC
This sequence comes from Streptomyces albidus (ex Kaewkla and Franco 2022), assembly GCF_013870515.1. Classification (GTDB taxonomy): domain Bacteria; phylum Actinomycetota; class Actinomycetes; order Streptomycetales; family Streptomycetaceae; genus Streptomyces; species Streptomyces albidus. The sequence goes on along the minus strand of NZ_JACBXA010000014.1, from coordinate 6,569 downwards.
GACGACATCCTCGTGATGTACGGCGGCCGCGCGGTCGAGCGCGGCTCGGTGGAGGAAGTGCTGCGGTCGCCGCAACACCCCTACGCCTGGGGCCTGTTGACGTCCATGCCGCGGCTCTCCAGCGACGTGAACGAGGAGCTCGTCCCGATCAAGGGCACCCCTCCGAGCCTTCTCGCACCGCCGCCCGGCTGCCCGTTCCACCCGCGCTGCGACTACGTGGACCAGGTGGCCGGCGGCAAGTCGTGCAGCGGCGACCGGCCGATGCTCCCCGCCGGACGTGGCGCCGCCTGCCACCTCACGGCTGAGCAGAAGCAGACCTTCTTCATCGAGCAGATCAAACCCCGGCTGGGCTAGGGAGAATGACAATGAGCGAAGAACTCACCCTGACCAAGCCGAAGGACGCAGTGCCGGGTTCGGGCGAACCCCTGCTCAAGGTCGAGGGTCTGACGAAGCACTTCCCGATCATGGGCGGGTTCCCCTTCAAGCGGCAGGTGGGCGCGGTCCAGGCTGTCGACGGGATCGACCTGAGCGTGATGCCGGGCGAGAGCTTCGGCCTCGTCGGCGAGTCGGGCTGCGGCAAGTCCACGACGGGGCGGCTGCTGACGCGGCTCCTGGAGCCCACGAGGGGGAAGATCTCCTACCGGGGGCGGGACATCTCGCACGCCAACCGCAAGCAGATGGCGCCCGTACGCTCCGAGATCCAGATGATCTTCCAGGACCCGTACTCGTCGCTGAACCCGCGGCAGACCGTCGGTTCCATCATCGGCGGGCCGATGGAGGTCAACGGCATCAACCCGCCCGGCGGCCGCGAGAAGCGCATCCAGGAGATGCTGGAGACCGTCGGTCTCAACCCGGAGCACTACAACCGCTTCCCGCACGAGTTCTCGGGCGGTCAGCGGCAGCGCATCGGTGTCGCCCGCGCGCTCGCCCTGGAGCCGAAGCTGATCGTCGCGGACGAGCCGGTCTCGGCGCTGGACGTCTCCATCCAGGCGCAGGTCGTCAACCTGCTCCAGCAGGTGCAGCGCGACATGGGCATCGCCTTCGTCTTCATCGCGCACGACCTCGCCATCGTGCGGCACTTCTCGCAGCGCCTCGCGGTGATGTACCTGGGGAAGATAGTCGAGGTCGGCGACCGCGACTCGATCTACCAGCGTCCTCGCCACCCGTACACGCACGCGCTGCTGTCGGCCGTGCCGGAGGCCAAGCTGAACGACGGAGAGAGCGACGACCGCGAGCGCATCCGCCTCGCCGGTGACGTGCCCTCCCCGATCAACCCGCCTTCCGGCTGCCGCTTCCGTACGCGCTGCTGGAAGGCGCAGGACAAGTGCGCCACGGAGGAACCGCCGCTGGTCCAGATCTCGGGGAACACGGCGGGCCACCTCACCGCGTGCCACTTCCCCGAGGAGGGCTCGACGACGGCCCGCGAAGAGGACATCGTCCTCGACAAGGCCCTCAAGGCGATGGAGAGCTAGAACGGGAGAGCTGGAAGGGGTGTGACGGCCCTCTCAGCAGCCTCAGGGGCGCCGCCGCGAGCAGTTCGCGGCGGCGCCCCTCCGCGTTGTACGGCGCCCTTTCGCGGCGTGGACGCGCGAGCGGCGGGCAGTGCCGCCGGCCCCCCCCGACGCTGCGGACACTCCCTAGGACATGCCCAACGTGCGCTTCAAAAAGGCCACTTGGAGCAGCAGCAGGTTCTCCGCGATCTGCTCCTGCGGCGTCATGTGCGTGACGCCGGACAGCGGCAGCATCTCGTGAGGGCGGCCCGCCGCGAGCAGGGCGGAGGAGAGCCGGAGGGTGTGCGCCACCACGACGTTGTCGTCCGCGAGCCCGTGGATCAGCATCATCGGACGGTGCTGTTCGGCGGCGCCCGACAGGCCCTCGTCGGTGACAAGGGACGAGCGCGCGTAGACCTCGGGGTCGTCCTGCGGCGTGCCGCAGTAGCGCTCGCTGTAGTGGGTGTCGTAGAGCCGCCAGTCCGTGACGGGAGCGCCGGCGACGGCGGTGTGGAACACGTCGGGACGGCGCAGCACGGCCATCGCGGCGAGGTAACCCCCGTACGACCAGCCGCGGATGCCGACACGGCCGAGGTCCAGGGGGTGGCTCGCCGCCAGGGCCTGCAGCGCCTCGACCTGGTCGTCGAGGGTGACGTCGGCGATGTCCCGGGAGACCGACTTCTCCCAGGCGGGTGAGTGCCCGGGAGTGCCGCGGCCGTCCGCGACCACCACGGCGAAGCCCTGGTTCGCGAACCACTGCGACGTCAGATAGGCGTTGTGCGCGGCCAGGACGCACTGGCCGTGCGGACCGCCGTATGGGTCCATCAGCACCGGCAGCGGTCCGTCGCCGTCCCGGTAGCCGTCGGGCAGCACGACGGCGGCCGGGATCTCGCGCTTGCCCGCGCGCACCAGGAGCGGGGAGGTGCCGATCCCGGGTCGTTCGGCGTGCGAGGGCACGGCGTCGACGGGCTGGAGCCCGCCGTCGGGGCCGGACCTCGCGTCACCTGCGAGACGGAGGATGCGCACCCGTGCGCCCGGCTGAGCGAGCGAGGCCGTGGACAGCACGAGAGTGTCGCCGCCGCGCACCGCTCCGGCCACATGGGCCGTCCCGTCGTCGTCCGCGTCGGCCAGGCGCTCGACACCCGCACAGGAGCCGTCCGTTGCGAAGCGCGCGAGATGGACGCCGATGTCGCCGACGCCCCTGCCGGCCGCCCCTGAGGTGCCGTGGGACGCGGCAACGACGCCCTGCGTGGATCCGGCACCCGGGGAGGCGGAGAAGAGGATCCCGTCGGCGCTGACGTCGAGCACGGACCGCACGTGCAGGGCCGCCGTGGAGAACGCCTGATCGCCCACCATCAGCAGCCGCGCCCCGGTGGAGTCGTCGATGCGCACGAGCCGGCCGTCCGCCGTCCAGGCCGGCACGCCGCTGAACAACTCCAGCCAGTCCGGGTCCAGTTCGGCGTGGAGCGTGGTCGTGGTGCCTGCGCCCGGGTCGACGCCGAGGTGGAGCTGTTCGCGCTGGTCCCGCGACTGTACGAGCAGCAGCGGCGGACCGCCCGAGGACCAGTGGACGCGGGCGAGGTAGGGGTGGGACGTGCTGTCCCACTCGATCCGGCGGCGCTCCTCACCGTCGACGCTCAGCAGGTGGAGCGTGACCTCGGCGTTGGGCGTACCGGCCGCGGGATAGGCCACGTCGGAGGGTGCCTGGTCCGGGTGCGCCGGGTCCGCGATCCACCACCGCTGCACGGGCGTCTCGTCGGCACGGGCGACGAGCAGCCGGTCGCTGTCGGGGGACCACCAGAAACCGCGGCTGCGCTGCATCTCCTCGGCGGCGATGAATTCGGCCAATCCGTAGGTGACGCCCTCTGCTTCGGGAGCGGCGAGCACACGGTCGCCCGTGCCGTCTGCGCCGATGACGCGCAGGGTGCCGTCGCACACGTAGGCGATGTGCCGACCGTCCGGAGAGGGACGCGGGTCGACGACCGGTGTGGGCGTGCTGAGTTCGCGAGCCGTGCCGGTGCGGAGATCGGTGGTGAAGAGGCGTCCCGACAGCGCGAACGCGGCGAGATCGACCGCCTTGTCGGTGGCATATCCGACGATGCCGGCTGATCCCTCGCGGCTGCGTTCACGGCGGGCGCGCTCCTCGGGCGAGAGCTCCTCCGCTGCGCCCTCCAGGAGGCGGGCCGGGTCGGCGGCGACGTATTCGCGTTGGCCGTCGGGCTCGCGGACCCAGAGGAGATTCGCCCGGTCAGTGCCCTCCAGGGAGCGCAGGAAGACGACGCGTCGACCGTCCGGAGAGACGGTGAACGCGCGCGGAGCGCCGAGGGAGAACCGCTGGGTGCGTGCGTACTGCCGGGGGAAAGTGGTCGCCATGTGGCAGAGCGTAGGCCCTGGTGGGGGCTCCGTGCGGTGGCCGGAACCGAATATGCGCCCCTCCTCTGCACCCGTGCACCCGGCCCATGCCATCTGACGGATAGTTATGATCCATTGCACGAGGCGGGAGCCGGGTATGAAGCCGGTGTCCCGCTCGTGCCATGGGCTCATGCTGCCCGGATCCGTTGCCGACCGCGCGTAGTTGGAGGTGAACCGTCGTGGCACTCTCGATTTCGGCGGTCGTGCTGTTCTTGATCATCGTCGTGCTGCTCGTGAAGAAGTCCGGGCTCAAAGCCGGACACGCGGTGGTCTGTGTGCTGTTGGGCTTCTACCTGGCGAGCTCGTCCGTGGCGCCGACCATCAACGAGCTGACCACGAACGTGGCCGGAATGCTCGGCGACATCAAGTTCTGACCTCTGGGCCGGCGGCGCGATGCGGAGCCGTAGGGTCGGGGGATGAGCACAGCCCCCGGCCGCCGTCTGATGCTGGTGCACGCGCACCCGGACGACGAGTCGATCAACAACGGCGCCACCATGGCGAAGTACGCCGCCGAGGGGGCCCGCGTCACGCTGGTGACCTGCACCCTGGGCGAGGAGGGCGAGGTCATCCCGCCGGAGCTCGCCCATCTGGCACCGCAGGAGCAGGACGAGGACGCCCCGGCTGGTGAGCCGACTCCGCTCGGAGCGCACCGCATGGACGAACTCGCCGAGGCCATGCGCCGGGTGGGCGTCACGGACCACCGCTTCCTCGGCGCACCGGGCCGCTACCGGGACTCCGGAATGATGGGCCTGTCCACGAACGAGCGTCCCGGCAGCTTCTGGGGAACGCCGCTGGACGAAGCCGCCATGGACCTGGTCCCGGTGATCCGGGAGGTGCGCCCCCAGGTGCTCGTCACCTACGACCCGGACGGCGGCTACGGGCACCCCGACCACATCAAGGCGCACCGCGTGGCCATGCGGGCGGCCGAGTTGGCGGCCGACCCGGGGCGCGCACCTGAAGCGGGCGAGCCGCACGAGGTGGCGCGGATCTACTGGAACTGCGTTCCCCGCTCGGCCCTGGAGGGCGGATTCGCGCGGCTGAGGGCGGCGGCAGCCGACCCCGGCACGGACTTCCCCTTCCCGTCCGTCGCCGAACCCGCCGACGTACCCGGAGTGATGGACGACGACGAGGCCGTGGACGTCGTGATCGACGGCAGTGCGTACGCGGAAGCGAAGAAGCGGGCCATGAGCGCGCACGCGACGCAGATCACGGTCGTGGGGGACTCGTTCGTGCTCTCCAACGGCCTGGGCCAGCCGTTGCTCAGCACGGAGTACTACCGTTCCGCGCATCCCTCGGGAGATCACGGCGGCGGTATCGCAAAGGACTTGTTCGCAGGAGTGGGCGTATGAAGAGCGGCAAGGACGAGGGCCGGGACGGCCCCGCCGAGGGCGGGAAGGGCGCAGGGCGTCAGCTGCCTGACTGGCCGGCGCCCGTGCCCTCCGCGCGTATCGCGCGCATGGGTGTCTACTTCGTCCTTCTCGTGCTCGGCGCGGTGGCCGGGACGGCCGGATCGCTGATGCAGAGCGGCTGGTTCCCCGGCGGTCTCGTGCTCGCCCTCGCCGGAGCCGTCGGACTCTTCTGGGGCGGCGGCAAGTTGTGCCGTACGCGCGTCGGAGCGGCGGCCCCCGGGGTGGGCTGGGCGGTCACGGTCGTGCTGCTGACGACATCCCGTCCGGAGGGCGACTTCCTCTTCGGGGCGGGGGTTGGTTCATATGTCTTTCTCCTGGGCGGGATGCTCGCCGCTGTGATGTGTGCCACGATCGCGCTGCCGGCACCGCCAGTGCCAGGGCACAAGTACCGCTGATGAGGCCGTTGTCCAGGCGATTCCGTGGGATCGGGTCCCGGGACGGCGACCCCAAGTATGGTGGTGCGCGCCGGCGAGCCGCTCTTGGACAAGCATGATGGGCGGCGAACCCAACCGGGAGTACCTGCTTTGAGTCGTGAAACTGACCGTTCGTCCTCCGGGCCGCAGGGCCGTGGCGGCTCGTACCCGCCTGGCAGCGAGCCGTACGGACCCGGCGCCGCCGGGGACTCCGCCGACGCCGAAAGCGCGTCGGGCGCGGGCTCGGATCCGAACGCGGCCGCGAAGGGAAAGCCCTCGGACCGCAAGACCGAGACGACCCTGACCACCCGCATCCGGATCAACATCCCTGGCTCGCGGCCCATTCCACCCGTCGTGATGCGCACGCCCGTCAACGAGGACGACACCGGCGTCGGTACGCCCGAAACCGGGCCGTCCACGCCGATCCACACCGACGACGGGCAGACGGGAGGCGCGCCGCGCCCCATGGGCGCCAACGGGCCCTCAGGCCCCGCTGGTGTGCCCGGTTCGCCGGGTTCGCCCGAAGATGCGTCTGTCGGTGGTGAGTTCAAGCAGGAGACGAGCGACTGGTTCGCCCCCCGCAAGGGCAAGGCCGGACCGGCAGGTCCCGGCGGTGCCGGCGGCCAGGGCGGCGCCGGTCAGGCACCGGGCGCCGGCGACCCCGCATACGGCTCGAACGACCCGTACGGAGTGGGGAGCCCTTACGGCGTCGACGACCCGTACGGCTCGAGCGATCCCTACGACACCGGTTCGTACCCGTTCCCGCGTACGGACACCCCTGCCACCGGCACCCCGCGCAGCGCCATCCACGGGCTGCTGGACGACACGGGGACACCGGCCCACGG
>NZ_JACBXA010000139.1 GCF_013870515.1 Streptomyces albidus (ex Kaewkla and Franco 2022) | reverse complement strand
GCGGCCGGGCGCCTCCTGCGCGCACCGGGCTCACCGGCGACAGCGGGCGTCAGCGCGGCCCGGCGCGGCCTCGACGGCCTGCTTCCGGCCTGGCGGGAGGCGCTGGCCGCCGCCCGGGCCGCGGGCGCCGAGGAACGGCTGGGGCCGGTGGCCGACTGGGAGGCGATCGGCCCGTACCGGCTGCTGACCGGGCTGCACGCCGAGGCGGGCGACGATCCGGTGCTGCGGGCGCTGCTACGACCTGCGCACTCCGAACTGGCCCGCACGGCTGAGGTGTTCCTCGACCACGCCGGTCAGGCGGGGCGTACGGCGGCGGCGCTCGGCATCCACCGTCAGACGCTCTACTACCGGCTCTCCCGTATCGAAGCGCTCACGGGCCTCGACCTCGACGAGGGCGACGCGCGTCTCCTTCTCCACATGGCGTTGAAGTCGGCCCGCCTGTAAGGGCGTTGCGGGCGGCCGGGCCCCGCCCACCCGGAGTTCGAGTTGACTTATCAGGGCGGTGGCGGACATGACTCCCTGAGGAGCGAGCGGCGATTCCGAGCTTGCTCCTTCTGCTTTCGGGGCACAGCAGTCCCATTGACGGTGCGGTGACGGGCTGGCACGGTGACGCGGAGCTACCTGTCTGATATCTGACAGGTGCCCGTCGATTGATCCGCAGGAAGCCTCATGTCTCACGACCCCGCTGGGCCGGCCCACGCAGCTGAAGCCGCCGCCGGACAGCCCAAGGGCCCTGTTCCCGAAGAGCAGTTGCTCGCCGGACTCCCACCGGTGCGTGCCGTCCCGGCCGCAGAAGTCGCTGCTCGCGCTCTCGGAGGCCCCAAGCTGGTCGTTCTCGACGACGACCCGACAGGGACTCAGACCGTCGTCGACGTACCGGTCCTCACCTCCTGGACCGTCGACGACCTGCGCTGGGCGCTGCGCCAGGACAGCAGCGCGTTCTTCGTGCTGACCAATACCCGCAGCCTCTCCGCCGAGGCGGCGTCGAAGCGCAACCGCGAGGTCGTCCGCGCCCTGCACGAGGCGTCGGAGGCCGACGGTGCCCACTACGTCCTGGCCAGCCGCAGCGACTCCACCCTTCGTGGGCACTTCCCACTGGAAACGGACGTGCTCGGCGAGGAGTTGGAGGCTGTCGGGGACTGCTCTCCGGACGGTGTGGTGGTCGTGCCCGCGTACATCGAGGCCGGTCGGCTGACTGTCGGCTCCCGGCACTGGATGCGTACCCCGGACGGCCTGTTGCCCGTCGGCGAGGGCGAGTTCGCGCGGGATGCGACCTTCGGATACCGCAGCTCCACGCTTCCCGAGTGGGTCGAGGAGAAGTCCGGCGGCCGGATCCGGGCGGCCGACGTCGTCCGGATCACCCTGGACGACTTGCGAAGGGGCGGCCCCGGACGGGTGATTGACCTCCTCACCGGGGTGCGTGGCGGCAGGGTCGTGGTCGTCGACGCCGTGTGCGACGACGACCTCCGGGTCCTCGCATTGGCGTTGATCCAGGCCGAGGAGCGCGGGACACGCCTCCTCTACCGCGTCGGCCCGTCCTTCGTCCGGGCAAGGGCGGGTCAAGCCGGACGTCCTCCGCTCGACTCCGGCGAACTGCGGGGCCTCCAGGAGCCGGATGCCGGACGCCGTCACACCTCCGCCCCCCATGGCCTGATCGCCGTCGGCTCCCACGTCGGACTCACCACTCGGCAGCTCGACCGTCTCCGTGAGCGCGGAGGCATCTGCGAATTCGAGCTGGACGTACGCGAGTTGCTCGACGACGACCGCTGTGCCGATCACATCGCCGAGGTGGCCCGGGCAGCCGCGGAGGCGCTCATGACGCGTGACACGGTCGTCCGCACCACCCGGACCGTGGTCACCGGAAGCGACGCCGAGGACAGCCTCGCCATCTCCCGCCGTGTCTCTGCCGCGCTGGTCGAGACCGTACGGCTGGTGACCGCAGCCCGCCGTCCCGCCTTCGTCGTGGCCAAGGGCGGCATCACCTCGAGCGACACGGCCACTCACGGCCTGGGCATCCGCCGCGCCTGGGCCCGCGGCACCCTGCTGCCGGGCATCGTGTCGCTCTGGCAGCCCGTCGACGGTCCTGCCGCCGGCATGCCCTACGTCGTCTTCCCCGGAAACGTCGGTACGGACGAAGCTCTTGCCGATGCGGTCGACCTGCTGCGGAGCGCGTGATGCTGCCGTCCGGCGCCGACAACCGGTCTTCGAGACGGACCCCGTCCCTGCAGCGGACAGAGACGCCGCGAACGCGGCTGCACTGTGCGATACGGCGACAACGAGGCAGCTCGCCCGCACATGCTGATCCGGCGTCTCACATCCCTGGCGCGTTCCGGCTCCGTCCGCCAACCACTCCCCCTGCACTCACCCCTGGAGGGCACGCGTGTCTCCCGACACCCTTCCCGGCACCGCTGTCATCGGCCTCGGTGCCATGGGCCTGCCCATGGCCCGCCGGCTTGCGTCCCAACTGCCCGTCACCGTCTACGACATCGACCCGAACCGGCGCGCCCAGGTGGCGTCCGACGGTGCCACCGACGCGGGGTCGGTCGCCGAAGCCGCACGGAACGCGGACATCGTCCTGCTTGCCGTACGTGACCAAGCACAGCTCGACAGCGCTCTGTTCGGGGAGGGCGGAGCCGCGCCGGCAATGCGTCCGGGCGCGGTCGTCGTTCTCACGAGCACCGTCGGACCGGACGTAGCCCGTGCCACCGCCGAACGCCTCGACGAATACGGCGTTCTCACCGTCGACGCACCCGTCAGCGGCGGGCCGGCCAGAGCCGGGAACGGTGACCTGCTCGTCCTCGTCGGCGGCTCCGACGAGGCGCTGGCGTCCGCCCGTCCGGTGCTGGACCTGCTGGCCTCGACTCTCACGGTTGTCGGCCCGCGCGTCGGCGACGGGCAGGCGCTCAAGGCGATCAACCAACTGCTCGCCGGGGTGCACATCGCAGCCGCGGCCGAAGCCGTGGCGCTGGCGCGGGAACTCGGCCTCGACCCCGGGACCGTCATCGAGTCGCTGCGGCACGGTGCCGCGGGATCCTTCATGTTCGGCGACCGAGGACCCCGAATGGTGCAGGCATACGGTGAGGGAGCCGAAGTCCGGTCCCGGCTCGACATCTTCGTCAAGGACATGGGGATCGTCACGGACATCGCCAGGACGGCACACGTCCCCCTCCCCCTCACCTCCGCGGCCCAGCAGCTCTATCTGCTCGGGGAACGAGCGGGCCTCGGCGCCCAGGACGACTCCTCCGTGGTCACCGTGCTCTCGCCCGACGGAGCCTTCCCCGGCGGCCACCCGGGCCGGGCCTCCGAAGGGCACGACGCGAAGTGACCTGCGGCGGCCCGCTGTTGGCCGTACTCGGAGGCCCGACGAGCACGGACGAGGGACGGGGCGGCCGGTGCGCCTTGTCCGAGCACCAGCCCCGTCCCGGGCGCGTGCCGACGGTCAACGGGGTCTGTCAGGTGAGACCGGAGGGGGCGACCGGCTGACGGGCGAGGAAGAAGTCCATGTCGTTCTCTGTCTGCATCAGATGGCCGCGCATCGCTTCACGCGCCTCGTCCGCATCGCCCGCCTCGACGCCGGCCAGGATCCTCGCATGCCATTCGATGGCGTGCTCCCGGATCTCCGGCACCGAGGACGTCTGCGCGCGGACGTCCCGCACGACCGAGGACAACGGCTGGAACAGCGCGTCGAGAAAGACGTTGTCGACGGCTTCGAAGAGGGTCCGGTGGAAAGCCAGGTCTGCTTCGACGAATCGCGGCACGTCGGCATCACGGTCGGCTTCCCGCATGCGATCGATCCAGAGCGCCAGACGTTCGACGTGCTGATCGTCGCGCCTGCCCGCGGCGAGTTCGGCTATCGACACCTCGACCGCACGTCGGGCTTCGAGCAGCCGCCGGGGCAGTTGCAGCGGATCGCCCGACGCCTCACCCCTGGCCTTGAGCAGCCGCGGGTCCAGCGGTGACCAGCGCTCCACGGGGTTGATGACGCTGGAGCGCCCCTGCCGTACATGGATGACGCGGGTCGATGCCAGAGAACGGATGGCCTCGCGCACCGTCAGACGACTCACGCCGAAGCGGTTTGCGAGGTCGGCCTCGCTCGGGAGGGTGTCTCCAGGGGTGAACTCCCCGTCGACGACCGTCCTCAGCAGCGCATCGGCGACTGTGTCGGCCCTGCCCGCGCCCATCGGCTGCGCTCCCTCCCACGACCCGCAGAGATCGCTGCCATCAGCGTACAACTCATCTGACAAGCGCCGTCGTGACGGTCTCCGGCCTTCCCCGCGGCCCATCCGGGGCCCCACAAGGGCGTTGCGGGGCTCGGGATTCGACGCGCCCAGCCTCGAAGGGACGCGTCAGAGCTCCCATTCGGCGTCGAGATAGCCGAGTCTTCTGTTCATGGCGACGGCTCGCGCGTTCGCTGCGTGATGCACGGTCCGGATCCGGTCCACGCCGCAGAGTCCGGCGAAGCCGATGCCGGACGTCTTCATGGCAATGGCGACGCCCTGGCCACGGTAGTCGGCCTTCACACCGCTCATCTCGTTGAAGACGAAGCCGGACGATCGCCGGTCCGAAGTGGCAGCCATTCCGATCCACTCGGCGCCGTCCAGCGCGATCACCACGCCCCGCGGGTCGAAGGAGGGGACGTCGATCCGCTCCTGGAGGTACTCGTCGAAGGCATGGAACTCCCCACGGCCCGGGATGTCGGCGGCGCACTCCTTGTTCAGTTCGTAGAGCAGACGGCGATTGCCGGCGGTGTCTCCCAGGTCGGCCAAGGTGGTCAGCCGCAACCCACGCTGCACGCAACGCTCCACGTACGGCTCGAAGCGCCGAGCATCGAACCTACGGACATCGAGTTCCAGCTTCACCCACTGATCGGCCACGGCTCCGTGCACCCTCCGCTCTCAGACTTCGCCACACATCCGGCTCAACTGCACGGTTCTCGGGAGAGGTTGCCTCACCCCGAACAGGTCAGCGTCTCGGCCAACGTAGCGCTGCCGACGCGAAGCGTCACAGGCCCGACCGTCTCAACGGAGGTCTCGCACCGCGACCTTGCACGGAGCCGCGAGGGGCCTGGTGGTCCCCGTCACGCTCCGCCAGGCCCGGTGGGCTGTCAGAGGCGCGCAGTACGGTCCGGTCATGGCGGCACACATCGATCTGACACTCGACTGCAGGGACGCACAGCTGCTCGCTGCGTTCTGGAAGACGGCGCTGGGCTATGTCGACGAGCCTCCGCCCGCCCCCTTCAAGACCCGCGAGGAGTGGCTCGCACAGTTCGACCTGCCGGACGACCCCGACGACGACGCGGCTTGGCTCTGCGACCCCGCCGGCGTCGGCCCCCGCCTCTCGATACTCACCGTCCCGGAGCCCAAGACGGCGAAGAACCGGCTCCACATCGACATCCGGGTTCCGGGACACGGCACCCCGGCGGAGAGATGGGCGCGCGTAAGGGCGGAATCCGACCGGCTGACGGAGGCGGGCGGGTCCGTCCTGGAGGAGGTCGACGGGCACCACTTCGTCATGGCCGACCCCGAGGGCAACGAGTTCTGCGTCGCCGCGGGCCCGGCGTGACCCCGGCCTCCGTACAGACCCCCGGTCCCGCCTGACGTCAGGCGCCGGTCGCGCCGTCGACGCCCTCGCGGAGGAAGTCGGCGTGACCGTTGTGGCGGGCGTACTCGTGGATCATGTGCAGCATCACCAGACGCAGCGAGACGTCCTCGCCCCAGCGGGCGTTGTGGCCGGTGACGTCGAGCGATTCGGCCTCCGCCTCGATGCGGCGGGCGTGTTCGACCTCGGAGTGCCACGCGTCGAAGGCCTCGGAGCGGGTGGCCCCGCTCGCGTCGTACGCCGCCTGGAAGTCGCCGTCGTCGGACCAGACCAGCGGGACGTCCTCCTTGTTGATCACGCGGCGGAACCAGGTCCGCTCCACCTCCGCCATGTGACGCACCAACCCGAGCAGCGAGAGCGTGGAGGGCGGCATGGACCTGCGGCGCAGTTCCTCGTCGGAGAGTCCTTCGCACTTCCACGCCAGGGTCGCCCGGTGGAAGTCGAGGAAGGCGCGCAGCGTCTCGCGCTCTCCTCCCGTGAGGGGTGGCTCCGGACGTTCGTCGGTCACTTGCCGTTCCTCTCGCGCGGGGCCCGCGCCGGGTTGCCGGGCCCGTGAACCGCGTGTGCCCGGACCGCGGGGCTTCCGAGGTCCGGGCACAGGCGTCGTGTGTACGGGTGGTGGCGCCGTGGCGCCTCCGCTCAGTCCGTGAGGTCCACGCTGCGGGCCGAGGTCGCACCGATCTCGCCCTTGATCTCGGTCAGCACGGGGGCCGGGATGGTGTCGTCCACGGTGAGCGCCACCAGAGCCTCGCCGCCTGCCGTGGCGCGTCCGACCTGCATGCCGGCGATGTTGATGCCCGCCTCGCCGAGGATGCGGCCGACGGTGCCGACCATGCCGGGACGGTCCGCGTAGCGGAAGAAGGCCATGTGCTCGGCCAGCGCCAGGTCCACGTCGTGCTCGCCGACGGCGATGATCTTCTGCTGGTGCTTGGGGCCCGTCAGGGTGCCGGAGACCGAGACCTCCTCGCCGCTGCTGAGCGTGCCTCGCACGGTCACCACGTTGCGGTGCTCCGCCGACTCGCTCGACGTGGTGAGCCTGACCTCGACGCCGCGCTCCTGCGCGAACAGGGGGGCGTTGACGTAGCTGACCGTCTCGTCGACGACGTCCTCGAAGACGCCCTTGAGGGCGGAGAGTTCGAGCACCTTCACGTCGTGCTGCGTGATCTCGCCGTAGACCTCGACGTCCAGGCGGACGGCGACCTCGCCGGCCAGCGCCGTGAAGATCCGGCCCAGGGCCTCGGCCAGAGGCAGCGCGGGACGCACGTCCTCGGCGATGACGCCGCCCTGGACGTTGACCGCGTCCGGAACGAGCTCGCCCGCCAGAGCGAGGCGCACCGACTTGGCGACCGCGATGCCCGCCTTCTCCTGCGCCTCACCGGTGGAGGCGCCGAGGTGCGGTGTGCACACGACCTGGTCGAAGTCGAAGAGGGGCGAGTCCGTGCAGGGCTCGCTCGCGTACACGTCCAGGCCGGCACCGGCGACCCGGCCCTCCTTGAGGGCGGAGGCGAGCGCGGCCTCGTCGACGATGCCGCCGCGGGCGGCGTTGATGACGCGGACACTGGGCTTGACCTTGTGGAGCGCGTCGTCCCCGATGAGGCCGAGCGTCTCCGGCGTCTTGGGGAGGTGGACGGTGATGAAGTCCGAGGCTTCCAGCAGCTCGTCCAGGGAGAGCAGCTTCACACCCATCTGTGCGGCACGGGCGGGCTGGACGAACGGGTCGTAGGCGACGACCTTCATGCCGAAGGCGGACATCCGCTGCGCGACCAGTACGCCGATGCGGCCGAGGCCGACGACGCCGAGCGTCTTCTCGCTGAGCTCGACGCCGGTGTACTTGCTGCGCTTCCACTCGCCGTTCTTCAGGGCGGTGTTGGCCTGCGGGATGTTGCGCGCCGAGGCGATCAGCAGGCCGCACGCCAGCTCGGCGGCGGTGACGATGTTGGAGGTGGGAGCGTTGACCACCATGACGCCGGCCTTGGTGGCGGCCGGCACGTCGACGTTGTCGAGCCCCACGCCGGCGCGGGCGACCACCTTGAGCTTGCGGGCGGCTGCGATGGCCTCGGCGTCGACCTTGGTGGCCGAACGCACGAGGACGGCGTCGACGTCGGCGATGGCGGTGAGGAGTTCGCCTCGGTCGGCGCCGTTGCAGCTACGGATCTCGAAGTCGGGTCCGAGGGCGTCGACGGTGGCAGGCGAAAGCTCTTCGGCGATCAGTACTACGGGCTTGCTCACGTGGTCTCCAGTCTGGCGGATCATCCTCGCCGCGGGCAGGCGGCCAGGAACAACGGCCGAGTCCCGACGGCCGTAGACGGTGGAGGGGGTCATCCCCGCGGGCGCAGGGCAGACGCACGACGCTGTGAGCCTGTGGCGCGCTTGGCTTGTCCGTGCAGTGTATCCAGGGACACAAGGTGCGGGCTGCCCCTCCCTGCAATCGACCGGTCACGCACAGCGGCTGCCCCCAGCAGGGGCATGTGCCTGCATCCGGGGCGGTCCGTCCGTCAGGGCGTACGGGCCGTAACCGGCTCGACGGGCCCGGCGGAAGGGTGCGCAGCGGTCGTTCGGGCCGCTCAACCCGGTACGTGCACGGTCGTCTCTCCCCTCACGTCGCGGCTGGAGCGTGCGACGAGCACGCGGTACTCACCGGGCGGAGCCACCCAGGAGCCGGTCTCTTCGTCCCATACCTGGAAGGCCCGGGGCACGAGTTCGACGGCCGCTCCGGCCTCCTCGCCCGCCGCCGCCTCGACGACGGTGAAACCGGCGAGCCAGCGCAGCGGCCGCTCCGGTCCTCCCTCGGGGGCCTCCAGATAGACCTGCACCACTTCGCGGGAGGGGCGTGTCCCGGTGTTCTCCACAGGGACCGTCACCTCCAGCGGCGCCCCTTCGCGCCAGGTGCCGGCTGCGGGCTCGCCGTACGACCAGTCCGCGTAGCCCAGTCCGTAGCCGAACTCGCGGGCGGGTGTGCGTCCGAGGCGGTCCCAGCCCCGGTGGCCCACATCGAGGCCGTCGACGTAGTCGATCACTCCCTCGCGGGGGACGGCGTCGGGCACGGGCACATCGGTGGCGGCAGCGGGCAGCGTCCACGGCAGCCGCCCGGACGGCTCGCACGCGCCGGTCAGCACGTCCGCGAGCGAACCGCCCGCCTCCTGCCCCGGGAGCCACCACCAGAGCGTCGCGGGAACATCGTCCAGCCACGGGGAGAGCACCGGGGCGCCCGCGTTCACCACGACGACGGTGCGGGGGTTGGCCTCCGCCACGCGCCGCACCAACTCGTACTGGCGGCCCGGAAGTTCGAGGTCGCTGCGGTCCCAGCCCTCGGACTCGGTCTCGGGGTTCGTGCCGACCACGACGACTGCCACCTCGGCCTCGCGCGCCGCGTCGACCGCCTCCGCGATCTCCGCGTCGGTGCCGGGACCGGGCGGTAGGTGGCGCAGTTCGACTCGGGCGAACCGTCCGAACGATCCGGCGTCGACGACCTGCGCGGTGGCCGACACCTTCAGCTCCAGGCCGGACTCCCGTACGGCGAAGCTCCGCACGTGGCCGCGCGGATGGCTGGCCGAGGAGTCGAGCAGGGCCTCCTCGGCGACATGGTGGGTGCTCTCGCTGAGCAGCGCCCCGTCGATCTCGGTCCGGTGTGCCCCTACGGGCGCCACCTCCAGGACGTGCTCGCCGGGTTCGTCCAGCCGGACCCCTGCCTCGACCCGTACGGACGCGGCGTCGGCGGGCAGGCCGCGCACGGAACCGTCCCAGGGAGCGGGGAGGGCACGGGTCTCCAACTGGCGCCCCTCGGCGTCGAGAAGGGTGACGGTCACCTGACCTCCGTCGAGCACACCGGGCTCCATGAACGGGGCGTGGCGCAGCGTGCGGCCGCCGCGGTGGGCGGTGATCGCGGCTGACGGGAACGCCTCACCAAGGGCGTCGAGCGGCAGGCTCAGATGGGGCGGTGTGACGTGCGCGCTGCCGCCGCCCTGCACGAAGGGGTCGAGTGCGTTGGCCCCGATCAGGGCGATGCGTGACGTCCCGGGCGACAGCGGCAGCAGCCCGCCCTCGTTGCGCAGCACGACCGTGGCCCGGGCCGCCGCCGTGCGCAACAGGGCCCGGGTGGCGGCCTGATGGCCGGAGGCTGCCTCGCCGGGCCGTTCGCCGCTCGCCTGCGCCGGGTCCGTCAGCGCGCCGACGCGGGACGCGAGGCGCAGGATGCGGCGCACCTTGTCGTCGACGTCCTCCTGGGGCACCTCACCGGAGTCGACGGCTGCGGTGAGGGCCTCGCCCCAGGGGCCGCGGGGGCCGGGCATCACCAGGTCGAGCCCGTTGCGGGCCGCTGCCACCGTGCTCTTCGTGGCGAACCAGTCGCTGACGACGACGCCGTCGAAGTCCCATTCGTCCTTGAGCAGTTCGCGCAGCAGCCGCCGGTGCTCGGTGGCGGGTGCCTCCTCGACGCCGTCGTCGAGGCCGTTGTAGGCGGCCATCAGCATCCAGACCCCGGCGTCCTCGACGACACGCTCGAACGGGGCCAGGTAGACCTCGCGCAGGACACGGGCCGACAACCGCGAGCGGTAGACGGTGCGATCGGTCTCGGAGTCGTTGGCGACGAAGTGCTTGATGCACGCCCCGACTCCCTCCCGCTGGACGGCGGACACGTACGCGACGGCCATCCGGCCGCTGAGGAGCGGGTCCTCCGAGAAGCACTCGAAGTGGCGTCCGGCGAGCGGGGTGCGCTGGAGGTTGACCACGGGGGCCAGCACGACGTCCGCGTTCTTCGCTCTCGCCTCGGCGGCCACGAGAGTGCCCAGCTCCTCCGCAAGGCCCTCGTCCCAGGTCGCGGCGAGGGCCGACGGCGCGGGAAGCTGCGCCGACGTGGTGGGCGCACGGCTCGTTCCGCGTACGCCGATCGGGCCGTCGGAGAGGGTCAGGGTGCGCAGGCCGACCGCGGGGAGCGGGAACAGCGTCCAGGTGGTCTCCCCGGTGAGCACGCGTACGCGCTCCTGCGGGGTCAGCTCTGCGACCAGAGCCTTGAGTTGTTCCTCGGTGGGCTCGTCGGAGGTGGCTCGGCGCGCGACGGTCATGGACTGCTCCCGGGGCATCGTTGCGGCCTGACCGGCACAGCCTAGTAACTTACTTACAAGAAAGTAAGTGTTGGTCGCATCTGCTCAACCACCCGACGGAGCCGGTGTTCTACTTGGTGGGCGCGCCGCCGGGCGTCGCGCGCAGGGAGGACGGCGCACCATGGCGGACGAGGCGGAGGGCCCCGGAAGAACTGCCGGGCAGCACGCCACTCCCCGCAGCGCGAGGACGGCGCAGCGGCGCCGTGCGGTGCTGGAAGCAGGGCTCGCCGTCTTCAGCGAACGCGGCTTCCACAAGGCCTCGTTGTCGGAGATCGCCGACCGTGCGGGAATGACGCACGCCGGGGTGCTGCACCACTTCGGCTCGAAGGAGCAGCTCCTCATCGACGTCCTCCGCTTCCGCGACGGCAGCGGTGTCGACGGCGACGCCGGCACGCGCCCGCTGCCGGAGGGCGAGGCCTTGCTGAACCACCTCGTGGAGACGGTCGGTGAGAACACGGCCCGTCCAGGCGTGGTGCAGGCGTTCACGGTGCTCGCCGCCGAGTCGGTGCTCGAGGCGCACCCGGCCCAGGACTACTTCCGCGACCGTGCGGCCGGGCTGCGCGACGTCCTGGCTGCCGCGCTCGCCGAGAGCACCGGCCGAGACGCAGGGGAACCGGAGGTACGGGACGCGGCGGCCCTCGTGATCGCGGGGATGGACGGACTGCAGATCCAGTGGCTCCTCGACCCGGAGGAGGTCGCCATGCCGCGAGCGACCCGGTTGATGCTGGAGGCGCTGACGCAACGGCTGGCGCAGAACGGGCCGCCCGGCACGACCGGCTGAAACACGACCGCCCCGCACCCCCGCCGGGAAGGCGGAAGCGCGGGGCGCTCGTGTTCAGACCGTCGTGCGACAGCGCGCGACACCGGACGGCGGCCGGTACGGGGTGGCGTGGCGCAGGCTCACGCAACCATGCGCACCGCGGCACGCCCCCGGCTCACGCCGGCGACGGTCACTTGTCCTCGTCGACCCAGCTCATCAGCTTCCGCAGCTTCTGGCCCGTGTTCGCCAGGAGGCTGTCCTCGTCGGCCTTCTTGTACTCCTTGTACTTCGGCAGACCCGCCTCGTACTCGGCCATCCACGTGTTGGCGAAGCTGCCGTCCTGGATCTCGTCGAGCAGCTTGCGCATCTCCACCTTGGTCTGGTCGTTGATGACGCGCGGGCCGCTGACGTAGTCGCCCCACTCGGCGGTCTCGGAGACCGACCAGCGCATCTTCTCCAGACCGCCCTCGTACATGAGGTCCACGATCAGCTTCAGCTCGTGGAGGCACTCGAAGTAGGCGATCTCCGGCTGGTAGCCCGCCTCGACGAGCGTCTCGAAGCCGGCCTTGACCAGGGCGGAGGTGCCGCCGCACAGCACGGCCTGCTCACCGAAGAGGTCCGTCTCGGCCTCCTCGGTGAAGGTGGTCTTGATGACGCCGGCACGCGTGCCGCCGATGCCCTTGGCGTAGGAGAGCGTCAGCTCGAACGCGCTGCCGCTGGCGTCCTGCTCGACGGCGGCGATGCAGGGAACGCCACGGCCCTCTTCGTACTGGCGGCGCACCAGGTGGCCCGGCCCCTTGGGGGCGACCATGCAGACGTCGATGTTGGCCGGGGGCTTGATGAAGCCGTAGCGGATGTTGAGTCCGTGCCCGAAGAAGAGCGCGTCGCCGTCCTTGAGGTTCGGGGCGACGGACTCCTCGTAGACCTTGGCCTGGATCGGGTCCGGGACCAGGACCATGATCACGTCGGCTTCCTTGGAAGCCTCCGCGGGTGTGGTCACCTTCAGGCCCTGCTCCTCGGCCTTGGCACGGGACTTGGAGCCCTCGTGCAGGCCCACTCGCACGTCGACGCCCGAGTCGCGCAGGGACAGCGCGTGGGCGTGGCCCTGGCTGCCGAAGCCGAGAACCGCCACCTTGCGGCCCTGGATGATGGACAGGTCGGCGTCGTTGTCGTAGAACAGCTCGGCCACTTGGGAAATCTCCTCGTTCAGGGGTCCGGGGGTGCTCCCCGGGTGGTTCAGAAGGGGTGCCCTGCCCAACCTATGCGGCCGGGCGGGGCGGGGAATGCGGGGACGCCGGGCGGGCCCTAGGCGGACCTGTCGAGCGCGCGCAGGCTCCGGTCTGTGATGGAGCGCGCGCCGCGCCCTACGGCGATGGTCCCCGACTGCACCAGCTCCTTGATGCCGTACGGCTCCAGCATCTTGAGCATGGCGTCGAGCTTGTCACTGCCGCCGGTGGCCTCGATGGTGACGGCCTCCGGCGAGACATCCACGGTCTTGGCGCGGAAGAGGGACACGATCTCGACGATCTGGGAACGCGTCTCGTTGTCGGCCCGCACCTTCACCAGGACGAGTTCACGCTGTACGGCCGAAGCCGGGTCCAGCTCAACGATCTTGAGGACGTTCACCAGCTTGTTCAGCTGCTTGGTGACCTGCTCCAGCGGCAGGTCCTCCACGTTCACCACGATGGTGATGCGGGAGATCTCGGGGTGCTCGGTCACGCCGACGGCGAGCGAGTCGATGTTGAAGCCGCGACGGGAGAACAGCGAGGCGATCCTGGCCAGGATGCCGGGTGTGTTCTCCACCAGGACGGAGAGCGTGTGCTTGGACATCTGTCGTTCCTTCTCCCGGGACCCGGGCTGAGTGGTCGCTAGTCGTCGCTGTCGCCGAAGTCGGGGCGGACGCCGCGCGCCGCCATGACCTCGTCGTTGGAGGTGCCTGCCGCGACCATCGGCCAGACCATCGCGTCCTCGTGGACGATGAAGTCGATGACCACGGGACGGTCGTTGATGGCGTTGGCCTTCTCGATCACCGAGTCCAGCTCGTCGGGGTCCTCGCAGCGGATGCCGACGCAGCCCATCGCCTCTGCCAGCTTCACGAAGTCGGGGCAGCGGGTGCCCTTGTTCGGCTCCTTGACGTCGCCGTCGGGGCCGATGTGCAGCTTGGTGTTGGAGTAGCGCTGGTTGTAGAAGAGGGTCTGCCACTGGCGGACCATGCCGAGCGCGCCGTTGTTGATGATCGCGACCTTGATCGGCACGCCGTTCAGTGAGGCGGTCGCCAGCTCCTGGTTGGTCATCTGGAAGCAGCCGTCGCCGTCGATGGCCCAGACCGTGCTCTCGGGCCGTCCGACCTTGGCGCCCAGCGCCGCGGGGACGGCGTAGCCCATCGTGCCCAGGCCGCCGGAGTTGAGCCACGTCGCGGGGCGCTCGTAGTCGATGAAGTGCGCGGCCCACATCTGGTGCTGGCCCACGCCCGCCGCGTAGACGGTGTCGGCCGGTGCCAGTTGCCCGATGCGCTGGATGACCTGCTGCGGCGAGAGCGAACCGTCCTCGGGCAGGTCGTACCCGAGCGGGTACGTCTCGCGCCAGCGGTTCAACTGCAGCCACCAGTCCGGGTATCCGGCGCGCGCCGCTTCGGTGCTGCCGGACGGGGCGCCGGTCGTCGCAGTGTCGGCGGTCCCCAGCTCGGCCTGCACGGCCACGACGAGGTCGGCGATGACCTCACGCGCGTCACCGACGATGGGGACGTCCGCGGCCCGGTTCTTGCCGATCTCGGCCGGGTCGATGTCGGCGTGCACGATCTTCGCCATCGGCGCGAACGAGTCCAGCTTGCCGGTCACCCGGTCGTCGAAGCGGGCTCCGAGGGCGACGATCAGGTCGGCCTTCTGCAGCGAGGTGACGGCTGCGACGGTGCCGTGCATGCCGGGCATGCCCAGGTGCTGCGGGTGGGTGTCGGGGAAGGCGCCGATGCCCATGAGCGTCGTGGTCACCGGTGCCTTGGTCAGCTCGGCGAGCACCTTCAGCTCCGCGGTGGCCTGCGCCTTGAGGACGCCTCCGCCGACGTAGAGCACGGGACGGCGGGCCTCGGAGATCAGCTTGGCGGCTTCACGGATCTGCTTGGCGTGCGGCTTCGTCACCGGACGGTAGCCGGGCAGGTCCGTGACGGGCGGCCAGCTGAAGGTCGTACGCCCCTGCAGCGCGTCCTTGGCGATGTCCACCAGAACCGGGCCGGGGCGGCCCGTGGAGGCGATGTGGAAGGCCTCGGCGATGGTCCGGGGGATCTCGTTCGGGTCCGTGACCAGGAAGTTGTGCTTCGTGACGGGCATCGAGATCCCGCAGATGTCGGCTTCCTGGAAGGCGTCGGTGCCGATCGAGCCGGAAGCGACCTGGCCGGTGATCGCGACGAGCGGCACGGAGTCCATGTGCGCGTCGGCGAGCGGGGTCACGAGGTTGGTGGCGCCGGGGCCGGAGGTCGCCATGCAGACGCCGACCCGGCCGGTGGCCTGCGCGTACCCGGTGGCCGCGTGCCCGGCGCCCTGCTCGTGCCGCACCAGCACGTGGCGGACGCGGGCGGAGTCCATCATCGGGTCGTAGGCCGGGAGGATCGCACCGCCGGGAATGCCGAATACGGTGTCGGCGCCGGCCTCCTCGAGAGAACGGATGAGGGATTGCGCGCCCGTCATCTCGACAGGCGCGGCCTGCTGCTGTCCGGAGGTACGGGCCCGCGGCTGAGGTTTCGGGGCCCCGGTGGCCTGCTCGGTCATCGATGATCTCTTCTCGGAGATTGAGGGTTGGAGCTCGTTTTGTGCGGTTGGTGCTGTGTGCGGGAGCTTGCGCTCCGGTGCTTGTGCAACAAAAAACCCCTCGTGCCGTGAGGCAAGCGAGGGGAGCGCGTCGCTGAGGTCGCCAGGTCTGTGAAAGTGGACCCGGTCAGGCGACGCGCTTTCCAAGTACGAGAATTCGGGTGCGCATGGCACAGACCTTCCCCCCAGCGCACTTTCCGTGTCAAGTGGGTGGGACGCGCGTCTCAGCATGCGAGCAGGGAGGCGACGGCTGGGCAGACGGTGCGGCCTGCTCCGCCTCCTCGCGGACCTCACCGGAGACCACCCACGGGGGCATGGCCTCACGGCGCTCCTGCATCCGTACGGGCAGGGCTCCCGCGACCACGACCGAGCGGCCGCTCCTCCGCTGCTCCTCGATGGCCCGACCCGTACCGG
>NZ_JACBXA010000138.1 GCF_013870515.1 Streptomyces albidus (ex Kaewkla and Franco 2022) | reverse complement strand
GCGCCGACGAGTACGGCTGCCACGAGCACGAGCCCGCCGACGATCCCCGCCACCAGGGGGCCGCGCACGGCTCCCCTGGTGCGGGTCTGGCCACTCCAGGCGTTCCCGTCCCACCAGCGTTCTCCCGTACGGGAGTTGGGTTTCCGCGCCAGGTCGGGGTCGGGGTACCAGCCGGGTGGCGTTGTCATGGTCACCCGTCGACTGTAGGACAACAGGTGTACGAATCGCACGGTCGTCGCCCGGCCCCCGGCTGGCCGGAAACCGCCGGGCGGGACCGGTACCGGAGCAGGGCTACACCGGCGTGACGTACGCCCCCGCGATGCCGCCGTCCACCATGAAGTCGGTGGCGTTGACGAAGGAGGAGTCGTCGCTGGCCAGGAAGGCCACGGCTGAGGCGATCTCCTCCGGCTCGGCGAAGCGGCCCGGCGGCACGTGCACGAGGCGGCGCTGCGCGCGTTCCGGGTCCTTGGCGAACAGCTCCCTGAGCAGCGGGGTGTTGACCGGCCCCGGGCAGATCGCGTTGACCCTGATGCCCTCCCGCGCGAACTGCACGCCCAGTTCACGCGACATGGCCAGCACGCCGCCCTTGGACGCGGTGTAGCTGATCTGCGAGGTGGCGGCGCCCATCACGGCCACGAAGGACGCGGTGTTGATGATGGAGCCCCGGCCCTGCTGCCGCATGTACGGGATGGCGTGCTTGCAGCACAGGTAGACCGACGTGAGGTTCACCTGCTGTACGCGCTGCCAGGCGTCCAGGCCGGTGGTGAGGATCGAGTCGTCGTCGGGCGGCGAGATCCCCGCGTTGTTGAAGGCGATGTCGACCGAGCCGTACGTCTCGTGCGCCGTCCTGAAGAGGGCCTCGACCTGCGCGGCGTCCGTGACGTCGGTCTCCACGTAGATCCCGCCGCTCTCCTCGGCCGCCGCCTTGCCGCGCTCGGCGTCGACATCGGCGCAGACCAGGCGCGCACCCTCGGAGGCGAGCCGCCGCACGGTGGCCAGGCCGATGCCGCTGCCCGCGCCCGTCACGACGGCGGTGCGGCCGACGAGGCGGCGGCATACGGGCGTTGCTCCTGCGGAGCCGGTGAGCGAATCGGTCACGGCTGCTCCTCCGTACTGATGAAGACGTTCTTTGTCTCGGTGAAGGCGGTCAGTGCGTCCGGGCCGAGTTCGCGCCCGAGACCCGACTGCTTGTAGCCCCCGAAGGGGGTGCTGTAGCGCACGCTGCTGTGCGAGTTGACGGACAGGTTGCCCGCCGCGACGGCACGCGAGACGCGCAGCGCGCGGCCCACGTCCCGGGTCCAGATCGAGCCGGAGAGGCCGTAGTCGGAGTCGTTGGCGATACGGACCGCGTCGGCCTCGTCCTCGAAGGGGATCGCCACGGCGACCGGGCCGAAGATCTCCTCGGCGCTGAGCCTGTCACCGGATGTCCCTTCAAGGACTGTCGCCGGATACCAGAACCCCTTGCCGGAGGGCACCTCCCCGCGGATGAGGGCGGGGGCGTCCTCGGACACGAATCCGCGAACCCGCTCCCGCTGGCGCTGCGAGATGAGCGGCCCCATCGAGGTCGCCGGGTCGGCGGGGTCGCCCGCGGTGAAGGCCTTCACCGCGGGCTCCAGCAGTTCGAGGAAGCGGTCGTAGACCTCGCGCTGCACGAGGATGCGGCTGCGGGAGCAGCAGTCCTGGCCGGTGTTGTCGAGGAACGAGCCGGGCGCCGCGGTGGCTGCGGCGGCGAGGTCGGCGTCGGCGAAGACGATGTTCGGGCTCTTGCCGCCCAGTTCGAGCGTCACCCGCTTCACGCTCGCCGCGCACCTCGCCATGATGTCCTTGCCGACCGCGGTCGAGCCGGTGAAGACGACCTTGGCCACGCCCGGGTGCTCGACCAGGGCCGTGCCGGCCACCGGCCCTTCTCCGGGCAGGACTTGGAAGAGCCCTTCGGGCAGGCCGGCCTCCAGGCCGAGTTCGGCGAGCCGCATCGCGGTGAGCGGTGTGGTCTCCGCGGGCTTGAGGACGACCGCGTTGCCGGCGGCCAGCGCGGGGGCCGTGCCCCAGGCGGCGATCGGCATCGGGAAGTTCCAGGGCGCGATGACCGCGACGACGCCGAGTGGTTCGGCGAAGGTGACGTTGATGCCGCCGTCGACCGGGATCTGGCTTCCGTTGAGCCGCTCCACTCCCCCGGCTGCGTAGTCGAGCAGGTCGCGGGCGTTGCCCGCTTCCCCGCGCGCGTTGCCGATCGGATGACCCGCTTCCTGGACCTCCAACCCGGCCAGCTCTTCGAGGTGTTCGTCGACGACGACCGCGAACCGGCGCAGCAGCCGCGCCCGTTCACCCGGCGCGAGCGCCGCCCATGTGCGCTGCGCACGGGCGGCCCGCCGGACGGCGGCGTCGACGTCGCCCGGAGTGGCGGCGGCGACGGTGGTGATCAGTTCCTCGGTCGCCGGGTTGACGACCGGGAGTCCGTGCTTCTGGTGCTCGTCCTGCAAAGTCCGGTCCTCACATGCGTTCGAAGGAGCGGTAGCGCTCCCAGTCGGTCACGGCCTTGTCGTAGGCCTGCTGCTCCACGTGCGCCATGTTCAGGTAGTGCGCGACGACGTCCTCACCGAACGCCTCGCGCGCGATGGCGCTGTGCTCCCACAGCTCGGTGGCCTCCCGGAGAGTGGCGGGCACGTGCACCGCGTCGCCCGTGTAGGCGTTGCCGGTGCAGGCCTCCTCCAGCTCCAGCTTCTGGTCGATGCCGTGCAGCCCGGCGGCGATCATCCCCGCCACGGCGAGGTACGGGTTCACGTCACCGCCCGGGACGCGGTTCTCCAGCCGGTGGCCGAGGCCGTGACCGACGATGCGCATGGCGCACGTGCGGTTGTCGGGGCCCCAGGCGACGGCGGTGGGAGCGAACGAGCCCGGCTGGAAGCGCTTGTAGGAGTTGATGTTGGGCGCGTAGAGCAGGGTGAACTCGCGCAGCGCCGCCAGTTGGCCCGCGAGGAAGTGCCGCATCGTGGCGGACATGCCGTACTGGCCCTCCTCGTCGGCGAGGACGGGGGTGCCCTTCTCGTCACGCAGCGACAGATGGATGTGGCAGGAGTTGCCCTCGCGCTCGTCGTACTTCGCCATGAAGGTGAGGGACTGGCCGGCCTGCGCCGCGATCTCCTTCGCACCCGTCTTGTAGACGACGTGCTGGTCGCAGGTGAGGAGCGCCTCGTCGTAGCGGAAGGCGATCTCGTGCTGGCCGAGGTTGCACTCGCCCTTCGCGGACTCCACGAGCATCCCGGCCTGGGCCATCTCGTTGCGGATGCGGCGCAGCAGCGGCTCGACGCGGCCGGTGCCCAGGATCGAGTAGTCGACGTTGTACTGGTTGGCCGGGGTCATCCCGCGGTAGCCGCGGTCCCAGGCCTGCTCGTAGGAGTCCTGGAAGACGATGAACTCCAGCTCGGTGCCGGTGTAGGCGCTCCAGCCGCGCTCGGCGAGACGGTCGAGCTGGCGGCGCAGGATCTGCCGGGGCGAGGCGACGACGGGCGATCCGTCGTGCCAGGCCAGGTCCGCCGTGATCATGGCGGTGCCCGGGTTCCACGGGACGAGGCGCAGCGTGCTGTTGTCGCCGTGCATGGCGAAGTCGCCGTAGCCGCGCTCCCAGGAGGACATGGCGTAGCCGTCGACGGTGTTCAGGTCCACGTCGACGGCGAGGAGGTAGTTGCAGCCCTCGGTGCCGTGGTCCAGGACGTCGTCGAGGAAGTGGCGGGCGGAGAACCGCTTGCCCTGCAGCCGCCCTTGCATGTCGGTGAAGGCCAGGGTGACGGTATCGATCTCCCCCCTGTCGACGAGCACTCGCAGCTCGTCCACGGAGAGTGGGGCTGTACGTTCTGCCACTTCCGGCCTCCTGTCGATCCACGGGAAGTCATAAGGTAGTCCGGAAGACCATTGGTTCGGAAGGGGTTCCGATGAGGGAGAGCCTGTGAGTGCCGGCAAAAGCGGGCCGGGGCCGTCCCGCGAGCAGACCGGCACCGACCGGCTGGCCGCCGTCCTGCGGCCCGTGCGCGCAGGGAACGGCTTCGAGGAGGCTCTGGAGCAGATACTCCAGATCGTCCGGCTCGGCCTGGTCGCGGACGGTGAACGGCTCCCCGCCGAGCGCGAACTCGCGGAGCGGCTCGGCATCAGCCGCGTGATGCTGCGCGAGGTCCTCAAGGCACTCGCCGAACAGGATCTGGTGGTCAGCCGCCGCGGACGTTACGGCGGCACCTTCGTACGGCTCCCCCAGCCTCCCGAGGAAGGCGTGGAAGCACCGGTGCACCTGCGGCGGAAGGCGTCCGGGCCCGGGGAGGAGGTGGACGTCCTCGACACGTTGCGCTTCCGCGAGGTGCTGGAGACCGGTGCGGCCGAACTGTGCGCGTCGCGCGGCCTGTCGGAGGCCGAGGCCGCACGGCTGCGTGCCGCACTCGACGCCACGCGGGACGCCGCCCTGCCCGACTACCGGCGCAGCGACACCCTCTTCCACCTCACGCTCGTCGAGCTGGCCGAGTGCCCGTCGCTGACCGCCCAGTACGCGGCCGTACGCGCAAAGGTCAACGACCTGCTGGGGCGCATCCCGCTGCTCGTACGCAACCTCGAGCACGCCCAGCTCCAGCACGCCGCGCTGGTCGACGCTGTCCTCGCCGGCGACCCCGAGCAGGCGCGCGCGGTGACCCGCGAGCACTGCGCGGGAACGGCCGCGCTGCTGCGGGGTTTTCTGGGCTGACCCTCGCCCGGCAGACTGTCCGTCCGCGAAGACGGGGGCCGTGTCCGCCGATGCGTAACTGCGACGTAATGTGCAGGGGGTTGCGCCGGGACCGAACTCAGGGCAAAGGTATGTGTCCACACCAATGCCGGAGGTAGGAGCGGTCATGGCCGACGGAACCAAGTCCCCTCACTCGTCCCCGGACACCGGCCAGGAGAGCGCTGAGGCGTATCTGGAGCGGCGTTCCCTCCGGCGCGGCAGTGCCGGCTGGCTGCTGCTGACCGGTCTCGGCGTCGCCTACGTCGTCTCGGGTGACTACGCGGGCTGGAACTTCGGCCTCGCCGAGGGCGGCTTCGGCGGGCTGGCGATCGCCACCGTGCTCATGGGCACGATGTACGCCTGCCTCGTCTTCTCGCTGGCAGAGCTCTCCTCGATCCTCCCCACGGCCGGCGGCGGCTACGGCTTCGCCCGCCGCGCGCTGGGCACTTGGGGCGGATTCCTGACCGGCACCGCCATCCTCATCGAGTACATCCTCGCTCCGGCCGCCATCGCGGTCTTCATCGGCGGTTACGTCGAGTCGCTCGGCCTGTTCGGCATCGAGGCGGGGTGGCCCGTCTACCTCGCCTGCTTCGTGATCTTCATCGGCATCCACCTCTGGGGTGTCGGCGAGGCGCTGCGGTTCAGCTTCGTGGTCACCGGCATCGCGGTCGCCGCTCTGCTGATCTTCTGCATCGGCGCCTTCACGCACTTCGACGGCGGCTCGCTCAACGACATCGCCGTCGACGGCAGCGCCTTCGGCTCCAGCTCGTGGCTGCCTCTGGGCGTGCTGGGCATCTGGGCGGCGTTCCCGTTCGGCATGTGGTTCTTCCTCGGAGTCGAGGGCGTGCCGCTGGCGGCCGAGGAGACGCGCGACCCCGTCAGGTCGATGCCGAAGGCGCTGGCGTGGTCGATCGGCATCCTCGTGGTGCTGGCCGTGATCACCCTGCTGCCCGCAGCGGGTGCCTCCGGTTCGGACGCCGTCAAGGACGCCGACAACCCGCTCGTCGCGGCACTGGAGGCGGCCTCCGGCGGCGACCCCACCACCCTGAGCCGCATCGTCAACTACGCGGGCCTGGCCGGTCTGGTGGCCTCGTTCTTCTCGCTCATCTTCGCGGGATCCCGTCAGCTCTTCGCGCTCTCCCGCGCCGGTTACCTGCCGCGTTTCCTCTCCCTGACGAGCAGCCGCAAGGCTCCCTACCTCGGCCTGCTGGTGCCCGGTGCGATCGGCTTCTCCCTGGCAGCCGCCACGGGCGACGGCGCACGGATGCTGAACATCGCGGTCTTCGGAGCCGCCATCAGCTACGTACTGATGTCGCTCTCCCACATCGTGCTGCGCCGCCGGGAGCCCGAACTGCCGCGGCCGTACCGCACGCCCGGTGGTCTGATCACCTCGTCGGTGGCCTTCGTGCTCGCCTGCTCGGCGGTCGTCGCCACGTTCCTCGTGGACCCGACCGCCGCCGGCATCGCCCTGGTCCTGTACGCGGTGGCCGTCGGCTACTTCGCCTTCTACAGCCGTCACCACCTGGTGGCCGCTGCCCCCGAGGAGGAGTTCGCAGCGCTCGCAGCGGCCGAGGCCGAGCTGGACCGCGGCGACGACGACGCTTCTCCGGCCGTCAAGGACCGCCCGTAAGCTGGCCGGACGGGGTCCACAATCCGCCGCCGGAGGCATGGTTCATGCGTACGCCGCTGATCGGCATCAGCACCTATCTGGAGAACGACGTCCGCTGGGGCGTGTGGCAGCACCGCGCGGCGGTGCTGCCCGCCGGATATCACCGTCTCGTCCAGCGCGCGGGCGGTGCGGCGCTTCTGCTGCCGCCGGACGTGCCGGAGCGTGCCCGGGAGGTCGTGGCACGGCTCGACGCCCTGGTCGTCTCCGGCGGCCCCGACGTGGAGCCCGTACGGTACGGGGCCGTCGCGGAAGCCGAGTGCGGGCCGCCGTCGCCCGAGCGGGACGAGTGGGAACTGGCCCTCATCGAGGCGGCCCTGGCCCAGCGCGTGCCGCTGCTGGGGATCTGCCGCGGCATGCAGCTGCTCAACGTCGCGCTCGGCGGCACGCTGGTCCAGCACCTGGAGGGCCACCGCGGCGAGCCCGGCGTCTTCGCTCAGCACACGGTGCGGCCGGCGGCGGGCACGCGACTGGCGCAGATCCTTCCCGAGCCGGTCTCCGTGCCCACCTACCACCATCAGGCGCTGGCACGGACCGCGGACGGCCTCGTGCAGAGCGCCCACGCGGAGGACGGCACCACGGAGGCCGTCGAACTGCCGGACGCCGAGCACCCGTTCGCCCTCGCCGTCCAGTGGCACCCCGAGGAGGGCCAGGACCTCCGCGTCATGCGCGCCCTGGTGCACGCGGCACTCGAACCCTCTGAGCAGGGGGAGCTGGCACCGTCGGGACCGTCACTGCACGGCTGAGCGGTCGTCTGTCCCCGGGCGTCCTCCGCTCAGCCGAGCGCCTCACGCAGAGACGCGGCCAGCGCCTCCGGGGCACCGGTCAACGAGGGCCCGTACCAGGTGAGTCGGCGCCCGCTGACGAGAGCCGAGGGCAGCTCCGGAAAGGCCTCCGGGCCGTCGTCCGCCGTGAAGAGGTAGGGCTCGTCCGGCAGCACGACGAGACGCGTGAGGCCCGGTTCGTTCAACTCCGGCAGCGGAACGCGCGGATAGCGTTCGGCATGCTGCGCGTAGACGTTGCGTACACCGAGATGAGCCAGCAGCGCTCCCGCGAAGGTGTCGCGGCCCAGCACCATCCAGGGTTTGCGCCAGATGGGGACGACGGCGTCGACGTCGAACTCCTCGCGCACGTCGGCCCATGCGTCCTGAGCCTGCTCCAGCCACTCCGGCCTGTGCAGCCCGCACCCCTCGGTCAGCACCCTGTCCAGCTCGCTGAACGCCTCGGCTAGCGTGCGCACTTCGGTGACCAGCACCTCGAGCCCGGCGGCGCGCAGCACGGCGAGGTCGACCTCGCGGTTCTCCTCCTCGTTGGCGATCACGAGATCGGGGCCGAGGGCCACGATCCGCTCCAGGTCCGGGTTCTTGGTGCCCCGTACCCGGGTCACCTCCAGGCCGGGTGGATGGCTGCACCAGTCGGTCGCCCCGGCCAGCAGCTCGGGCGCGCTCGCCGCAACCGCTTCCGTGAGGGAGGGGACGAGGGAGACGACGCGTCGCACGGTGCCGGTATTCGCCCTGAGCGTCATACCGGCACCGTACGCCCCCCGTGCGGCTTCATCTGCCGCTCCCCCGTACGGCATCCCGCACGTCCGGCGGTCGTCCTTCGGCGGGCACACCGCGCGAGTGCTGCGCGGAGACGCGTCGAAGGTCCGGAAGTGCGTTCCTCGTACGAAGAAGAGAGTAGGTCGGAGTCGGCCAACGAGGGAGGTGAATTTCCGCCACGCGTACGAAAGTTGCGCGTTCGAAAGCTTGACGGATCCGGGTGTCGGGGGTTACCGCCGGTTCGGGGTCGGGCGGGGACGTTCAGGGGACGCGCGAGGATTCGTCTCGGGGGCGCCGCACCGCCATCACCCACGGCCGTTCGCGACATCGCGCGCCGCACCAGGGCCGTCCTGTGCCACGGCCCCACATCGGTCAACGCCCGCCCCACCAGCGGAATCCGCCCCTCCCATGGAAGCTCGCTGCTCACCGGCCCCAGGAGAGGAAGAACGCGCACCGCCCGGCGGCGGAGGGTGTCCGGCGGTGCGGCGCCCGGAGAGCCGAAAGAAAGGGCTTCCACACGGTTCGGATGCTACCGCCGCCCGGATCCGGGCCTGCGGAGGGCGCGATGGGCGGTTTCGTCCCCCGGCGGGTCTCGCACGGGCGGCTGAAAGCACGGTGTTACCGGCGGAGACACCCCCGCGCCCAGCAGACAGGGCGCGTCCCGTAGGCCTGCGTGGCCGTACCCCCGGCCACGCCTGCGCCGGGCGCGACGGGTGCAACGGTGCTGTCGGTCCCGTACGGCATCATCGGCACGTGACTACGACGGCACGCAATTTGATGCTCCTGGACACCTCGTCCCTCTACTTCCGCGCCTACTTCGGCGTTCCGGAGTCGGTCAAGGCCCCGGACGGAACCCCGGTCAACGCGGTACGCGGCCTGCTCGACTTCATCTCGCGCCTGGTCGTCGACCACCACCCGCACTCCCTGGTCGCATGCATGGACTTCGACTGGCGGCCGCAGTGGCGCGTCGAGCTCATCCCCTCCTACAAGGCGCACCGAGTCGCCGAGGAGGTCCCCGCCGGCCCGGACGCCGAGGAGATCCCGGACACCCTCAGCCCGCAGGTGCCCGTGATCGACGAGGTGCTGGACGCGGTGGGCATCGCCCGCGTCGGCGCTGCCGGGTTCGAGGCGGACGACATCATCGGCACGCTCACCGCCCGCGCCTCCGGGCCGGTGGCGATCGTCACCGGCGACCGCGACCTCTTCCAGCTGATCGACGACGAGCGCGGCGTGCGGGTGCTGTATCCGGTCAAGGGCGTGGGCACGCTCGACACCTACGACGGCGCCGCTCTGCGCGCCAAGTACGGCGTGGACGGCGCCGGTTACGCCGAGCTGGCCCTGCTGCGCGGCGATCCCAGCGACGGCCTGCCCGGAGTCCCCGGAGTCGGCGAGAAGACGGCCACGAAGCTGCTGGAGCGGTACGGGGACCTGGCGGGCATCATGGCCGCCGTCGAGGACCCGCGCTCCGCCATCACCCCCGCACAGCGCAGGCGGCTGGACGAGGCACGCCCTTACCTCGCGGTGGCGCCGAAGGTGGTCCAGGTCGCGAGCGACGTGGAGCTCCCCTCCTTCGACGCCGCGCTGCCGGCGCAGCCGCGCGACCCGGAGGCGCTGCGGGAGCTGGCGGAGCGCTGGGGCCTCGGCGGGTCTCTCCAGCGGCTGCTGGCCGTGCTGGAGAGCCGGCACCGGTGAGCCGCACACGGGGCCGATGACTCGGAGGTGGTAGGTTAGGTAACCCTAACCACTTCACGCACGCCTTGTTCCAGGAGTCCCACGTGGCAGACCGCACGGCCCGCAAGAAGATCCAGGTCCACCAGGCGCGCGTCGTACGCACCGAACGGCTGACGCCCCACATGGTGCGCCTCGTCCTCGGGGGCCCCGGTCTGGAGCACTTCTCCGCGGGCGAGTTCACCGACCACTACGTCAAGCTCCTCTTCCCGGTGCCCGGGGTGGAGTATCCGGAGCCCTTCGACATCGGCCGCATCCGGGAGGACTTCCCCCGCGACCAGTGGCCGGTGACGCGCACCTACACCGTGCGTTCCTGGGCGCCCGTGGCACGTGAGCTGACGCTCGACTTCGTCGTGCACGGTGACGAGGGGCTGGCCGGCCCCTGGGCGCGCAACGCGCAGCCCGGCCAGGAGATCCGCTTCCTCGGCCCCGGCGGCGCCTACTCCCCCAGCCCCGAGTCCGACTGGCATCTGCTGGCCGGGGACGAGAGCGCCCTGCCGGCCATCGCGACCGCCCTGGAGGCCATGCCGTCGGGCACCTCCGTACGGGCCCTGATCGAGGTCGAAGGGCCGCAGGAGGAGCAGAAGCTGAGCGTGCCCGACACAGCCGACGTGACGTGGCTGCACCGCGGCAAGGCCCGGGTCGGCGAGCTGCTCGTCAAGACGGTCCGGGCGATGGACTTCCCCGAGGGACGGGTCCAGGCCTTCGTGCACGGCGAGGCGGGCTTCGTGAAGGAGCTCCGCCGCCATCTGCGGCTCGAACGGGGCGTGGAACGCGAGCAGTTGTCCATCTCCGGCTACTGGCGCCTGGGCCACGACGAGGACGGCTGGCAGTCCTCGAAGAAGGAGTGGAACGCACAGGTGGAGGCGGAGCAGGAGAACCGGCAGGCCTGAGTCCGCGTGGCCCGGCCCAGGGCAGCGCGACGTCCCGTCACCCGACGAATCGCCGGCGGCGCCCTCTCATGAGGACGCCGCCGGTCCGTGCTCCGGGAGGGCTGCCCCTGCCCACGTCCGGTGGCCTCAGCGCTCCAGCGGCCCGCCGGGGCACTTCGGCTTCGCCGCGGTGACCGGATTGCATCTCACGGGGCCGCTGCCGTCGGGGAGTTCGGCGACGTAGTCGGAGCCGTAGCGCGCGGCCATGCCGGGGACGGGGAAATCGGTGGAGACCATCTGCGCACCTGAGGTCAGAGCGTCGCGCAGCATTCCCGTGTCACCGCTGGACGCCTGATCGAGCGGCACGTCTGAGCGGGTGCGCACGAAGTAGCCCTGCCGCACCAGGTCCTGGATGGCACCCTTGCCGGCGCCCGTCGGGTCGTTGACCTTCATGAAGGCCGCGTCGGGGCGCCCCGGTTCGGAGTCGGTGAACAGGACCCTGCCCTGCAGGCTCTCGCGACCGCCCGCGCGGTACGCGTCCTGCAACTCCTGGTCGTCGTTGTCCATCAGGAACATCACCTTGCCGCGCGCGTCGGCGAGGCGGGGCCAGCCGTGCTCGCGTACGGACTCCCCCAGGGTCTGGCCGGGGCGGCGCAGGTCGTCGGGCGTGACGGTCGCCCTGTCGGGGAAGACCGTACGGATCTCGGCGTCCAGAGCGTCGAGCATCGCGGTGGTCCAGGGGGGACTCACGGCGCCGCCGCGCCCCTCCAACTCCGGGTCGGTCTGCTTCAGTTCGAGCAGGACGGGCACGGGCACACGGCCCGGCCGGCTCTCGGACCACTTCCTCACCTGCCGCAGGCAGCCGGTGAGGGTGACGCAACTGCTGCGGTAGTCGAAGTCGGCCCAGTGCAGCACCTTGAAGCCGGGCTTGTGCAGGTCCGGGTCGTCCAGCGGAGGCAGCCCCGCGCTCTTGCGGATCAGCGGATCGGCGTAGAGGCCGCCGTCGGGGTCGGGAAAGACGTCCAGTTCGATGCCCCGTGCCTGCTGCCGGGACAGCTGCGTCGGCAGGGAGGCGTGGCTGTAGAGCAGCGTGGCGAAGTTCGGATCGTGCTCGGCCATCAACTTCTGTTCGGCGAAGGAGGCTTCACGGTGGTAGCTGTTGTGCGTGGCCATCGACTGGAGCTGGGTGATGCGCAGCTTGCCGGCCGGATCGGCCCTGCCCTCGGCGGCCCCGGACGCCGACGGCGAGGGCGCGAGGGTTGCGGACGTCAGCGCCGCCACTGCGGCGAGCGCGGTGGCGGCGACAGTCCAGCGGCCGGACCTGGATCTCTTCATGGTGCGCACATCGACCTCCCATGAGGTCATCAGAAGACGGGCGGGAGACGGAACACGGCATCCGCGACGGGATGCGAGCACCCTGACGCAGCCGAAGAGCGCGCAGGCGCCCCGCAGTTGACGCCTCGGTGAACATGCCCGCGCGGGCCCGCCCGGTCAACACCCGTCGCGTACAAGGACCCTGAGCGAGGCCCAGGTGTCAGCCGCCGGCTGCCGGAACCCGGCCTGCGCCCCGTCAGCCCACGCTCGTGTACGCGACGACTCCGCGGCGCATCGAATCCAGCGCCTTGCGCGCGTTCTTCGCGACGCTGCCGCCCTCGGGCGCCGCGACCGCGATCTGGCCCAGCACGTCGATGCACTGCTTGCACCAGCGCACGAAGTCGCCGGCGGGCATCTCCGCGTCGCGCAGCACCTCGTCCAGCCCGTGGCCTTCGGCCCAGCGGTAGGCGGCCCAGGCGAAGCCCAGGTCCGGTTCACGCTGGCCGACACCCTCGGTCTGGCGGATGCGGTGCTCCTCCTCCAGCGCGTCCAGGCGGCCCCAGATGCGCACCATCTCCTCCAGCGCACCCCTGGCCTTGCCGCCGGGCAGCTTCGGCGGAAGCGCGTCGTCGGCCGAGCGGGACTCGTAGACCAACGCCGATACGCAGGCGGCCAGTTCGGACGGGGGCAGGCCTTCCCAGACCCCTTCACGCAGGCACTCGCTTGCCAGCAGGTCCAGCTCGCCGTAGAGCCGCGCGAGCCGCCGCCCGTCCTCGGTGACCTCGTCGCCCCGAAGGTAGGCGAGCTCCGTCAGCAGAGCGGAGACCCGGTCGAAGGTACGGGCGATGGTGTTCGTCCGGCCTTCGATCTTGCGCTCCAACTGGCGTGTGTCGCGCAGGAGCCGGTGGTAGCGCTCGGCCCAGCGGGCGTGGTCCTCACGCTCGTCACAGCCATGGCAGGGGTGCTGCCGGATCTCGGTGCGCAGCCGGGCGATCTCGGTGTCGTCGGCGGCGGCAGCGCGTTCCTTGCGGTGGCGCGGCGGCGCGTGGTGGCCCGCCTTCGTGCGCAGCGCGGAGGCCAGGTCGCGTCGTGACTCGGGGCTGCGGGCGTTGAAGGACCGCGGAATGCGCATCCGCTCCAGCGGCTCCACCGGGACGGGGAAGTCGATCGACCCGAGCCGCTTCACCTGCCGCTGAGCGGTCAGGACGAGCGGACGGGGCCCGTCGTGCTGCTGCCAGCCGCGCTGGTGCGACGGACCGCGCCCGCCGCTCCCGGTGCCCGGGTCCAGGATGAGCGCCAGCCCGGCGAACTTGCCGGTGGGCACGTGGATCACGTCCCCCGGCTTCAGCTTCTCCAGCGCGGCCGCGGCCTGCGCCCGGCGCTGAACGGCGCCCTGCTTGGCCAGCTCGGTCTCGCGGTCCTTCAACTGCCGCCGCAGCCGGGAGTACTGCTCGAAGTCGCCGAGGTGGCAGATCATGGACCCGCGATAGCCCTCCAGGCCCTCCTCGTTGTGCTGGACCTGACGGGAGATGCCCACGACCGAGCGGTCCGCCTGGAACTGCGCGAACGACGTCTCCAGCAGCTCGCGGGAGCGGTGCCGCCCGAACTGGCCCACGAGGTTGACGGCCATGTTGTACGAGGGCTTGAAGGAGGAGCGCAGCGGATACGTACGCGTGCCGGCAAGGCCCGCCAGCGCACCCGGGTCCATGCCGCGCTGCCACAGCACGACGGCGTGGCCCTCGACGTCGATGCCTCGGCGCCCGGCCCGGCCCGTCAGCTGCGTGAACTCCCCGGGCGTGATGTCGGCGTGCTGCTCGCCGTTCCACTTGACCAGCTTCTCCAACACCACGGAGCGCGCAGGCATGTTGATGCCCAGGGCGAGGGTCTCGGTCGCGAAGACGGCCTTGACCAGGCCGCGTACGAACAGCTCCTCCACGACCTCCTTGAAGGTGGGCAGCATGCCCGCGTGGTGAGCCGCGATGCCCCGCTCCAGGCCCTCCAGCCACTCGAAGTAGCCCAGCACGTGCAGATCGGTGTCGGGGATGTCCGCGGTGCGCTCCTCGACGATCTCCCGCACCCGCGCCCGCGCGGCGGTGTCGTTGAGCCGGAGCCCGGCGTACAGGCACTGCTGTACGGCCGCCTCGCAGCCGGCACGACTGAAGATGAAGGTGATCGCGGGAAGCAGACCCTCCGAGTCCAGCCGGTCGATGACCTCGGGCCTGCTCGGGATCCAGACGCGCCTGCGCCGCTCTCGCTCCCTGTCCGCCTCGCGGCGGGGGCCTCCGCGCCTGCGGTCGCGCGGGGAGGAGACGCGGCTGTTC
Source organism: Streptomyces albidus (ex Kaewkla and Franco 2022) (assembly GCF_013870515.1). Taxonomy (GTDB): domain Bacteria; phylum Actinomycetota; class Actinomycetes; order Streptomycetales; family Streptomycetaceae; genus Streptomyces; species Streptomyces albidus. Next base: position 1,489 of record NZ_JACBXA010000138.1, on the reverse strand, counting down.
TCCATCCGGGCCATCCGTACCAGGTCGGGGTTGACCTCCCGCTTGTCGCCCTTCTCCTCGAACAGGTCGTACAGCCGGCGGCCGGCCAGCACGTGCTGCCACAGCGGAACGGGGCGGTGCTCGGAGACGATCACTCGTGTGTCGCCGCGGACGGTGTCGAGCCAGTCGCCGAACTCCTCGGCGTTGGAGACCGTCGCCGAGAGGGAGATCAGGGTGACCGACTCGGGGAGGTGGATGATGACCTCTTCCCAGACGGCGCCCCGGAAGCGGTCGGACAGATAGTGCACCTCGTCCATCACGACGTATCCGAGACCGACGAGCGACTGCGATCCGGCGTAGAGCATGTTCCGCAGGACCTCGGTCGTCATGACGATGATCGGTGCATCGCCGTTGACGCTGTTGTCCCCGGTCAGCAGGCCCACGCGGTCCGCGCCGTAGCGCTTGGCCAGGTCGTTGTACTTCTGGTTGGACAGGGCCTTGATGGGCGTCGTGTAGAAGCACTTGCGGCCCTGGGTGAGGGCCAGGTGGACGGCGAACTCGCCGACGATCGTCTTGCCGGAGCCGGTCGGCGCGGCGACCAGCACTCCCTTTCCGGCTTCGAGGGCTTGGCACGCCTCGATCTGGAAGCTGTCGAGATCGAAGTCGTACAGGTCACGGAAGGGGGCGAGAGCGGTGGCCTGGTCTGCGGCACGCTTCCGCGCCGCGGCGAATCGCTCAGCGGGGGACAGGTCCTCGGTCATCGTGACTAAGAGCCTACCGGCCCCCTCCGACACCGCTCACGATCTTTACTCCCCGACGAGGAGCCGCACCGCCCGTGGAACCACCTGCGCCGTCACCGGGAGCCGCCCCAGCGGCTCGCCGTCGGCGTAGGCCGTCACGTCCGCGGCCTCCAGCCGTACGCTGCGGGCCCGGAACGTGGTGACGGCCGGATGGCTCAGATGGGTGCCCTTGTAGACGCGGGGGAAGACCCGCAGCAGCGTTCCCCGGCTGCAGTCCCCCACGATCGTCACATCGAGGAGACCGTCGTCCATCTCGGCTCCGTGGCAGATGCGCATGCCTCCGCCGTACGAGGGTCCGTTGCCCACGGCCACCAGCGTGGCGTCGATGTCCTGCGGCTCCCCGTCGTCGAGCGTGAGCCGGTAGGGGACGGTCTTGAAGGCGGCCAGTTCCGCGACTATCGCCAGGTCGTACTTGAGCCGCCCGGCCGGCCAGCGCATCCGGTTGCCCCGGTCGTTGACCCGGGAGTCGAACCCGGAGGCCAGCACCGATCCGAACCAGCGCTCCCCCACCCGCCCGAGGTCCAGCATGCGCGAGTGCCCGGCCTTCAGGGCCTCGCCGATCAGCCGTCCGGCTTCGCCGGGCTGCCGCACCGGCAGGCCCGTGGCCCGCGCGATGTCGTTGCCGGTGCCCACGGCGACGATGCCGAGCGGGAAGCGGGCGCGTGCAAGAACCGCGTCCAGGACGGAAGCAGGAAGTCCGCTGCCGAGAA
>NZ_JACBXA010000137.1 GCF_013870515.1 Streptomyces albidus (ex Kaewkla and Franco 2022) | reverse complement strand
GGGCTGGGTGATGCCGTCGTGTTCGGTGAAGGTGCCACGGGCGGCGAGGTGCGGATGCCGGGGAGCCTCGGCGAGGGAGAGTACGGGCGCCACGCAGGCGTCGGAGTCCTGGAAGACCTCGCTCCACTCCTGGCGGGTACGCGCCTTGAACCGGGTGGCCACAGCGGTGCGCAACTCGCCCCAAACGTGCGGGTCCTGGCGGTCGGGCGCCTGCTCCTCGATGCCGAGCAGACGCAGGAACTCGGCGTAGAACTGCGGTTCCAGCGCGCCGACGGCCATGAAGCCGGAGTCGGCCGTCTCGTACGTCCCGTAGAAGGGAGCGCCGCCGTCGAGCAGATTCGCCCCGCGGCGGTCCTGCCATGCGCCGGCGGCCAGCATCCCGTGAATCATGGCGGACAGATGGCTCGTGCCGTCCACGATCGCGGCGTCGACGACCTGGCCCTCGCCGCCTTCGCTGCGCGCGTGCTGGAGCGCGGCCAGCACGCCGATCACCAGATAGAGCGAACCTCCGGCGTAGTCGCCCAGCAGATTGGCGGGAGCGTACGGAGGGCCTTCGGCCGGGCCGGTGATGCCGAGTGTGCCGGTGAGGGCGATGTAGCCGATGTCGTGTCCGGCTCGCTGGGCGAGCGGCCCGTCCTGGCCCCATCCGGTCATCCGTCCGTAGACGAGCTTGGGGTTGCGGGCCAGGCAGGCGTCGGGGCCGACACCGAGGCGCTCTGCGACGCCGGGGCGGTTGCCCTCCAGGAGGACGTCCGCGCGTGCGACGAGATCCAGCACCGTCGCGACACCGTCCTCGTCCTTCAGGTCGACGGTCACGGAGCGCTTGTTGCGGTTGGTGATGTCGAAGGCGGGGTCGATGCCGAGCGCGGCTCCGCCAGGCCGCTCGACGCGCACGACGTCCGCGCCCAGATCGGCGAGCACCATGGCTGCGAACGGCCCGGGGCCGATCCCTGCCAGCTCCAGCACGCGCACCCCGCGGAGCGGGCCGCAACGGTTGTCCGCCGCTGTCGTCATCAAGTCCCCAGGCGATGTGACACAACTGATGTAACACCAACGATGCTAAGAATGCGCTTCTCATTCCACAACCCCGGGCCGCGACCCCGGACACCTCGGGAGCAGTGGCATGCACCACACGGAATCGACGGTCCGGACCGGGGCGGTCGGGTTCAGGTGCTTCCTCGCCGTGTGCCCCCGGATGTGCCATCGCGGCGGCGGCCACCCTTCCGAGTGATGACGCGACGAGCGCTCGTGCGCAATACTGATTGCGAAGTGATGCAATCGAGCATCTTCGCGCAGCGCTCCCCCTTGAGGAGGCTGCTGCAGACGGACGCATAAACACGTAAGGGGTGGGGATGTGAGCGGGACGGCGCACATGGAGCGGGAGTTGAGCAGCCAGCCGGAGACCTGGCGCTCGGCGGCCGAGGAAGCGGCGGCGGCCACGGCACTGCCGGAGTCCGGGCAGAGTGTGGCCGTGGTGGGATGCGGCACCTCCTGGTTCATGGCTCAGGCGTACGCCGCACTGCGTGAGAGGGCGGGTCTCGGGGTCACCGACGCCTTCGCCGCGTCCGAGGCGCTTCTGGGTGCCCAGCGCGGATACGACAAGGTCGTGGCCATCACCCGGTCCGGCACCACGACGGAGGTGCTGCGCGTTCTCGAAGCCGTTCGCGGCCGCATCCCCACGGTCACCGTGCTGGGCGCTCCCGACACCCCGGCCAGGGAGGTCTCGGACGAGACGGTCACCCTGCCCTTCGCCGACGAACTCTCCGTCGTGCAGACGCGTTTCGCCACGAGCGCCCTCGCGCTGCTGCGCGCACATCTCGGCGAGGACCTGGCGGGTGCGGTGGCGGATGCGGAGGAGGCGCTGACCGTCCCGGTGCGCCAGGAGTGGGTGGAGGCCGAGCAGTTCACGTTCCTGGGCACCGGCTGGACGGTGGGGCTGGCGCACGAGGCGGCGCTGAAGATGCGGGAGGCGGCGCAGTCCTGGACGGAGTCCTATCCCGCCATGGAGTACAGGCACGGCCCCATAGCCATCGCCGCGCCGGGCCGTCTCACTTGGCTCTTCGGCCCCGCGCCGGAAGGGCTGGAGCAGGAAGTGACGCGCACCGGGGCCTCGTTCGTCCACCACGGCCGGCGCGATCCGCTGGCGGACCTCGTGCTGGTCCAGCGGGTGGCGCTGGAGCGTGCACGGGCCCGCGGCCTCGACCCCGACTCCCCGCGCAGCCTGACCCGCTCGGTCATGCTGGGCGACTCCTGACCCGCCCTCTTCCGAGGAAGTCCGAGAAATGCCTCTCGTCTCCACCGCGTCCATCGTCGACACGGCCCGGGCGGCCCGCGTCGGCGCACCCGCCTTCAACGTCCTTCACCTGGAGACCGCCGAAGCGCTGGTCGCCGCAGCGGAACGGGCCGCGGTTCCGCTGATCCTCCAGATCAGCGAGAACTGCGTGCGCTATCACGGCAGTCTCCTCCCGCTGCTGCGGGCAACCCAGGCTCTGGCTGAGGGTTCCGCGGTCGGGATCTCCGTGCACCTCGACCACATCACCGACCCCGACCTGCTCAGGGAGGGGGTCGCGGCCGGAGCGCGCTCGGTGATGATCGACGCCTCCGCCCTGCCGTACGAGGAGAACGTGGCCGCCACCGCCGAGCTGGGCGCTTGGTGCCATCGCCAACAGGTCTATGTCGAGGCGGAGTTGGGTGAGGTGGGCGGGAAGGACGGCGTGCATGCGCCCGGCGCCCGTACGGACCCGGAGGAGGCACTTGCCTTCGTGGAGGCGACGGGGGTGGACGCTCTCGCCGTCGCTGTCGGTTCGTCCCATGCCATGCGCGAACGCACTGCCGTGCTCGACAAGGAGCTGATCCGGGCGTTGCGCCAGCGGCTGCCCGTGCCGCTCGTGCTGCACGGCTCGTCGGGAGTGCCGGACGAGGAGCTTCGTGCGTCGGTCGAGGCGGGCATGACGAAGATCAACATCTCGACGCATCTGGTGTCGGTCTTCACGGGCGAAGTGCGCCGGACGCTGGCGGAGAGCCCGCAGCTGATCGACTCGCGGAAGTACGTGGCCCCGGCGCGGGAGGCCGTGTCGCGCGAGGCCGAGCGGCTGCTGGGCGTTCTGGGGACGCCGGCTCCGTGAAGCGGCACGAGCGGATGAACGCCCTGCTGGAACTGCTGGGTGACCGGGGGCGGATGGACGTCGAGGAGGCCGCCACGGTTCTCGAGGTGTCGGCTGCGACAATGCGCCGCGACATGGACGCGTTGGCGGAGCAGCAGTTGCTCAAGCGCACGCGCGGCGGCGCGGTGCTCAGCTCCATCGCCTACGACCTGCCCATCCGGTACAAGCGCGGCCACCATGCCGAGCAGAAGCAGGCCGTCGCGGAGACCGCGGCGGGCATGGTCGGGCGTGGCGACGTCGTCGGGCTCAGCGGCGGCACCACGACCACGGAGATCGCCCGGGCTCTCGCCGTCCGGCCCGAGTTCGCCGAGCCGGGGCCGGGGCCCCACCTGACGATCGTGACCAACTCCCTGAACATCGCCTATGAGTTGGCGGTGCGTCCGCAGATCAAGATCGTGCTGACGGGTGGCGTCGCCCATGCCCGTTCCTTCGAACTCTCGGGCCCCTTCAGCGAGTCGGTGCTCCGGCAGCTCACCCTGGACATCGCCTTCATCGGCGTGAACGGCATCGACCCGCGGTGGGGCGCGACCGTCCACGACGAGGCGGAGGCGACCACCAACCGGCTCATGGCCGAGCGGGCGGCCCGGGCGGTGGTGGTCGCGGACTCCTCGAAGCTCGGCCTGCGCTGCTTCGCCCGCGTCGGTGACGCGGACGTGTTCGGCACATTCGTGACGGACGACGGCGTGGACGAGGCCTCCAGGAGGGAGTTCACGGACGCGGGCCTGCGAGTCGTCACCGCCCAGGTGGCCGACTCCGATGGCTGAGCCCGACGCAGGGCAGGCACGGTCGGCGAGCACCAGAACACGTGATGGCCGGCTGTCGTTCACACCCGCGGTCAGCCACCCTTCCGTTCCCTCGGTCCCGGCTCGGGCGCCGGTCCCGACTCAGGCGCCGATGCCGACTCCGCTGCTGAAGTGGTCCCGGTTGCTGGCGAGTTCGTGGAAGTGGTCGTGGACGTGGTCGTGGTCGCGGTCTCTGCTGTGGTCGTGGTCGCGGACGTCGCCGTGGTCTCTGCCGTGGCCGCGGACGTGCTTGCCAGATGGTCCTCCGTGCGATGGCGGTCGATCAGCCTGTTAAGGCGGTTGGGGACGTTGAGGCCGACGAGCAGGATGACGACGGCGGTCAGCCCGGAGGTGAGGAACGCGAGGGACTGGGCAAGTGTCAGGCCCTCCGCGAGACGGGCTCCGAGCACCGGGGCGACGGCCCCGCCGAGCGCGCCGACGTTGTAGACGAAGCCGAGCGAGGCGGCGCGGGTCTCGACGGGGAAGTGCCCCGCGATGTACTTCGGCAGGATGCCGGAGATCCCCTGGCTGAGCGCCAGCAGGCCGAACAGGAGCACGCCGAGTCCCACCACGCTGTCCTGCACTGCGAAGACGGGGAAGACGAAGGCGAGGGAGGCCGTCAGGGAGAGGGCGTAGGCGCGACGCGTGCCGAACCTGTCGCCTACGAAGCCCGCGAGCCAGCAGCCGCACATGGTGCCGAAGCCCGCGTAGTACATGACGTCGGCGACCTGGCCCGCTCCGTACCCGAGCTCCGTCTTGAGATAGGTGGGCAGCAGGGACTGGATGGGCCAGGAGTAGAGGAACGCGCAGAAGACCGTCACCATCAGCGCCAGATACAGCAGCCAGCTGCGTCGTCCGCCCAGCTGGACGGCGAACGCGCACAGGCAGGCCGCGGCCGCGAGGGCGAGGGGCCATGTCAGCCCGCCTCCGAGCGGTGTGAAGACGACGAAGAGCGCAACGGTCGCGACGGCTGCCAGAAGGCAATTGGCCGCCGAGCGCCGCCTGTTGGAGAACAACGGCCGGAACGGGTTCGGGCGCCCCACGCGGGCGGAGCGCCGCGAGGCGGTGCCAGCCGTGGCGGCGTCACCGGCCTCAGTCCCGTCCCCAGCGCGAGCCCCGGCCGTCCCCTCCCCTGCCTCGGCGTCCCAATCCCCTGCCTCCGGCAACGACTTGCGCACCCACAGCGCCACCAGCACCGGCAGCACACCGATCCAGAACATCCACCGCCAGCCCAGCGACGGTACGACCCACTTGTAGACCTCGGCGGCCAGCACCGAACCCCCGGCGTAGCCGGAGATGAGAAAGCCCGACGCCCGGTTGCGGAAACGCACCGGCGGCGAGACGTGCGGCGAAGAGGCTGTGGTAGTTCCAAGCGAAGCCGCAGGCGAAGGTCCCCAGCGAGTACAGCAGGATGCTCGCGATCATCGCCGGCTTGCGTCCGTAGCGGTCACCCATCGCGCCCAGCACGGCGCCGCCGAGCCAGCGCGTGATGAAGGCACCCGAGATGAGGCTCGCAGCCTGGACCGTGCTGAGCCCGAAGTCGTCGGCTATCTCGGTCAGTACGAGCGTGATGAGGACGAAGTCGAAGCCGTCCAGGAGGTATCCCAGCCAGGCAGCGAACATCGACTTCCACTGGGTGGCGGATATCTCCCGGTACCAGGGCAGGCGTAACGGCGCGTCGAGGACGCCCGTCACGTCAGGCCCGCCTGCTTCAGCAGGGAGCGCACCCGGTTCACCGACTCGTCGTCGAGAGGTGTCTGCGGGGCGGCCGTGGCCGGGCAGTCGAGGACGCCGAGGAGGTGCAGGGCCGCCTTGAAGGCGCCGATGGCGGAGGAGTTGCGACCCATAGCGTCCTCGGGGCCGACGTCCACGATCGAGAACAGCGCCGCCAGCCGGTCCTGTTCGGCTGCGGCCTCGCTCCAGCGGCCCGCCCGCGCGTGTGCGAAGAGCCGGAGGTAGCCGCCCGGGTCGACGTTGCCCAGCCCCGGGACGACGCCGTGAGCACCGGCCAACAACGCACCGTCGACGGCGAGTTCGGAGCCGGTGAGCACGGAGAAGCGCTCCAGGAGCCCGCGTTCGCGCAGCGCGACGAGCAGCCTTCGCAGCCCCGCGTCGTCTCCGCTGCTGTCCTTGAGCCCGGCCAGCGTCCCGTCCTCGGCCAGCTCGATCACGGTGCGGGCGGCGAGCTTGCTGTGTACGGCGACGGGGATGTCGTACGCGAAGAGCGGCAACGGCACCTCGGCACGCACCAGCCGGAAGTGGCGGGCGATCTCGACGGGGTGGGTGCGCGTGTAGAAGGGCGCGGTGACCACGAGCCCGTCCGCACCCGCCTCGGCGGCGGCGCCGGCGTGGCCGATGACCCGGGTCGTGGTCATGTCGACGGCGCCGGCCAGCACGGGCACCCTGCCGCCGACCGTCTTGCTGACCGTACGCACCACGGTCCGGCGTTGTGCGTCGCTGAGGTAGGCGACCTCACCGGTCGAGCCGAGCACGAACAGCGCCTGCGTACCGAAGCTGAGGAGCCGCTCCGTCAGGGCGCGCAGGGACGCGGTGTCCACCTCGCCGTCCGGCGTCAGCGGTGTGCACAGCGGTGGCACGACCCCCCTCAGCGGTGCGGGAAGCGCGCAAGGGGTCGGCTCCGTACGCGGATTCGGACGCGGCATGGCGGCTCCAGCGGCGAGGGAAGGCACGGCCGGCAGGAGGCCGGCCCGTGCATGGCACACGAAAGAGTCTCCCGGCCGGCGCGGAGGCCCTCAAGGGCGCCCGGCGGGGCGCGTGGCGCGCAATGCCCCTCTGCACAGCGCGTCGGCGAGTCGCGTCGTCTCCGGCAGCCGGTAGCGGGGCGCGAGGCTGAGCGTGTGAGCACAGGCCTCTTCCAGGCCGACGCGGTGGCCCGCGGAGACGTACACGGGTTTGACGCCCTCGCGGGTGCGCAGCGCACGGCCCACTTCCTCGCCCCCGTCCACCAGGGCGGCCGCGTCGCCGCGGAGCGGCCCGACCTCCGCGTGCGTGAAGACGAACGGGTTCTTCGCCACGCCCATCGACGGCACGCCGGTCAGCACGCCCAGATGGCTCGCCAGTCCGAAGCGGCGCGGGTGCGCACGCCCGTAGCCGTCGCAGACGAGCAGATCGGGAGCGCGCCCGAGCCGGCCCTCCAGCTCCGCGAGGGCGTCGAGCAGGGCGGGGATCTCCCGGAAGGCGAGAAGCCCGGGCACGTAGGGGAAGGCGACACGGCCGAGCGCGGTCGCCTCCGCGACGACTCGCAGACTCTCCCCGTCCAGCGCGACGACGGCGGCAGCGACCACGTCGCGCGCATCGTCGTAGGCGACGTCGAGACCGGCGATCAGCGAGCCCGGCGCGCCCGGCCGCGGACTGTGGTCGCTCTCCTCCACCCCTTCGCGGAGCGCGTCCTGAACCGCGAGGGCCTCGGCCTCGTCACGGGGCCATGTCGCGGAGCCCGCAGGAGTGTTCATGAAGGCGTCACGCTATCGCAGGGGCGTTCACGCGCTTCCCGGGTCGGCCACGCGGGAGGACACCGTGACCGATTCGTCCGGTTCCGTTACCACCTCACCGCGCATGCCGGGTGCCAGAATGCGGCTCATGGAGCGATCTTCACCAGCAGCGATCGGTGCGGCATGCTCGATCAGCCCGGCCGATCAGGCCCGCGCGGTCGGGGCGGACAGCATGACCGGTGCGGACAGGCCCCCGGATGCCGGATCCGGAACCGTACGCACCGGGACCGACCTGCCGGGCGTCGCCCCCGCGTGGGCGGCCCTGGACGGTGACGAGGCCCTCCTGGAGCGGATCTCCTGCACGACGCGTGAGGGCCTGCTTCCGGCCCGGCTGCCGGTCATGGATCTCGCCCGCGCGACAGTCGCGGTGTGCTCTCTGGCAGCGGCCGAACTGTCGTCGCGCCGGTTCGCCGGCTCCGGCTCGGGTGAGGGTCGCGGTGCCGCGGGCATCCCGGCCGTACGACTCGACGACGGCGCCGTCGCCACAGCCTTCACCAGCGAGCGCCATCTGCGGACCGACGGCAATCCGCCCGTGAACTTCGCTCCGCTCTCCCGCTTCTGGCGCACAGCCGACGGCTGGCTGCGCACGCACGCCAACTATCCGCACCACCGCACCCGGCTGCTCTCCGCACTCGGCCTCACCCAGCACGACGGCGACGAGGCGGCACTCGTGGAGGCCGTCGCCGCCGAACTGGCCCAGCGTGCCGCGGCCGAGGTCGAGGAGACCGTCCACGCGGCGGGCGGCCTGGCCGTCGCCGCCCGGGCGCCCCGTGAGTGGGCGGAGCATCCGCACGGTGCGCAGACGGTCCGCAACCCGCTGTTGAAGGCGGCACGCATCGACCAGGCACCGCCGCTCCCCCTGCCTGAGCCGGCCGCTGGAAGAGGTGCGCTGCACTCCGTGCGCGTACTGGACCTGACCCGCGTGATCGCGGGCCCGGTCGCCACTCGCACGCTCGCGCTGTTCGGCGCCGACGTGCTGCGGATCGACGCCCCTCAGCTCCCCGAGCGCCCGGAAGCGCACGCCGACACCGGGCCGGGGAAGCGCTCCACGCTGCTGGACCTCTCCTCCCGCGCGGACCAGGCCACCTTCGAGGAACTGCTGTCCGCGGCGCACGTCGTCGTCACCGGCTACCGCCCCGGCGTGCTGGACCGGTTCGGCCTCGCGCCCGAGTCGCTGGCCGACCGGCGTCCGGGAATCGTCGTGGGGCAGCTGAGCGCCTGGGGCTCGTACGGGCCGTGGCGCAGGCGCCGCGGATTCGACTCGCTGGTCCAGACGGCGAGCGGCATCGCTCTGACCGAGGGGCGGCAGGACGCCGACGGCTCCCGCGGCGCTGACGAACGGGCTCCCGGAGCACTTCCCGCGCAGGCGCTGGACCACGGCACCGGCTATCTGCTCGCCGCCGCCGTGCTGCGTGCCCTGACGGAGCAGCGTCAGGGGCGGGTCGGTTCGAGGCTCCTGCGACTCGCACTCGCGCAGACCGCCAACTGGCTGCAGAACGGGCTCACTTCGGGTGACGGCCACGGTCACGGGCCGGAGGCGCCCGACGACCACGATCCGGCTCCCTGGCTCACCGAGACCGACAGCCCCCTCGGTCGGCTGCGGTACGCCCTGCCGCCCGTCGGCTACGAGGGAGCCCCGACCGACTGGGCGTCTCCACCCGGGATGCCCGGCTCCGACCCCGCGGCATGGTGGTGACCCGGGCACCACGCTCCCGGGCCGCCCGAGTGCCGGCCGGTCACAGCGACTTGCGTTCGCCGCCGCCCCCGTCGTCGCGCCCCTCGGACCGTTCGTCCCGGCGCTGACGGCGTTCGAGTTCGCGGCGTTCCCGCTCTTGGGCACGCAGCAGGCGCTTCTCCTCGCGCGGGATCTTCCGTACCACCCCGACACCGCCCATCACGGTGATGCCTGTGATCACCACGCGCGGGGCGCCCGGGTCGCCGAAGCTGCTGCCGGAGGTGTCGAACCCGCCCATGATGCCGACGCCCCGGACCTCGACGCCGAGGCCGGGCGGGACGGTCACGCTCATTCCGCCCATCAGTGCGAAGCAGCGGATGACGACGTCGCGGTCCTCGAACCGTGCGTCGCGCAGGTCGAGTTCGCCGCCGCCCATGATGCCGATACCGGTGAAGACTCGGGGCGCCGTCCACTCGCCCTTGCGGCTGAAGCCGCCCATGACACCGATGCCCCAGCGGGAGCTCGCGGCACCGCCGATGCGCTCCGCCCAGCTGCGCTTCCTCCGCACGGCGGGGAGTGAGTCGTCCGCCTCGTCAGCTGTGAGGCTCACCGCCGAGGCGCCTTCCTCCTGCTGCTTGGGAAGATCGCGCACGAGGGGAACCAACTCACCGCGCGTGCGCGCTCGGTAGGCGACGTCCAAGCGTTCCTGGAACTCGTCGAGGCCGAGCCGCCCCTCGGCGAGCGCGTCGCGCAGCACGTCGGCGATGCGCTCTCTCTCCGCGTCCGAAGCGCGCATCTCGGGCAGCTCATCCGTCATGCGATCACCCTAGTACGCCGGGCTTGCGGGCCGCCGCCCTTCACTCCACGGACGCGAGGAGCCACTCGGCCAGAGCGACAGCGCCGAAGCCGAGTACGAGAACGCCCGTGGCCACCCGGGTGCGGCCGCGGCGACTGAGCACGATCGCCGTGCCGGAGAGGATGAGCGCGATGCCGTAGAAGCCCATGGTCAGGACGGAGGGCGCGCTGCCCAGCCGTACGAACAGGGCGACGGCCACGGCGACCATGACGACGCCGGAGACGACGATGCGCACCCTGCGTGCCTGCCGCGGTGTCAGCCCTGTGCGAGGCGGCTCATCCGCGTCGGTCTCCTCCAGGAGCGCATCGCCGGGAGTCACCTCCCGGAAAGCCTCCTCCGCCGGCTTTCCGGGCTCCTCGTCGGCGGTGACCTCGGCGGCTCGGGATGCTGCCGTCTCGTCTTCGGTCGTGGGGCTTATGTTGGCTTCCGGCATGCCGGGAGGTTATCCGCATTCGGCACCTGCTGTCGCCGCCCTCCTCGTGATGCCGCGGCGGCTCACGTGCCCGGATCCCCTGCCAGGCCGCCTACTTGCGCGTCCACGCCCGCAGATCGGCGCGGCTGTCGAACTTGCCGAGGTTCGTGTCGATGGGGTCGTCGGTGTACTGGTGGAAGCGCCAGGAGTGCTTGATGCCGGGTTTGCCCGGCTTGCCGTTGTAGTGGGCTATCCACAGGCCGTCGCCCGCGAACGACGTGGTGTCGTGGTTGAGCCAGAAGTTGGTGTTGCAGTAGAGCAACACCCGGGTGTTGGGGCGCTCCTTCTGGACGTACTTGATCCAGGAGTCCTTCTCGGCGTTGCTGACGGACGCGTCCTCCCAGTCCAGGACGAGCATGTCGCCGCGGACCAGGTTGATCTTCGACATGAAGTAGTCGGCCTGCTTCTTCATGCTCCCGGAACGGGCGAAGTGGTAGAAGCCGGTGACGAGTTCGGCGTCCCGCGCTGTCTTGCGCTGCTTCACCCACTTGGGATTGGTGTACGAAGTGCCCTCCGTGATCTTTATGAAGACGAAGTCGAGGCCCTTCGTGCTGTAGTCCGACGGTTGGTACGACGAGACGTCGACACCTTTGATCACGATGAAACTCCTCATGGCGTCTGCGAAAGCATTCAGTTCAACTCTCACGTACCCGAAACGACGCCTCCCGTATCGCGAACAGGCCGCAGCGCGCCGGTGTCACGCGGGGCGGAACGAAACGGCGCCGACGGCGGACACCGGCGCGTCGTCACGTCCTCGGCGGCGGGCGGAGGCGGAGGATCGGTGCACGAGGGGTACGGGACGAGAGCTCACCCCTGACACTGAAAACGGACACGACGGCCGACAGGAGAGAACGACCATGGCGACGACGCGTACCGCGCACACCGTGTGGAACGGCGACCTGAAACGGGGTTCGGGCGAGATCACCTTCGACTCGTCGGGCATCGCGAAGCAGCCCGTCTCCTGGGCGGCGCGTGCCGAGGAGGCCAACGGGAAGACGAGCCCCGAGGAACTGATCGCCGGCGCGCACTCCAGCTGCTTCTCGATGGCCCTGTCCAACGGGCTCAGCTCGGCGGGAAGCCCGCCCACCCGGCTCACCACGCAGGCCGAGGTCACCTTCCAGCCAGGCACCGGCATCACCGGCATCCATCTGTCCGTGCAGGGAGAGGTGCCGGGCATCGACGAGGCGGCGTTCACGGCGGCGGCCGAGGAGGCCAAGGCCAACTGCCCCGTCTCCCAAGCCCTTTCGGGCACGAGCATCACGCTGACCGCCAAGCTGGCCTGAGCGGAGGAGACATGCCGGAACTGCCCGAGGTCGAAGCCCTGCGCGACTTTCTCCACCAGCGTCTGACCGGACACATGGTGGAGCGGGTCATGCCGGTCGCGGTGAGCGTGCTCAAGACCTACGAGCCCGCACCCGGCGCCCTGCAGGGCCGGACCTTCACCGCGGTGCACCGGCACGGCAAGTTCCTCGACATGGAGGCGGGCGACCTGCATCTGATCGTCCACCTGGCCCGGGCGGGCTGGCTGCGGTGGCGGGACTCGCTGCCGGACGACCCGCCCCGCCCGGGCAAGGGGCCGCTCGCGCTGCGGCTGTGGCTGGCCGGCCCCGAGCAGGGAGGCGACGGCGGCGGCTTCGACCTGACGGAGGCGGGGACGCGCAAGAGCCTCGCCGTCTACTGCGTGCACGACCCCGCCGAGGTGCCGGGCATCGCACGTCTGGGGCCGGACCCGCTCGACGACGCCTTCACCCCGGAGGTCTTCGCCGGGCTCCTTCGCGGGCAGCGCCACCGGATCAAGGGGCTGCTGCGCGACCAGAGCGTGATCGCGGGCATCGGCAACGCCTACTCGGACGAGATCCTGCACGCGGCGCGCCTCTCGCCCTTCAAGGTCGCCTCCGAGATGACGGAGGAGGAGATCGCCGCGCTCTACGAGGCGCTGCGCACGACTCTCCGTGAGGCGGTGGAGCGCTCACGCGGCCTGGCTGCGGGGAAGCTGAAGTCGGAGAAGAAGACGGGGCTGCGGGTGCACGGGCGCAAGGGAGAGCCGTGCCCGGTGTGCGGTGACACAGTGCGCGAGGTCTCGTTCAGCGATTCGGCGCTGCAGTACTGCGCCACCTGCCAGACGGGCGGCAAGCCCCTGGCGGACCGCCGGATGTCCCGGCTGCTGAAATAGATCACAGTCGACGCCTCGCGCTTGCCGTACGAGGACCGGCATATAGCGTGTCCCGGAATCACTTCTCGGGATCTCTGTGGCGAAAGGGCGGGCATGACGAACGAGGAACTGGAGGAATTCGCCACAAACCTCGCGCGAATGGCTCGCGACCTGCTGTCCCAGAACTCCGTTCAGAAGACGCTCGACCGCATCGTGGAGCACGCCGTGGACCTGGTCGACGGCTGCGAGGCGGCCGGGGTGATGACCGTGGACCAGGGACGCGTGCAGACGCTCGCCACCTCCAGCGACCTGGTCCGCGCCTCGGACCGGGTCCAGGGCGAACTGGCCGAGGGCCCCTGCTTCGACGCGACACGCGTTCCCCAAGAGGTCTACCGGGTCGCGGACATGACCGAGACCGTGGAGCGGTGGCCCCGGTACGCGCCCCAGGCACGGGAGCTGGGCATCGGCAGCATGATGGGCTTCCTGCTCTTCACCGACGAGGACAACCTCGGCGCCCTCGACATCTACTCCTCCAGACCCAACGCGTTCACGAAGCAGTCCGAGCACGTCGGCTGGCTCCTCAGCTCCCACGCCGCGGTCGCCTTCTCCAGCGCCCGCACCCACGCACAGCTCCATGCGGCGATGGAGAGCCGCCACAGCATCGGCGAGGCCATCGGCATCATCATGGAGCGCTACAAGATCGATGAGGACCAGGCCTTCGCCGTGCTGAAGAAGAGCTCCCAGGACCAGAACATCAAGCTGCGGGAGATCGTCCGTACGGTCACGGAGACCGGCGAGATCCCCGGAGCGCGCTGAGACTCCCCGCGTCAGTCCTTGTTGCGCTTGCGTGCCGTGCTGGTCCGCCGGTAGCCGAACGGACCCGGCAGGTCCATCGACGTGGTGCGGCGGCCGGTGGAACTCACCGTCCGGCGCGGGCCGTTCTTCCCGCCTGTGGTGACGGACCACGACTTGCGGTTGATGTTCAGCCGTACGCCCGGCAGTATCCGGAAGCTCTTGCGGAACGTCAGCGGCATCGTCGTCTGCTCCTCAACTCGGTGCGGACAAAGGTCTCTTGTCCCGCGCCTACCCACTGAGCCGGGCAGAAGACATCTCACTCCGCCTTGATCCTCCGGTCACTCCGGCTCCGTCGCCTCCGCGTCCGTCCCGCCGTCGGCCCCGCGGCCGGTGCCGAAGACCAGCTCGTCGTCCTCCTCGTCCACCAACAGCCGCGTGTGCGACTTCAGTTCGCCGCTGAGCAGCATCCGCGACAGCCGGTTGTCCACCTCGCGCTGAATGGTGCGGCGCAACGGCCGGGCTCCGTACTCCGGCTGGTAGCCGCGCTTGACGAGCCAGTCGACGGCGGCCGGGGTGAACTCGATGGCCAGGTCCTGCGAGTGGACCCTGTGCCGGGTCTCGTCCAGCAGCATGTCCGTGATGGTGCGGAGCTGGTCGTCGGTGAGCTGGCGGAAGATGACGATCTCGTCGATGCGGTTGAGGAACTCCGGCCTGAACTGCTCGCGCAGGGGACGCAGCACACGCTCCCGGCGGGCCTCCTCCTCGTCCTCCGCGTCACCGCTGCCGAAGCCCAGCGCACCGCGCCCGGTGATCGCCTCGGAGCCGAGGTTGCTGGTCATCACGATGACGGTGTTGGTGAAGTCGACCGTGCGGCCCTGGCTGTCGGTGAGCCGTCCGTCATCGAGCACCTGCAGCAGGATGTTGAAGACGTCGGGGTGGGCCTTCTCGATCTCGTCCAGGAGGAGCAGCGAGTACGGGTTGCGCCGGACGGTCTCGGTGAGCTGGCCGGCGTCCTCATGACCGACGTAGCCGGGAGGCGCGCCGACGAGCCGGCTGACGGTGTGCTTCTCCTGGTACTCGCTCATGTCGAGGCGCACCATGCGGTCGTCCGTCCCGAACAGCGCCTCCGCCAGCGCGCGGGCGAGTTCGGTCTTGCCCACACCGGTGGGACCGAGGAAGAGGAAGCTGCCGATGGGCCGTGCGGGGCTGGCCAGTCCGGCACGGGAGCGCAGCACGGCGTCGGAGACGGCGGCCACCGCCTCGTCCTGGCCGATGACGCGTTCGCGCAGGCGGTCCTCCATGCCCAGCAGGCGCTCCTTCTCCTCCTGGGTCAGGTTGCTCACGGGGATGCCGGTCTGCCGGGAGACGATCTCGGCGATGTCCTCGACGGTGACCTCGGCGATCCGGCCGTTGGGATGCTTGCGCTCGTCCTGGCTGATCTGCTGCTCGAGTTCGGTGAGGTGGTCACGCAGCTGCGTCGCCCGCTCGTAGTCCTCGGCGGCCACGGCCTGGTCCTTGTCACGGCTGACCCCTTCCGCCTCGCGCTCCAGCGCCCGTACGTCCGTGCCGCGGGTCGCCGAGCGCAGCCGCACCCTGGCTCCGGCCTGGTCCAGCAGGTCGATCGCCTTGTCGGGCAGGTAGCGCCCGGTCAGGTAGCGGTCGGACAGCTCCACGGCCGCGATGAGCGCTTCACCGGTGTAGCGGACCTGGTGGTGCGCCTCGTAGCGGTCGCGCAGTCCGCGCAGGATCTCCACCGCGTCGGCCACGCTGGGTTCGGGGACGAGGACGGGCTGGAAGCGACGGGCGAGGGCGGCGTCCTTCTCGATGTGGCGGCGGTGCTCCTCCAGCGTGGTGGCGCCGATGACGTGCAGCTCGCCGCGGGAGAGCGGCGGCTTGAGCATGTTGCTCGCGTCCATCGAGCCGCCCTCCGTACCGCCTCCGCCGGCGCCGACGACGGTGTGCAACTCGTCGATGAAGATGAGCAGTTCCTCGGAGTGCGCGCGGATCTCGTCGATGATTGCGCTGAGCCGTTCCTCGAAGTCGCCCCGGTAGCGGGTGCCCGCCACGACTCCCGAGACGTCCAGCTGCACGACGCGCCGCCCCAGCAGGTTGCCGGGCACGTCGCCGTCCACGATGCGCTGGGCGAGCCCCTCCACGATGGCCGTCTTGCCGACGCCGGCCTCACCGATGAGGACGGGGTTGTTCTTTCCGCGCCGGGCGAGGATCTCGATGGTCTGCTCGATCTCCTCGTCCCGCCCGATGACGGGGTCGATGCGGCCGTCGCGGGCCATCTCGGTGAGGTCGTTGCCGTACTTGTCGAGGGTGGGGGT
>NZ_JACBXA010000136.1 GCF_013870515.1 Streptomyces albidus (ex Kaewkla and Franco 2022) | reverse complement strand
CGGTCGCCCGCTTCGAGAAGAAGAGCGGCGTGCAGGTGGAGCTCGTCGGCGTCGCGGTGCCGGCACCGTCCGTGGGCGGTGCGAAGCCCGGCGCCTGTGTGGCACCTCCCGGAGGCGCGAAAGCGGGCGCCGCGGAAGGTTCGGGAGTGGGCTCCTCTTCCAGGACCTCACCGCCGAAGTGGCGCAGAAGGGCGTCCAGGCCACCGTCGAAGCCCTGTCCGACGGCCGCGAAACGCCACTCGTCCTTGAAGTAGAAGTCGCCCAGCATCACGGCTCGTTCGGTGCTGAACTCCGAGCCGGAGAAGGCGTATCGCGCCACCTCTTCGCCGCCCGCGACCAACCGGATGTAGCCGGAGCGGACTTGAGACATCTGGCCGGCGCCGTCGAGGGCCGCCGTGAACGAGAGCCGCTTGATTTGCGACGGAATGCCGTCGAGCGTCACCCGGAATGATTCAGCGTCGCCAGCTTGGGCACCGAGCTGCTGAAGCGACTCCTCGGGCGACTTGGGCTGATTGAAGAAGATGAAGTACCGCTCGTCGGAAAGCCGTTCATCGGCGTCGAGACCGAAGCAGCTGATGTCGAAGGACAGTCCGGGGCCGTCCATCTGCACACCCACGTACAGATCCCGGCCCGCTGTCAGGTCACTGATCTTGGCCTTGTGGCCGCGCTGGAATTCCCTGGCCATACGTAACGACCGTCCCCCCGGTCCGTAGCTGTGTGCAATGCGCAGGGCCAGGCTATCCAATTCCGCGGGAAGTTCACTCGTCGCGTGCGGCAGGAAGATGGGGCAATCGGTCGGCGGCGACGACCCCTTCGAGGAATCCGCGGGCCCGCTCCGTACGCGGGTAGACCTCGAGCAGCTGCCAGAAACGCGGACCGTGGCCCGGCACCAGCAGGTGCGCCAGCTCGTGCAGGAGCACGTAGTCGACGACGTACTCGGGCATGCCGCGCAGACGGTGCGAAAGCCGGATGCTGCCTTCCGCGGGGGTACAGGAACCCCATCGGGTGTTCTGGTTGGTCACCCATCGCACCGAGGCCGGTTGCGCCCTGCCGTTCAGATACTGCTCCGAGAGCTGGGCCGCGCGCTCGGCGAGCTCGGCGTCGCCCAGCATGCGCTTGCTCTCCTGGGCCGCCAGCTTGTCGAGCATGACGCCGACCCACCGCTGCTCCTCGTCCGGGGACATCCGGGCGGGGATCATCACGATGGTGCGATCGCCCTCGCGGTAGGCGGAGACCGTACGTCTGCGGCGGGCGCTGCGACGCACTTCGACCGCCTGCTGGCTGGCACTGTTCAGCGGGTCGGCGGACACGTCTTGAACTTACCTGCTACGAGGAGCGGAAGTCCCACCTCCGGCCTGCTTCGGGGCAATCGCCCCGGTTCCACTCTCTTCATATGACTGTCTCCCGAGCCTGTGGATAACTTTCGGCGTGATCCGGCACGGCAACCGCATGCTGTCTTCGGCAGGAACGAGACCCTTGAAAGGGGCGTCGAGACATGCATCCGATGATCAAGCCCGCGCTGCGCCGTGCCTGGCGTGACCGGCAGACGGTGCAGTACGGAGTGGCGCCGGCCCATGCGGTGCTGCTGGGCCCGGTGGACAACACCACTGCTGGATTCATGGAGCTGATGGACGGCACCCGAAGCCTCGTGCAGCTGAGAGACGAGGCGGCACGGCTCGGGTTGCCGCCCGGGACGGCGGACCGCCTTGTGGACCGTCTGGCTTCGGCGGGAGTGCTGGACGACTCCACGGCGGACAGGCAGGCGGCGGCGAGCGTGAGCGACCGGCTGCGACCTGATCTGGGGTCCCTGTCCGTGGTGCACCGGGAGCCGGGCGGTGGCCTGCGAAGGCTGGCGGCCCGGCGGGACATGTGCGTGCAGGTGCGGGGCGCCGGACGAGTCGGGTCGCTCGTCGCCTCCACCCTGTCGGCTGCGGGGGTGGGCGAGGTGCAGGTCGCGGACGGAGGTCACGTCGAACCGTGGGACACCATTCCCGGCGGCATTCCCGCCGACGACTGCGGAGAGCGGCGTGACGCCGCGGCACGCAGAGCGGTGGGCCGGGCGCGGTCCTGGCGGTCGTCCTCCCGCTCCGGTTCGCGCGGACCTGTCCGACTTGTGGTGTTCGCCCCACGGGACGGCCTCGATGCGTACGCACCCGATCCCGCAGCGTCCGAGGGCTTCGTCCAGGCCGGGACTCCGCACTTGTACGGCGGGGTGGTCGAGAGCACAGGTGTGGTGGGCCCGTTGGTGCTGCCCGGAGTCTCGCCGTGCGCGGGCTGCCTATTGCGCGGACGGGCGGAGCGAGAGCCGAGCTGGCCGCTGGTGGTGGGCCAGTGGCGCACGTCGGGAAGGCGCCGGTCCGGAATCCCCGCCTGCGACTCCGCGCTGGCGACGATGGTCGCGGGGGCCATCGCCTCCTGTGCGCTCAGCTTTCTCGACGGGGACGGCGCCTGCGCCGCGGGCTACCGCATGCGGTTTGCGCTGCCGTATCTGATGGGCGACACCGAACAGTTCTCGCCACATCCGGAGTGTCCATGTGGTGCCGCTTCGGTGACAGCGGACCGCCCGGTCTCGGCGGGAGTCTCCGAAGAGGTCACAATGGCCTGATGGCCGCCGTCCTCGGTGCTGTCCGGTTGAGCCGTCTGGAAGTTGGAGGGGCCCATGTCTGATCTCCCCCGCAAGGCAGTCACGCGTACCGCCAAGCTGGCCGCACTGCCACTGGGGTTCGCCGGCCGTTCCGCCTGGGGGCTGGGCAAGCGGATCGGCGGGCTCTCCGCCGAACTCGTCGGGCACGACCTGCAACAGCGCACCGCTGAGCAGCTCTTCAGAGTGCTGGGCGAGCTGAAGGGGGGCGCCATGAAGTTCGGACAGGCGCTCTCCGTATTCGAGTCCGCGCTGCCGGAGGAGATCGCCGGGCCGTATCGGGCGACGCTGACCAAGCTGCAGGAAGCAGCGCCGCCGATGCCGACCCGTACGGTGCACGAAGTGCTCGCGGAGCGGATGGGCGAGGACTGGCGCGATCTCTTCCAGGAGTTCGACGACAAGCCCTCCGCGGCCGCATCCATAGGTCAGGTGCACCACGGCGTATGGCACGACGGGCGCGAGGTCGCCGTCAAGGTGCAGTATCCGGGCGCCGGAGAGGCGTTGATCTCCGACCTCACCCAGCTGGGAAGGTTCGCGCGCCTCCTGGGCCCGCTCATCCCCGGCATGGACATCAAGCCGTTGATCTCCGAGCTGCGCGACCGTGTCACCGAGGAGCTGGACTACGGCCTGGAGGCGGAGGCTCAGAGGACGTACGCGGAGGAGTTCGCGCACGACACCGACGTCGTGATCCCCGACGTGGTGCACCAGTGCGAGCAGGTGCTGGTGACCGAGTGGATGGGCGGCCGTCCGCTGGCCCAGGTCATATCGAAGGGCACCGAGGAGGAACGGGACCGGGCCGGACAGCTGCTGGCGCGCTTCCTCTTCTCCGGCACAGCCCGCACCGGTCTGCTGCATGCCGACCCCCACCCGGGCAACTTCCGTCTGCTTCCGGCGGACGAGCCCGAAGCAGGTGCTGAGCAGTGGCGGCTGGGAGTCATGGACTTCGGCACCGTGGACCGTTTGCCGGACGGCCTGCCGCCCATGATCGGCACAGCGCTGCGCATGATCATCGACGGTGAGGCGGAGGCGGTATACGAACTGCTCTGCGCCGAGGGCTTCGTGAAGGACTCCATCGAGTTGGAGCCCGCCGAGGTACTGGACTACCTGGTGCCCATCATCGAGCCGGCCCGTGCGGCGAAGTTCCACTTCGCCCGGGACTGGATGCGGGAGCAGGCGGCTCGTATCGCGGATCCGCGTTCGCCGGCGCACCAGTTGGGCAAGCAGCTCAACCTGCCCCCGTCGTACCTGCTGATACATCGCGTGACGCTGAGCACCATCGGCGTGCTGTGCCAGCTCGGGGCGACGGTGCGGATGCGTGAGGAGATGGAGGCATGGGTGCCGGGCTTCGCCCAGGACGACGGCGAAGGTGACTCGCTGGAGGTCACGGAGGCCCCCGCCTGACCGGCTTGTCTGCCTGGTGCGTGAGCGCCGGCCGGGGCTGGAGCGGCTGATTGGTCGGCCGAAACTGTGCCACTGCTCCGGCACGGCCGGGCCTGTGGTGGGCGAACCGTCACCACCACGGCGAATCGAGACGGCCCTCGATGGCCCGGATGTTGGTACGGGCGCAGGTCTCGCAGAAGTACCGGGCCTGACCGCGTTCCCGCGAGCAGATCCAGGTGACGGGGGTGCCCTCGGCGACCGTCCCGCAGCCGGCGCACACCGTCTCTGCCGCGTTCTCCTCGTCCATGCGTCCGAACATAACCCCGGGAACGGCGGAGAGCCGGGGCGCAAGGCCCCGGCTCTCCGGTCGGTTCACTGCATGACCGCCATGGCCAGCGCTCGCCGGGCACGCAGGGAGGCGCGCTCCGCGCGACGCTGAAGGCGCCGGGCGGACGTGACGCGCAGCGCCCTGCGTTCCGACTCGGCCTCCTGCAAGCGGTCGTGCATATGGGCTCGGGCCAGGGATTCTGGCATGAGTTGCATTTCTCGGTTCCTGTTCTGACGCGAGGCGTTCGCCTCGACGCTGGACTGGTTCGTGGTCTCGGAAGTAGGTGTCATCGTCGGATCCTGCTTCGGAAGGTGACGCAGCTGCGGATTGCGCGTCTTCGGGCGGTCGATGGTGCCTGCCGTGGTCATGCCGCTACCGGGTTCTTGCGGGGACGGCCACGGGGCCGCTTCCGGGGCACGACGACTCCCTGCACGAACAGCTCGCCGCCCCAGACACCCCAGGGCTCACGGCGGTCCTTGGCACCCGCGAGGCAGGCCTCGCGCAGCGGGCAGGTCTGGCACAGGGTCTTCGCGTACTCCACGTCGGCCGGGGCCTCGGCGAAGAAGACCTCGGGGTCGTAGGAACGGCAGGGCACAGCGACGCCGAGGCTTTCGATGGCGTCGTCGAGCTCGGTGAGCGTGATCAGCGGGGCAGTCACGGGGTCCTCCGTGGTGGCATCAGGCGGCATCAGGTCTGTCGTGGGTGACGGAGTGTGCGTCTCGAGGTGCACTGCCGGTTCTTCCTCGTCTGTCGATGTCTGGTCTCTGTTCGGCCCGGCTGGTGGCCGAGCGGGCAAACAGAAGGGCCGCGGATCCCGGTGTGGGTTCCGCGGCCCTGGAAGGTGCCGACCTGATCTTGCCGATCAGGCGGGATCTCTCCAGGGTTCGAGCCCACGGAAGGCCCACATCGGGTTGTGCTTCGTCTTCGCGCTCGTGGCGCCGGCACCATCGGCTGCGGATGCAAAGGCATAGGTCGCTTCCTGTGCCACTGCTGCTACCTCAAGTGCCATCGCCGGTCGCTGGCTGCCGTTCAGAACGACGCGGGACAGGCCGGTGCCGTTGACTCCGGAGCCGAGCAGGCAAGAGGCGACGACCGAGCGGTCGGTCATCTTGTGAGTGGTAATGAAGTCGATCACTTGGCTCGCCTCCTCTCGGCGAATCGGGGGATCAGCCGGGGCCGATCCTCAAACGTGCAGGAGTCAGTACAGCATGGATGAGGTGGAGCGGAAAGCCCCCGCCCTGTCCATGTCCGGAAGGCTATGGTGCTCCGGACAGCGCGCGCAAACTATTTTTCCGCCGTCTCCGAAAAAGCTTCTTCGGGTTCCTCCGCGGGGTCGGCCGGCGGTCCCTCCTGGGACTCTCCGTCAAGCTCTGCGCCGGGCCCCGCATCGGACTGGGCGCCGGTCTGGGTATCGGACTGAGCGTCCCCCAACTCCTCGCCCCCGCAAAGCGCGAGGACGTCCGCACCGAACCGTTCCAGCTTGCGTCCGCCCACACCGGAGATGCGTGAGAGCGCCGCCTCGTCGTCGGGAACGATTTCGGCGATCGCCATCAGGGTCTTGTCCGTGAAGACGCAGTAGGCGGGCTGCCCCAGCGCCTTCGCCTGTTCGGAACGCCACTCCCGCAGCCGCTCGAAGAGCTGCTCGTCGAGGTCCGACGGGCAGCCCTCGCATCGCATCAGCTTCATCTCACCCGGATCGGTCAGCGAGCGCCCGCACACTCGGCAGAGCACCGGCCCGCGGCGCTTGCGCGCGCGGCTGCCGCCGCTGCCGCGTTCGATGCCGCCTCGGCCGCCCGCCGTACGAGCGCCCGTGCCCGTCGATCCGGGCCGCAGCCCGTTCAGGAACCGGCTGGGCCGCCGACCGCCCCGGCCGCCGGGCGAGCGGGAGAGCGCCCACGAGAGGGTGAGGTGGAGGCGGGCCCGGGTGACGCCGACGTAGAGCAGCCGCCGCTCCTCCTCGACCTGAACGTCCGTCTTGGCATGGGTGATCGGCATCATGCCCTCGGTGAGCCCGGTCAGGAACACCGCGTCCCATTCGAGCCCCTTGGCGGAGTGGAGGGAGGCGAGGGTGACGCCTTCGACCGTGGGGGCGTGCTGTGCGTTGGCTCGTTCGTCCAGCTCCGCCACGAAGTCGCTGAGGGTCACGGCCTCTTCGCCCCCCGACGAACGGCTCGCGGACAGCGCCTCGGCGAGACGGACGAGAGCCATCAGCGACTCCCAGCGGTCGCGCACGGCGCCCGACCCCGCGGGAGGGTCCGGAGTCCAGCCGGTCCCGCTCAGGACGGCGCGGACCTGGGAGGGGAGGTCGACGGCATCGTCGAGCAGGGTGTCGTTGCCTCCGAAGCGGGCCGCGCTGCGCAGGGCGACGCCCGCCTCGCGGATCTCAGGCCGTTCGAAGAAGCGCTCCGCGCCTCGGAGTTGGTAGGGGACACCGGCGTCGACGAGAGCCTGTTCGTAGACCTCGGACTGGGCGTTGATGCGGTAGAGGACGGCGATCTGGCTGGCGGGGACGCCGGAATCGATCAGTTCACGGATGCGCTTGGCCGTGCCCTCGGCCTCGCTGGGCTCGTCTGCGTACTCCGTGTAGACCGGCTCGGGGCCGGCTTCCCGCTGGGAGACCAGCTCCAGCCGGTGTTCGGCGGCGCGGCCGGACGCCTGGGAGAGCAGGCCGTTCGCGAGGTGGACGACCTGGGGCGTGGACCGGTAGTCCCGCACGAGCTTGACCACGGTCGCGTTCGGGTGGCGGGAGCGGAAGTTGAGCAGGTGATCGGGGGTGGCACCCGTGAAGGAGTAGATCGTCTGGCTGGCGTCGCCCACGACGCACAGGCTGTCCCGGTCCCCCACCCACAGCTCCAGGAGCCTCTGCTGCAGCGGGCTGACGTCCTGGTACTCGTCGACCACGAAATGCTGGTACTGACCGCGGACCGTGTCGGCGATGTCGGCGCGGTCCTGCAGGACGCCGACCGTCAGCAGCAGCACGTCCTCGAAGTCGATGACGGAGCGCTCACGTTTGAGCTGCTCGTACAGACCGAAGACACGGGCGGTCTCCGCCGGATCGCGCGGCGCCTCCCGGCTCGACTTGGCGACCACGGCCGGATAGTCCTCCGGCACGGTCTGCGTGACCTTCGACCACTCGATCTCGCTTGTGAGGTCCCGCAGTTCGTTCCGGTCGAGACGGAGACGGCAGCGGGCCGCGGCCTCGGCCACGAGCTGCACCTTGCGCTCCAGCAGCCTCGGCAGCTCGCCGCCGACGGCCCTGGGCCAGAAGAACTGAAGCTGCCTCAGCGCAGCCGAGTGGAACGTACGGGCCTGGACCCCGGTCGCCCCCAGCTGCCGCAGCCGGCCGCGCATCTCCCCCGCCGCACGGCTGGTGAAGGTGACCGCCAGCACGCCGGCGGGCGGCAGGATGCCCGCACGCACGCCGTACGCGATGCGGTGGGTGATCGCACGGGTCTTGCCCGTGCCCGCGCCTGCGAGCACGCACACCGGGCCGTGCAGGGCCGTCGCCACTTCACGCTGCTCGGGATCGAGCCCCTCCAGCACCGCGTCGGCGTCGCGCGGCGGGACCGCGAACGCGCCCTGGTCGGGGTCGGAGAACAGAGGGGAGTCCGTTGCTGGTGTCACCCCGCCATGCTGCCAGGTCCCACGAGGCGGCTGTGACCCTCGTCCACAGGCGAACCCGGATTGTCATACGAGGTGTCCCGCACCCGGGAATGGTCTGCTTCGCTCGGACGTTCCCTCAGACACCAACGGACACGAAGGAGCGCGAGAAGCCATGGCGGGAAACGTGACGATGTACAGCACCACGTGGTGCGGCTACTGCCGTCGGCTGAAGGGCCAGATGGACCGTGAGGGCATCGCCTACACGGAGATCAACATCGAGCACGACCCGGCGTCCGCCGACTTCGTGGAGAAGGCCAACGGCGGCAACCAGACGGTGCCGACCGTTCTCTTCCCGGACGGCTCCACGCTGACGAACCCTTCGCTGGCCCAGGTCAAGGAGAAGGTCGGAGCCTGAGGCCTCTTACGGTGCCGGAGTACGGGGGCGCCGGAGTAGACCGCATAACCGGAGCCTGACGCACGTGAGCCGGGGTCCCGCAGTCGCGGGGGCCCGGCTCACGTGCGTACGAACTTCCGCGTCAGAGCCTCCGGTCCGGACCGGGCTGCGTCAGGGCTTCCGGTCCGTACCGGGCAACGGTTCGCCGTACCACAGCTCCACCAGGCGGGCCGCGATCGAGATGCCCGACGGCGGCAGCACCTCCCCGGACTTGATCGCGGCCCGGATGTCCTCACGGGAGAACCAGCGCGCCTCTTCGATCTCGTCGCCGTCGACCTGGATCTCCGGTGACGTGGCCCGTGCCATGAAGCCGAGCATCAGGCTGGCGGGGAACGGCCACGGCTGGCTGGCCACGTAGTCGACCTCGCCCACCGCGACGCCCGCCTCCTCCGCGACCTCACGGATGACGGCGGCTTCGAGCGACTCACCGGGCTCGACGAATCCCGCGAGCGTCGAGAAGCGTCCCTCCGGCCAGTGCACCTGCCGTCCCAGGAGGGCGCGGTCCTTCTCGTCCGTGACGAGCATGATCACGGCCGGATCGGTGCGCGGATAGTGCTCCGCACCACAGGCGGGACAACGGCGCAGGTGCCCGGCTGCCGCGATGACGGTGCGTTCACCGCAGCGCGAGCAGAACCGGTGCGTGCGCTGCCAGTTCTCCAGGCCGATGGCGTGAGTCATCAGTTCGGCGTCGCGGGCGGAGAGCAGCACGCCTGCCTCGCGCAGTCCGGCGGGGCGGGCGATGTCGTCCATGCGTCCCGGCAGTTCGTCCTTCTGCAGTGCGAAGTAGCGGACGCCCTCCTGGTCGACGCCGAGGAAGTAGCGGTGGGCCTCGGTGTAGGGCGCGTCGAAGGACGGCATCATCACCAGCTCCGTGGCGCCGGCGCTGTTGTCCTCGATCAGCGCCTGCCCGCCGGAGACCACGAAGGCCCGCGTCGTCGGGTGACTCCACGCCGCCGCCAGCCAGGCCTCGTCCATCCTGAGGTGCGCGGCGCGGTCGATGCCGCCGGTGGAGGTCAGCGTGATGGGACGGTCGGCGTCGGCCGTGCGGTCGGTCCAGGTGGTCACTTCGGCTTCCTACTCCTCCTGCGAAAGCGGCGCCGGTGTGGCGGGTGCCGGCTTGCTGTGCGTACGTGGGCCGGGAAGAGCGCTCTCCTGCGGCCTCCAGTGCTCCGCGAGATCGCCCCACAGGTACGCGGCGGTCTCGACCCCCTTCATCAGCAGGTCCAGTTCGACCTTCTCGTTCGGCGCGTGCCATCCGTCCGAGGGGATGGAGATGCCCAGGAAGAGCACCGGCACGCCGAGCACGTCCTGGAGGTCGGCCGCCGGGCCGGACCCGCCCTCGCGTGTGAAGCGGACGCGCTGCCCGAACGCACGCTCCATGGACCGTACGACCGACTGCAGCGCGGGATGGCCGAGCGGGGTGAGGCAGGGTCGGGTGGCGCCCCAGAAGGTGATCTCGTGCCGGATGCCGTCCGGCAGGCTCGCCGCGACCCACTCCCGCAGCGACTGCTGGACCTTCTCCGCGTCCTGCCCGGCGACGAGCCGGAAGGAAAGCTTCAACTGCGCGCTCGACGGGATGATCGTCTTGCCGCCGGGGCCCTGATAGCCGCCTCCGATGCCGTTCAACTCGGCTGTCGGACGGGCCCAGACCCGCTCCAGCGTGGTGTAGCCCGCCTCGCCGAGTGCGGCGTGCGAATGCGCCGTCCGCAGCCAGGCGCTCTCGTCGAAGGGCAGTTCGGCGAAGAGCAGCCGCTCCTCGTCGGTCAGATCCACGACGCCGTCGTAGAAGCCGGGGAGGGTGACGCGGTGGTCCTCGTCGTGCAGACGGGCGGCCAGCCGGGCGGCCTCGGTGGCGGGGTTGGGGACGGCGCCGCCGAACGAGCCGGAATGAATGTCCTGATCCGGACCCCACAGGTCGATCTGGCAGTCCGTCAGTCCGCGCATCCCCGTGCACACCGTGGGCGTCTGCCCGGACCACATGCCGGTGTCGGAGACGACCGCGGCGTCGCAGGCGAGCCGGTCGGCGTTCGCCTGCACCAGGGCGGGGAAGTGCGGGGAGCCGGACTCCTCCTCGCCCTCGATCAGCAGCTTGAGGTTGACGGCGGGGGCCGTACGGCCCGAGGCGGCGAGGTGCGCCTGCACTCCGAGGGTGTGGAGGAGGACCTGGCCCTTGTCGTCGGCGGCGCCGCGTGCGTACAGGCGGCCTTCCCGCTCCTCCGGGACGAACGGCTCCGAGAGCCAGCCGTCCTCCAGGGCCGCGGGCTGCACGTCGTGGTGACCGTAGACGAGCACGGTGGGCGCATCCGGGTCCCCGGAGGGCCACTCGGCGAACACGGCGGGCGCGCCCTCCGTCTCCCAGACCTCGGCGACGGGGAAGCCGGTCGCGGTGAGCTTCCCGGCCAGCCATGAGGCGCTGCGCCGCACGTCGCCGGCGTGCGCCGGGTCCGCGGACACCGAAGGGATGCACAGCCATTCCACGAGGTCGTCGAGGAAGGCGGCACTCCGGTCGTGGATGCTCGCCCGGACGGCGTCGTCCGGAGCTGCCGGGATGCTGCTCATGACCGGAAGCCTATCCATCATTCGGGGGACCATCCTCATCCGCGGGTGCTCCCCTGGCGGGATCTCGGCCGCGCCCGCTCAGGGCTCCGGTGTCCGGGAGGTCCGAGCGGCGCGGTCGTCGTCCTCGACGCTGCTGCCGTCGGCCTTCCCGCTCCCGCCGAGCAACAGCCGTTCGAGGCCTGTGCGGTCCAGGAGCCCCTCCGGGCGCACCAGCTCGCCGCCCCGTACGTAGAGGAACGCCGCGTCCACAGCGGCGAGCGGCACGCCCTGCTTCTCGGCCCAGGCGAGGCGGTAGACGGAGAGCTGGAGCGAATCGGCGGTGTGCCTGCGGCTGGTCTTCCAGTCGACGATCTCGTACGTCGGGGTGCCGTCCGGAGCGGTGTCGCGGTAGACCGCGTCGATCCGTCCGCGGATGATCCTTCCGGCCAGTGCCAGCTGGAAGGGCTCCTCGACGCGGTACGGGGTGCGCTGCGCGTACGGCGAACGCTGGAAGGCCTCCTTCAGGGCGGCCAGATCCCTCTCGTCGGCGATCTCGGCGGGCTCCGAGCCGTCGCCGCCCGTGCCCGGCAGCTCGTCGGGACCGAGCATCGGAAGCGTCAATTCCTCGAACCTGGACTCCACCCACGCGTGGAAGCGGGCACCTCGGCGGGCGGCGGAGGGTTCCGGTGGACGGGGCATCGGGCGGGCCAGCTCGCGGGCGAAGCCGTCCGGATCCGCGGTCATCCGCATCATCTGGGACGCGGAGAGGGAGGCGGGCAGCGGGACGTCCCGCACGGTCGCCCGTGAGCGCCGCAGCTCCCCTTCGAGCGCCTCCAGATCCCGGTCCCACGAGGCGCTCAGCCGCTTCTCCTCGGGGCTGAGCCCGTCCTCGGCTGAGGCCGCGCGCGCCACACCGTTCCCGTACTCCTCAGCGACCTCCTCCTCCGGCCGCAGGGAGTGCGCCTCGTGCTCCGGTTCTTCGGACTCCCCCTCCAGCCGCCTGATCACGGCAGCGGCGGCCGCACGCCGGCGTGCCAGCGCGTCGGCGTCCAGGGGCATCGGCCAGGCCCGCTCCTCGGCGGCCGCCGCGAGCGACGGGTTCTCCTCGCCTTCCTCCGGTGCGTCCGCCCAGTGCTCGACCTCGCCGTGCGCCGGATCAGCCTCGCAGTGCGAGCGCAGTGCTTCGAGGAAGGGTGAGGGGCCGCGGGGCTTCTTCTGGCTCGGACCCCACCAGTGGCCGGACCCGAGGAGCAGTGAACGGGGCCTGGTGAACGTGACGTAGCCGAGGCGGAGTTCCTCGGTGGCCTGGTGGTCACGCATCGCCGTGTCGTAGTCCTTGACGCCTTTCGCGCTCCACTCCGCGACCTCCGGCAGCGTGGCCGCGTCACCTCGCAGCGCGTGCGGAAGGACCCGTGGCCGGGTGAGCCAGGACTCGCGGGGCTGCCGGCTGGGGAACTGCTTCGCCACCAGCCCGGGCACGGCGACGACGTCCCATTCGAGGCCCTTGGCCTTGTGCGCCGTGAGCACCTTCAGCGTGTTCTCGCCGCCGGGAAGTGAGTTGTCCAGCCCCTTCTCGTACTGCACGGCGGTGCGCAGGAACCCGAGGAACGCCAGCAGCGTCGCCTCTCCGTCGGCGGCGGCGAAGCCAGCCGCCACGTCGAGGAAGTTGCTCAGCGTCTCGCGGCGGCGGGCCGCCAACGCCTGCGGCGACGCGGAGAGTTCGACCTCCAGCCCCGTCACCGTCAGCACCCTGTGCAGCACGTCCATCAGCGGGTCGGCCAGGGAGCGGCGCAGATCGCGTATTTCGGCGGCGAGCCTGGCGAAGCGCACGCGCGCGGCCGCGGAGAAGGGCAGCGCGTCATCCGGTCCGTCGGATTCCAGGAAGGTCTCCAGCGCGTCGGCGAGGGAGACGACCTCCGCCGGGTCGACGCCCTCGACCGCCGCTGCCAGGCGCCTGTCGGGGTCGTCCTCGTGATCGTCCCGGTGATGTACGAGCAGCCGCGCGCGGCGTCCGAGCAGCGCGAGGTCACGGGGGCCGATCCGCCAGCGAGGACCCGTCAGAAGCCGCACGAGGGAGGCGTTGGCCGTCGGGTCCTGGAGGACCTCGCACACGGCTACGAGGTCGGCGACCTCAGGCAGGTGCAGCAGCCCGGAGAGGCCGACGACCTCCACCGGGATCTCGCGTTCGACCAGCGCGCCCTGGATTTCGGCGAAGTCGCCCGCGCCGCGGCACAGTACGGCGATCTCGCCGGGCGGAGTGCCCGTACGGACGAGGTGGGCGAGGGAGTCGGCCAGCCAGTCCAACTCCTGTGCGTGCGTGGGCAGCAGAGCGCAGCGGACCCTCCCGTCGCGCTCGGCGCCCGGCGCCGCCCGAAGGGCTTCGACCCCCTCGTGGCGCTCACGCAGCGGCTCGGCGAGGGAGTTGGCGAGGCTGAGGAGGCGGCCGCCGCTGCGGCGGTTCTCGCTGAGCGAGAAGCGGTCGGCGGGGCTGCCGTCGGCGTACGGAAAATGCCGGGGGAAGTCGTCCAGGTTGGCCACCGAGGCGCCCCGCCACCCGTAGATGGCCTGGCAGGGATCGCCGACGGCCGTGACCGCGTGGCCGGCTCCCTCCCCCGCCGTCCGCCCCGAACCGGCGCCGAACAGCCCGGCCAGCAGCACCCGTTGGGCCACGGACGTGTCCTGGTACTCGTCGAGGAGGACGACCGAGAACTGCGCTCGCAGGATCCGGCCGACCTCCGGGACGTCGCGCGCGAGAGCGGCGGCAAGGGCGATCTGGTCGCCGAAGTCGAGGAGGTCGCGTTCGCGTTTGCGCGTGCGGTACTTCTCGACCAGGCCGAGCAGTTCGGCGCGGCCGAGAGCGGCCTGCGGCACCTTGCGCAGCGCGGCGTTGCCGAGGCGTGTGCTCTGCAGAACCTCCAGCAGCTCCGCGTCGTACGAGCGGAGCGCGTCCGGACGGACGAGGTGTTCGGAGAGCTCGGCGTCCAGAGCGAGCAGGTCCTCCACGAGCGCGGCGACCGTCTTGGTGAGGGCTTCGAAGGGGCCCGGGTCCGCCCGCAGCACGCTCGCGGCCAGCTGGAACCGGGTCGCGTCCGCGAGCAGCCGGGCGCCGGGTTCGATGCCCAGGCGCAGCCCGTGCTCGCTCAGGAGCCGCCCGGCGAAGGCGTGATAGGTGGAGATCTGCGGTTCGCCCTGGGCGTGTTCGGGGTCGGCCGGGTCCGGGTCGGTGACCCCTGCCCGTACGAGCGCCCGGCGGACCCGCTCGGTCAGCTCGCCCGCGGCCTTGTTGGTGAAGGTCAGCCCCAGCACCTGCTCGGGCTGGACCTGGCCGGTGCCCACGAGCCAGACCACCCGCGCCGCCATGACGGTCGTCTTGCCCGAGCCCGCGCCCGCCACGATCACCTGGGGAGCGGGAGGCGCCGTGATGCAGGCGAGCTGCTCCGGGGTGAACGGAATACCGAGGAGCTCCTTGAGCTGATCGGTATCGGTGAGATGTGCGGGCACGCAAGAGACGCTAACGGCCGGCACCGACAACCGCCTCAGGGAGGTGGTCCGCGCGGGCGCGGAAAAGCGGACTCCGCATCAACTGTGCGCAGCCACCCGGGAGTCGCCACCCGGCCGGCGGTCACTCGACGACGTGCCGTCCTTCGGGACGTGCGGAGCAGGCGTTGCGGAAGGTGCAGTGGGTGCAGTGCTGGCCGGGTGAGGGGGTGAAGCGTTCGTCGAGGACCCTGCTCGCGGCCGTCGCCAGCATGTCGCCGACCCACTCCCCCTCGGAGCTCTCCCCGGCAGCCGTGTCTCCCGGGCCGGCTCCGTCAGGAGGTGCCGGCGCCGCTTCTGCCAGGGCGTCCTGACGCTGCACCACGGGAAGCGCATCGCCTCCGTCTCGTTGTGGTGCGCCCAGGCGCAGATGCACCAGCTCCGCGCCGCCCGGCGCGGGGCGGCGTCCGTCGAAGAGGTGGTCGGCCGCGCCCTCCCGTACGGCCAACTGGTAGACGGCGAGCTGCGGATGACGGGTGACCTCGGAGGCACTGGGCTTGGCGCGGCCCGTCTTGAAGTCGACGACGTACGCCCGCCCGCGTGCGTCGTTCTCCACCCGGTCGACGCTGCCGCGGATGCGCACCTCGAACTCGCCGGCCTCCAATGTGACGTCGAAGCCGAGTTCGCTGCCCGCCACTTCGCGCCCTCCGGGCTCCTCTCCCCGCTGCATGACGTGCCAGCGCAGGAACCGCTCGAGCGCTGCCCGCGCGCTCGCCTTCTCCTGACGGGACTTCCAGGGCGCCTCGAAGGCGAGCCCGTCCCAGACGGTCTCCAGGCGTTCCATCAGCACGTCCAGGTCGGCCGGCGTGCCGCCTGAGGCGACTTCGTCGGCCAGCACGTGCAGCACGTTCCCGAACCCCTGGGCAGCGGTCGCGGGGTTGTCGGCCTTCACCTCGCGGGCCAGGAACCACTGCAGGGCACAGGTGTTGGCCAGCTGGTCCAGCGCGCTGCCCGAGAGCGTGACGGGCTGTTCCCGGTCGCGGAGCGGTACTTCCGAGAGGGTCGGCTCGTTCAGGCCCCACCAGCGATGCGGATGAGCTGCCGGTACGAGGGGGTGGCCGTCCTCGTCGCGCATGGAGGCCAGCCTCGCCAGCCGCTGGGCTGCCGCCTCCCTCAGCGCCTGCGAGGAAGCCGGGTCGACGGTCGTGGCGCGCAACTCGGCCACGAGGGCGGAGACCGAGAGCGGGCGGCGCGGACGGGCCGTCACGGCCTTCGGCTCGACCCCCAACTCGCCCAGGAAACGCGACGGCTGGTCTCCGTCGTCGGCCGGCGCGCGAACCGCTGTGACGACCAGGCGCTCCTTGGCCCGGGTCGCTGCCACGTAGAACAGCCTGCGCTCCTCGGTCAGCAGCGCACCCGGCGGCAGCGGCTCGGCGAGCCCGTCGCCGCCGATACGGTCTGCCTCCAGCAGCGAGCCACGGCGCCGCAGATCGGGCCAGAGCCCTTCCTGCACACCCGCGACGACGACGAGCCGCCACTCCAGGCCCTTCGAACGGTGTGCCGTCATGAGCCGTACGGCGTCGGGCCGTACGGCACGCCCCGCGAGGGTGTCCGCGACGATGTCCTGGGCGTCGACCTCTTCGAGGAAGTTGAGTGCGCCGCGCCCGC
>NZ_JACBXA010000135.1 GCF_013870515.1 Streptomyces albidus (ex Kaewkla and Franco 2022) | reverse complement strand
CGATGTGCGGGGAACCGGCTAGCGGCCCGACGTGCACGGTGCCGTACGGGCGCAGCGCCTCGGCCAGCACAGCGGTGCCCGTGCATTCCGTACGGCCCTCCGCGTCCCGTGTCTCGTCCGCGACCACCAGGTCCCCGGGGTGCATGCCGGGCAGCAGGCCGGCGCAGAAGCCCGTCGCGACCACGGCAGTGCCGCCCTCCTCGGGCTCGTCGCGCAACGCTCCAGACACGGCACGTTCGGCGGCCTCAGGCCCCATTCCCGTACGGAGCACGGTGACCGGGCCCGCCGCACCTTCGGGGGC
This sequence comes from Streptomyces albidus (ex Kaewkla and Franco 2022), assembly GCF_013870515.1. Classification (GTDB taxonomy): domain Bacteria; phylum Actinomycetota; class Actinomycetes; order Streptomycetales; family Streptomycetaceae; genus Streptomyces; species Streptomyces albidus. The sequence goes on along the minus strand of NZ_JACBXA010000135.1, from coordinate 15,794 downwards.
CGTGCCGAAACGTCTCAGCGCGAGCCGCTCGATGCCCAGTGCGCAAGCGATCAGCAGCGGGCCATGGTCACCGGGGACCGTCATCTGCCTTCCGTCCCGGTGCCGTGCAGATAGCGGCCGAGAGCGGTGAGCGGGAAGACCATCCGGTACAGGTGGTAGTTGATCGAGAAGTCCCAGGGGAAGCCGGTGCCGGTGAAGTGCGGCTCGTCCCACGAGCCGTCCTCGAGCTGGGTGCGGGCGAGCCAGTCGACTCCCTGCTCCACGGCCGCCGATTCGCGCTCCCCCGCCGCGAGCAGTGCGAGAAGTGCCCAGGCGGTCTGGGAGGCCGTGGAGTTGCCGCGCCCGGCCCACTCCCGGCCGGGGAGGTAGGAGCGAAGGTCCTCGCCCCATCCGCCGTCCTCGTTCTGGACGCTCTCGAGCCAGCCGACGGCGCGGCGGATGGACGGGTGGCCGACGGGCAGCCCCGCGGCCGTGAGCGCGGGGACCACCGACCCCGTGCCGTAGATGTAGTTGACGCCCCATCGCCCGAACCAGGCGCCGTCGACCTCCTGTTCGGCCAGGAGCCAGGTCACGGCCTTTCGCACGCGCGGGTCGTCGCGGCGGCCCTCGGCCGCGAGCATCTCCACCATGTGCGCGGTGACGTCGGCGGAGGGAGGGTCGATGACCTCGCCGAAGTCGCAGAACGGCAGCCGGTTGGGGAGGGGGCTGTCGTTGTCGGCGTCGAAGGCTCCCCAGGCGCCGTTCCTGGACTGCATCCCCATGCTCCAGCGCACGGCCCTGCGTACCGCCGTGTCCACCCGCGCCTGGTCGTGGTGGTGCACGCGCCGCAGCGCGAGCACTACCTCCGCGGTGTCGTCGGTGTCGGGGTAGTTGTCGTTGTGGAACTCGAACGCCCAGCCGCCGGGCGGCAGTTGAGGCTTGCGTACGGACCAGTCGCCCGGACGGACGACCTGCTCCCCGAGCATCCAGTCGGCGGCTTTGACCAGAGCAGGGTGGTCGCGGGGGACGCCCGCGTCGGCCAGCGCGATGGTCGCCAGGCAGGTGTCCCAGACGGGGGACTGGCACGCCTCGACCATCCGCCGGACACCGCCCTCCGACCCCTCGCCGGGACCCTCGTACCGGACGGTGTACCGGTCCAGGGAGGCGAGTCCGGCCCGCATCACCGGGTGGTCCAGGTCGTAGCCGAGCAGGCGCAGCGCGATCAGCGAGTAGACGGCGGGCGGCTGGATTCCGCCCCAGCAGCCGTCGTTCTCCTGACGCTCGATGATCCAGCGCGCGGCACTGCGCAGCGCCGCCCTGCGCAGCGAGCGGGAGCCGACCTTGCGGTACGCGTGCATGGCGCGGTCGAGGCGCTGGAAGAGTCCGTCCCAGCTCGCCACGGGCGCCATCCGCCGCGGAGGGTTCGGGCACGCGGCGTCCTGGTGCAGCTCGCCGATGGAGAACGGCGCCGCACGGACGGGGCGCTTGGCGGAGACGACGGTCAGCGGAACGATCGTCTGGCGCGCCCAGCAGCCGAAGTCGTAGATGTTGAGCGGGAACCACTTCGGGAAGTAGATGATCTCGGGCGGCAGTTCGGGCAGGTCGTCCCAGCGCCACCAGCCGAAGAGCGCCAGCCAGATCCGGGTGAAGACCCTGCTGGAGGCGACGCCGCCCTGCTCGCGCACCCACGCGGAGGCCCGCGCCATGTGCGGCTCGTCGGGGGTGTCTCCGGCGAGCCGCAGAGCGATGTACGCCTCGACGGTGGTGGAGAGCTCCCCAGGTCCGCCGTGAAATGTGGCCCAAGTGCCGTCGGCTCGCTGCTGGGAGCGTACGAACCGGCCGGCCTCCTGGGTGGTGCGCTCGTCGCGGATGCCGAGGAACTCGCGCAGCAGCAGGTCCTCGGCATCCATGGTGACGTTGGTCTCCAGGTCGCCCTTCCACCAGCCCTCGGCGTCCTGGCGGGCGAGCAGGTTCTCCACAGCGCGACCGGCCGTACGCTCCGCGCGGGCACCGAGGCTCTCGGCGCCCGGCGACTCCCCGGCGAGTGGCGGCCTCACCGTGCCGAAGGTCTCCGCACGGCCGTCGGTCGTCGCTGTCATCTGTTCCCCTTCCGAAGGGTCCGGCGTCAGCGCCGGGTGGTTCTCGACGCGGTGGTCATCGCTGCCGTACGACGACGAAGTCCGCCAGCGCCGTGAGCTGATCGCGTACGTGACCGGGCATGTCGACGGGTTCGAGGGCGGCGAGCGCGGTGGTGTGCTGGCGCTGCGCCTCCTGGGAGGTCCACTCGCGGCCGCCCGCCTCGTCGATCAGCGCGGCCCGCGTCGCGAACTCCGCCTCGTCGAAGTCCTTGAACTCCGCCTGGCTCTTCTTCGCGTCCGCCGCCATCAGGTCCGCGAGGCGTGCCGCGGCCGGGTGCGGGGAGGAGAGCGCGGCCACCACGGGCAGGGACTTCTTGCGCTGCCGCAGGTCGCTCCACGTCTGCTTGCCGGTGGCTTGCGGGTCGCCCCAGATGCCCAGCAGGTCGTCGACGGCCTGGAACGCGAGGCCCAGGTGGTAGCCGTAGGACTCCAGGGCGTCGGCCGTACGGTCGTCGGCCCCGGCCAGGACGGCGCCGATGGAGACGGCGCAGGCCAGCAGGGCGCCGGTCTTGTTGCCCTCCATCTCCAGGCATTCCTCGACGGTGACCCGGTCGCGGTCCTCGTAGGAGATGTCCTGTGCCTGCCCGTCGATGAGCTTGCGGGTGGCGCGCGTCAGGCGGCGGGTGGCGCGGCCGGCCTCGACGGTGGCGGGTTCCAGCAGTATTTCGTTGGCGAGGGCGAAGAGCGCGTCCCCGACGAGGATCGCCTGGGCAGGCCCGTGCACCTTCCACACGGTGTCCCGGTGGCGGCGCTGCTCGTCGCCGTCCATCAAGTCGTCGTGCAGCAGCGAGAAGTTGTGCACCAGCTCCACGGCGACGGCGCCGGGGAGGCCGGTCTCGGGTGGCGCTCCGGCGGCCTCGGCCGAGAGCAGGGCGAGCGCGGGGCGCACGGCCTTGCCACCGTCGGATTCCGAGGGCCGGCCCTCGGCGTCGATCCAGCCGAAGTGGTAGGCGGCGACCGTGTCCATCGGAGGTGCGAGCCGGGCGACGGCCGCGCGAAGCATGGGGGTGGCGAGCCTTCGGCCGCGCTCCAGCAGAGCGCTGACGCTCGTGTCGTCGACGACGGTGTGCTGGTTCGCCGTGGTCACGGGGTCTCCTCTGCGTTCTGTGTCGGCCGTGCCGCCTTCGCGCGCTGTTCCAGTCGCATCGAGCCTGGTCATGCCACCGCCCTTCCTGTGGTGCCGGGCACCGTGTCGTTGTCGTACGGGCGGCCCATGGCGGTGAGGGCTTCCCGAGCGGCAGTAGTACCGCTCCGCACGGCGCTTTCCATGGTCGCTGGCCAGCCAGTATCGGTCCAAGCTCCGGCCAGGCAGACACCGGGCGCCTCTGTACGGGCCGCGGGTCGCAGCCGTCCGACGCCGGGACGGGGGTCGAAGGTGGCGGTTCGCTCCCGGGTGACGAAGAAGTCCCGCACGACCGCACCTCGTGCCGCGGGCAGCAATCGTGCGAGCTCAGGCAGGCAGCGCTCGCGCAGGACCCCGACAGGAAGGTCGATCTCGTCGTGCGCCGCGGACTGCGAGACCGCGAGGTACTGGCCGCTCTCAAGGCCGGACGGACCGGTTCTGTCGAAGATCCATTGCAAGGGTGATCCGAGTGTCGCGAAGAACGGGCACCGCAGCACACGGCGGTCGTAGATCACATGCAGGTTGAGGATGGGGGCGGTGCCGATGTCGAGGAGACGACGGCTGCCGGGCAGTGCCCCCTCGGGCAGCAGGCCGTGCGCTTCCCGCTGCGGCACGGCCAGCACGACGGCGTCGGCCTCGTACTCCACCGGGGGCTCCTGGCTCTTCCCGGCACGGACACCCCAGCGCCCGCCCTGTCCTGCGGTGATCGCGTCGGCCTTGGTCTGCGTCAGGACGCGCACACCCGCGGCCTCGAGCGAGGCGCGGGCGAGAGTGTCGTGCAGGTGTCCCAGCGGGACGCGCGAGACGCCGAGGTCGGCGGCACCCGGCTCGGAGAGGAGTCCGGTCTTGAAGACCATGGCCGCCAGGCCCAACGAGGCATGCGGGGCACGGGCGTTGAGCGTCGCGGTCCCCACCAGGTCCCAGAGCGCCTCGATCGCGCGGTCGCTCTGGCCGTGCCGGTGCAGCCAGGTGGCGAAGTCGACGCCGTCCAGGGCGGGATCGGCCGGGTCCAGCTTCTTGAGTGCGAGAGCCGCCCGGCCTGCCGCGACGCGTTCGAGCGGTGAGAGATGGGGGTAGCGGGCGAGGCTGGCGGCCAGGTGCAGCGGTACGGGCAGGGCACTGCGGCGAAGCCTGCCCAACCGTGGCCGCTCCGGGGCCGCATCGAGGACCGGTACGTCCAACCGCCGCTGCACGGGCGCGAGTTCGGTGCCGCCGATGCGCTCGAGGAACCAGGTGTACGCGGTGCAGCAACGCAGGTGCACGTGCTGCCCGTTGTCGACGCTGATCGGGCCGGCGGGAGAGTCGCGGCGAAAGGAGAACGCGAGACCGCCCAGGCGCGGACGGGACTCCACGAGGGTGGTCTCCACTCCGGCGTCGGCGAGCTTCAGCGCCGCTGTCGTACCGGCGATGCCACCGCCGATCACGACGGCACGCCTGCGGGCGGCACCGGGCCGGACGGCCATGCGCGGGTCAGGTCCGGTCATGTGCGTGCGCTCCGCCGGGCGGCCTGCCGCGCCTCCACGCCGGAGAGCCCCCGCACGGCCACGTACGCCTTCTGCCTGTTGGGCAGCGAGACGCGCGAGCGGAGGACGGCGTACGGATCGGCAGCGATGCGGTCCAGGAGCCGCTGGTAGATCCCCGCCATGGCGGCCACGCATGCGCCTGATCTGCGGTCGAGCAGGGGCAGCAGCCGGTATCCGTCGGTGAACAGGGCGCGGGCGCGCTCGACTTCGTGATGGACCAGCCCGCGGAAGTCGCCGTCGGAGGGCAGATCGTCACTCGGGAAGTCTGCGGAGCAGCCGAATTTCTCAAGGTCCTCCGCGGGCAGGTACGAGCGTCCGTGATCCGCGTCTTCCCGCAGGTCACGGAGAATATTGGTGAGTTGCAGAGCGAGCCCCAGGGTGTCGGCGTACTCGGAGGCGCGCGCCGTGTCGCGCACCCCCGGCAGCGTCCCGAACACGCCCAGGGACAGACGTCCGATGGCACCGGCCACGCACCGGCAGTAGACCTCCAGCTCTTCCCAGCTGTCGTAGGTCGTGCCGCGTACGTCCAGGAGCACTCCGTCGATCAGCTCGTCGAGACCGCCGAGCGGCAGCGGGTAGCGGCGCGCGGCGTCGCTCAGTGCGACGGCGACCGGGTCGGTGTCGTCCTCAGCGACCGTGCCCGCGCGGATGCGCCCGAGCAGCGCCCGGGTCTCCTCCAGCCTGGATTCCTTGACGGGCCCGTCGAGCGGCCCGTCGCCGATGTCGTCGACGCGCCTTGAGAAGGCGTAGAGCGCGGACATCGCCCGTCGCTTCGCGGTCGGCAGCAGCCGGATTCCGTAAGCGAAGTTGCGGGCCTGCTGCCCCGTGACGGACTCGCAATAGCTGTACGCGGCGGCCACCGCCGGCGGCACGTGCAGTACGGGCCGGGCTCTGTCCACGGTCCGCTCACCCCTCTCGTCGCAGGGTTGCGGCCACCTCGCGCAACAGACCGCGCGTGGTGGCTCGGGGAGGTCCTGGCAGTACGTCGTATCCGGCACGTCTGATGGCCCGCAGCACGGCGCGGCCACCGCCGGTGAACCCGGCGAGAAGCAGTTTCAGCCGCCCGTTGACGCTGGCCACGAGCGGGTCGCCCGCCGACAGCAGCAGCCGGGCCCGCTCCGCCTCGACGGCGAGCAGGGCACGGACCGAGGCGTTGGCGCTCGGGGCGGCGAGGTCGGCCTCGGTGACATGGAAACGGGCCATGTCCTGGGCCGGGAGATAGATGCGGTCACGGCTCAGGTCCTCGGCGACGTCCTGCAGGTGCTCGACGATCTGGAGCCCGGTGCACACGTCGTCGGCGTAACGGCGCCGCTCCGGGGTCGAGGTGCCGGTGATGGCGAGGACGAGGTGGCCGACGGGGTTGGCGGACAGCTCGCAGTACTGGAGCAGTTGGGCGTGATCGGCGTAGCGGCGGACCTTCTGGTCCTGACGGTTGGCCTCGATGAGGGCCAGAAACGGTTCCGGCGTCAGGCCTCGGCGGCTGATGGTGGGTGCGAGGGCCTGGAGGAGCGGATGGCCGGGCGGTGTGGTTCCGCGGTCGAACAGACGGCGCAGGTCGGCTTCGAACGCGTCGAGCATCGCGAGGCGGTCCGCACCCTGGTCGATCCCCCAGTCGGGTCCCAGACCCAGGTATTTCGCGTCGCGGCCGCCGGGGGCGAGATCGCCGTCCCCGATGTCGTCGACGAGGCGGGCGTAGCCGTACACGGCCATCAGGTCGTCGCGCCATTCCCGCGGCAGGAATCCAGGCGCCACCGGGAAGTTCTCCCGCGTGGCCTTGGCGAGGACGGCACGCGCATGCGCGTCCGCCTCCGCCCTCACCACGTGCTGCCAGAAGCCATTGCCGTCACATCTCCGTTTCTACACCTCTCGGCAAAAACATCCTATTTCGGACACGCCGCAGGAGCACGGGGACGACTGAGGGCACGGCAAAGCGCGACGGAAGGCGATCGGGAGAGCTTTCCCGGTGTGATTACGGCTTCGATGCTTGGCGACTGCGAACCTGCGGAGCCGTCGGCTCAGGGTGTGGTGAATCCCGCGATGAGGGTGTCGAAGGCTCGCTCGGCCACGGCGTCGATCTCCTCGGACGTCAGCTGCGAGAGCGGGCCGTCGAGGAACATCGTGGCCAGCCCGTGCACGGTGGCCCAGGCGGTCAGCTCCGCGCCTGCACGGCGGCGCTCGGTCATCCGGCCGTGCTCGACGAGGGCGTCCAGGGCCTGGACCAGGATGCCGAAGGAGCGGAAGCCCCAGCTGTCCTCCTCGCCCGGGTCGATCACTCCGTCCAGCTTCTCCATGCTGAACTCGTCGCGGCAGAAGGCGACTCGATAGAGGCCGGGCTCCGCGCGGGCGAACGCGAGATAGCCGCGTCCGAGTGCGCGCACCCGCTCCTCGGCACCGTCCGGCCCGGGCTCGCGAGCCGACAGGGAGGCGCCGGCGGCCTCCATCGACTCCGTGAGCCGCTGCTGCCCCAGCTCCTTGACGGCGTGGAGAAGCTCGGCCTGACCGGCGAAGTGCCGGTAGGCGGCGGTCGGTGAGACGCCGACACGGCGTGCGGCGGCACGCAGCACGACCGCCTCCGGGCCGCCGTCGCGGGCCAGGTCCGTCGCCGCGACGATGAGCGCATTGCGCAGGTCACCGTGGTGGTACGTGCGCTTGCCGCCGCGCTTGCCCTTGTCCGGGCCCGACCCGTCCGTCATCGCTTCCGCCCTCGCACGAGCCGTCGCCTCCATGTCCGCCATACTTCCATCCTGCCCGATGTTGACACTATTAACATTCCCTGGAACAGTTCATGTTGACGCCGTAAACATCGTTGCGTACACCACCGTTCCATGGGGGGATCACCGTGCTGCGAAGAATCGCAGATCTGACATTGCGCAGGCCCAGAGCCCTGCTCGTTCTCAGTCTCATCGCCGTTGTGGCCATGGGCGCCATCGGTTTCGGCGCATTCGGCAAACTCCAGGCCGGAGGCTTCGAGGACCCGGACGCGCCCTCCAGCCGCGCGCAGACGCTGATCGAGGAGAAGTTCGGCGGCGAGGACAACCTCGTACTGCTGGTGCGGGCCGACAGCGGAAGCCTCGACTCGACGGCCGTACGCGAGGCAGGCAAGAAGCTGACGGAGGGTCTGAAGGACGAGCCCCGGATCTCCCACGTCTCCTCCTACTGGGGGCCCGGCGGCTCCGCGCTCACCTCCAAGGACGGGGACCAGGCGCTCGTCCTCGCCCATGTGCGGGGTGACAGCACCGAGGTGGCCGACAACACCAAGGAGATCACCGACGAGTGGAGCGGCTCCGAAGGCCCGATCGAGGTACGCGCGGGCGGTGGCGCGGCGCTCAACAACGACATCTCCAGCCAGGTCTCCGCGGACCTCGCCGTGGCGGAGGCCATCGCCGTCCCGCTCACGCTCATCCTTCTCGTCATCGCGTTCGGCAGCTTCGTGGCCGCGCTGCTGCCGCTGGCCATCGGACTGATCGCGGTGCTCGGCACGTTCGCCGAGCTGTTCGTGCTGGGCAGCATCACCGACGTCTCGATCTTCTCCGTCAACCTCACGACGGCCCTCGGGCTCGGCCTCGGAATCGACTACGGGCTGCTGATCGTCAGCCGCTTCCGTGAGCGGCTGGCCGACGGGGACGAGGTCGGCGACGCGCTCCGTACGACCGTGACGACGGCCGGCCGCACCATCGCCTTCTCCGCGGCGACGGTCGTCGCCGCCCTGGCTGCGCTGCTGCTCTTCCCGCCCTTCTTCCTGCGCTCGTTCGCCTACGCCGGCATCGGTGTCGTCGCCATCGCGGCGGTCGCCGCACTCGTCGTCGTCCCCGCGCTCCTGGCGGTGCTCGGGCACCGCGTCAACAAGGGGCGGCTGCCGTGGGCAGACGCCGTGCGACGGCCGGACGCGCCTCTGTGGGGCAACCTCGCCCGTACGGTGATGCGGCGTCCACTGCTCACGGCACTCCCCGTGCTCGCGGTGCTGCTGCTGGCTGCGAGCCCGCTGCTGGGCGCCACCTTCGGAATGCCGGACGAGCGGGTCCTGCCCGAGAAGGCGCAGAGCCGTCAGGTCAGCACCGCGCTGGAGCAGGACTTCCCGGGCAACTCCTCGGACGACGCCCAGGTCGTGACGACCGCCGGGGTGACGAAGGCGGAGCTCGACTCGTACGCGGGCAGCCTCTCGAAGCTCGACGGAGTGGTGCGCGTGCAGGCCGCGAGCGGCACGTACGTCGACGGCCAGGCGTCACCGCCCGGACGGGCCCAAGCCGCGCTCGGACGCCCGGACGCGCAGCTGCTCAACGTCACCCCCGAAGCCGGTGCCGGACAGGACGTCGTGCGCAGCGTGCGTGACGTGGCCGTGCCCGGCAGTGCCGAGGCACTGGTCGGCGGACGCGACGCCCAGCTCATCGACACCAAGGCCTCGATCGGTGACCGGCTGCCCGCCGCCATCGGCATGGTCGTCGGCACGACCTTCGTGCTGCTCTTCCTCTTCACGGGCAGCGTCGTCCAGCCGCTGCGTGCACTGCTGCTCAACACGGTGAGCCTGACCGCCGCGATCGGCGCGATGGTCTGGATCTTCCAGGACGGCCACCTCTCCTCGGTCCTGGGATTCACGGAGATGCCGATGGACACCTCGATGACGGTGCTGATGTTCTGCATCGTCTTCGGACTCTCCATGGACTACGAGGTCTTCGTCACCAGCCGCATCAAGGAGCTGCATGACGCCGGCGCCGACAACACCACCGCCGTCACCCGCGGGTTGTCCCGTACGGGCCGCATCGTGACCATGGCTGCGGGCCTGCTGGCGGTGAGCTTCTTCGCCTTCGGCACCAGCGAGATCAGCTTCCTCCAGATGTTCGGCCTGGGCAGCGGACTGGCGATCCTGATCGACGCCGTCGCCGTGCGCGGAGTGCTCGTCCCGGCCGCGATGCGGCTGCTGGGGCGCGGCGCCTGGTACGCGCCGAGCGCACTGCGGAAGCTGCACGGCAAGGTGGGCCTGGAGGAGTCCGCGCCCTCCGGCTCGGAGCCCGAACTGCCCGAGCCCGAGCGGGAGTCGGAGCGTACGCCCGCGGGGGTCTGACGCCCGGTCCGGGAACGGAGAACGGTCAGCGGCTGATTCGGAACGGGGTCCGGATCAGCCGCTGACCGTCTTCGTGCTCTGCGCCTCGAGGGCCGGGGCCTACTTGCCCGTGAACTTCTCGTACTCCTTGAGCACTTCGTCCGTCGGGCCGTCGTGCAGGATCTCGCCCTTCTCCAGCCAGATCGTCCGCTCGCAGGTGTCGCGGATGGACTTGTTGTTGTGGCTGACGAGGAAGACGGTGCCCGCCTCCTCGCGCAGCTCACGGACGCGCTGCTCGGAGCGCCGCTGGAACTTCTTGTCGCCCGTGGCCAGCGCCTCGTCGATCATCAGCACGTCGTGGTTCTTGGCGGCGGCGATCGAGAAGCGCAGCCGGGCCGCCATGCCGGAGGAGTAGGTGCGCATCGGCAGGGTGATGAAGTCGCCCTTCTCGTTGATGCCGGAGAAGTCGACGATGCCCTGGTAACGCTCCGCCACCTCCTCGCGGGACATCCCCATCGCGAGGCCGCCCAGGACGACGTTGCGTTCGCCCGTGAGGTCGTTCATCATCGCGGCGTTCACACCCAGCAGTGAGGGCTGGCCGTTGGTGTAGACGCGGCCGCTCTCGGCGGGGAGCAGGCCCGCGATGGCACGCAGCAGCGTGGACTTGCCCGAGCCGTTGGAGCCGATCAGGCCTATGGCCTGGCCGCGGTAGGCGGTGAAGTTGACGCCCTTGACCGCGTGCACCTCGCGCACGCCACCGCCCGGCTTACGGCGGACGATGCGGTTCAGGGCGGCCGTAGCGCTGCCCTTGCCCTTCGAGCCGCCGTAGACGCGGTAGACGATGTGCAGGTCCTCGGCGACGACGGTGGGGATCCACGGTTCCTCCGCGGCGGGGGCACCCGCCTGGTGGACCATCTCTGTCTTCTCCTGCGTGTCCTCAGCCACGGCCATAACGCTCCTCCGACTTCCAGAAGAAAACAAATCCGCCGATGCCGATGAGCAGCCCCCAGCCCAGTGCGAGCGCCCAGGCGTGCGGCGGAATGTCCGCGACTGTGTACGCGTCGATGAACGAGTAACGCATCAGGTCCATGAACACCGCTGCCGGGTTCGCCTGGAGAAGCTCCACCGCCCACCCGGGCGCGCTGGTGTTGCCCCGGAGCATCGGCTCCAGCGGGAACATCACGCCCGACGCGTACATCCACGTACGCAGCACGAACGGCATCAGCTGAGCCAGGTCCGGGGTCTTGCTGCCCAGCCGCGCCATGATCAGCGCGAGGCCGGTGTTGAAGAGGAACTGGCAGGCGAGCACGGGGAAGATCAGCAGCCAGGACCAGGACGGGTACTGCCTGAAGCCGAGGAGGATCGCCACCAGAACGATCATCGAGAACAGCAGCTGCTGGAGCTGCTGGAGCGAGACCGAGATGGGCAGCGAGGCGCGCGGGAAGTGCAGCGCCCGCACGAGCCCCAGGTTGGAGGAGATCGCCCGCACCCCGTTCAGTGCGGACGTCTGGGTGAAGGTGAAGACGAAGACACCCGTGACCAGGAAGGGGATGTAGTTCTTGTCACCGCCCGGGACGCCTTTGCGGCCGTCGAGGAGGATCCCGAAGATGAAGTAGTAGACGGCGGCGTTCAGCAGCGGCGTCGCCACCTGCCACAGCTGGCCGAGTTTCGCCTGGCTGTACTGGGCCGTCAGCTTGGCCCGGGAGAAGGCGAGGACGAAATGCCGCCGTCCCCACAACTGCCTCACGTACTCCGTCAGCGAGGGCCGCGCCCCGCTCACGGTGAGCCCGTACTTGGCCGCGAGGTCGGCCTGGGACAGACGGTCGTCCGGTGTGGGCGGAGGCTTCACGCCCACCGCGCCGCCGTGCGTTGTCTCGGTCACGTTGGAAACTTTCGTCCTCACACGCGCAGGTGAATGCGGATGGTGATGCTGTCAGAGACGAGCTTGTCAGATCACGGGCGGGCGACCTAGTCGCGTCAGCCGCCATACCGTACGCCACCGCATGGGCCTGCGGGCGCCGCACGAAGTCGTCCAGCCCTCCTTGAATCCGCCGAGCCAGGCGCGCAGCGCCGGCCGGGAGGGACGGCGGGCCAGGGTGAGCAGCAGCCAGACGCCGAGGTAGACCGGGACCAGCAGGGCCGGAAGGTTGCGACGGGCCAGCCAGACGCGGTTCCGGGCGACCATGCGGTGGTAGACCGCGTGCCTGCTGGGGGCCGTCGTGGGGTGGTGCAGCACCATGTCCGCGCGGTAGTCGATGGACCATCCCGCGTCCAGGGCACGCCAGGCGAGATCCGTCTCCTCGTGGGCGTAGAAGAACTCGTCCGGCAGCCCGCCGACCTCGGCGATGACCTTCGTACGCACGGCGTTCGCGCCGCCGAGGAAGGTGGTGACCCGGGAGGAGCGCAGCGGGTCGGCGGCGCGCAGCCTGGGCACGTGACGGCGCTGGGTCTCGCCCGTCTCGGGGTCGGCGATGCGGAAGCTGATGATGCCCAGACGGGGATCCGCGGCGAAGGCCTCGCGCACCAGCTCGGCGGTGTCGCCGCCCGGCAGGAGGCCGTCGTCGTCGAGGAAGAGCAGCGCGTCGACTTCGGCGCCCGACGGGCCGAACGCCTCGATGCCGACGTTGCGGCCTCCCGGGATCCCGAGATTTTCCGGAAGCTCGACCGTCCGTACACCTTCCGGCAACTCGGGCAGCGGCGCGCCGTTACCGACGACGACCACCTCGACCCGGTCGCCGTCCTGCTTGGCGACCGAGTCGAGCAGGGCACGCAGTTCCTCGGGACGGTTGCCCATCGTGAGGATGACGGCGCCGAGCTTCCCGGCCGGGGCGGATCGCTCCGCGGGTGGCTGAGCCATGGCGGTCGTCTCCCCCTTCACTTCAGCCTGCTGGAGGCGAGGATGGACACCAGGTGCAGCAGCGTCTGGACGACGGCGATGCCCGCGAGCACGGCGACGCCGAGCCTGGTGAAGAAGAGATCCCCTCTGATCATGTCCAGCACGGCGACCAGGAGGATCAGCAGCGACGCCTCGACGCCGCCGACGAGCCGGTGGAACTTCAGCGCGGCGGCCGCCTTGCGGGCCAGGGCCAGCCCGGAGGAACGCGGCACGGCGGCCTCGTCCTTCACGGCGCTGAGGCCGCTGCGGGCGCGGGCCACGTCGACGAGATCCGTCTCTGCCTTGATGAGGATGGCGCCGAGGGCGGCGACCGTGCCGAGGAAGGCCCACATCCAGTTCGTGGAGGCGCCCTCGGCGTGGAAGACGTCGGCGGCACGGACGCCGAAGCCGACGAGCAGCGCCGCCTCCGACAGGTAGTGGCCGACACGGTCGAGGTAGACACCCGTGATGGAGGTCTGGCCGCGCCAGCGGGCCACTTCACCGTCCACGCAGTCCAGCAGCAGGTACAGCTGTATGAGAAGGGCGCCGATGAGCGCCCCGGCGAGGCCCGGCACGAGAAGTGCCGCGCCCGCCAGGACGCCTGCGACGACCATCAGATGGGTCAGCTGATTCGGCGAGATCCGGGTGTTGACCAGGTACGGGTCGCAGCGCAGCGAGATCTCGCGCATGTAGAGCCGTCCGGCCCAGTGCTCACCGCTGCGCCGGTCCTTCACGCCCTCGGGATGAACGACCGGGCGGAGTTCAGCTACTGATGGCTTCTGCATAGTCGCGGTATGCGTCCCTGATCTGGTCGGCGGACAGGTCGAGGTGCTCGAGGATGGTGTAGCGGCCGGGGCGGGTCTCGGGTGCGTACTCGACCACCTTCACGAACTCGTCCTCCTCGAAGCCGATGTCCGCGGGCAGTACGGGCAGGCCGTGGCGCCTCAGCACCGAGACCATCAGCATCGACATCTCACGGTCCCCGCGCAGGAACGTGGCGAAGGCGGCACCCAGGCCGCACTGCTCGCCGTGGCTGGCGGCCCGCTTCGGGTAGAGCAGGTCGAAGGCGTGGTTGATCTCGTGGCATGCGCCGGAGGCCGGGCGGCTGTCGCCGGCGACCGACATGGAGATGCCGGTGAGCACCAGCCCTTCGGCCAGCACCTGGAGGAAGGCGTCGTCGCCGACGGTGCCGGGGTGCCGGAGCACCGCCTCTCCCGCCTGGCGTGCCATGGCGGCGGCAAGGCCGTCGATGCTCTCGCCGCGCACCGTGTGGGCGAGCTCCCAGTCCCGAACGGCGGAGATGTTGGAGATCGCGTCGCCGATTCCGGAACGTACGAACCGGGCGGGCGCCTCCCTGATGACGTCGAGGTCGATCACGACGGCGATGGGGTTGGGCACCCCGTACGAGCCGCGGCCGGCGTCGTTGTCCAGCGTGGCCACCGGTGAACACAGGCCGTCGTGCGAGAGGTTGGTGGCCACGGCCACCAACGGCAGGCCGATGCGCGCGGCCGCGAACTTCGCACAGTCGATGATCTTGCCGCCGCCGAGGCCCACGACCGCGTCGTAGCGCCCGGACTTCATGGCGTCGGCGAGCTTGATGGCGTCATCGATGGTGCCCCCGCCGACCTCGTACCAGTCGGCACTGGGGAGGGCGGGGGCGAAACGCTCACGCAGAGCCGCGCCGGAGCCACCGCTGATGGCGAAGGCGAGCTTGCCGTTGGAGGAGATCCGCTGATCGGCCAGCAGGCCCGCCAGGTCGTCCAGGGCGCCGCGGCTGATGTCGACGACGACGGGCGACGGAATGAGGCGGGTCAGTACTGGCATGCGATCTCCCGGCCCTTGGCGAGGTCGTCGTGGTTGTCGATCTCGACCCACTTCACGTCGCCGATGGGCTCGACGTCGACCTTGAAGCCGCGGTTGACCAGCTCCTGGTAGCCGTCCTCGTAGTAGAGCTGCGGGTCGCGCTCGAAGGTGGTCTTCAGGGCGTCGGCCAGCTCCTCGGCCGCCTCCGGCTCGATGAGGGTCAGGCCGATGTACTCGCCGCTCGCGGTGGCGGGGTCCATCAGCTTGGTGATCTGCTGGACGCCCTTCTCCGGGTCGGTGACGACCTTCATCTCCTCCTCGTCCAGGTGCTTGACCGTGTCGAGGGCGAGGATGATCTTCTTGCCGTCGCCCCGGGCGTTGAGGAGCGTCTTCTCGACGGAGACCGGGTGCACGGTGTCGCCGTTGGCGAGGAGCGCGCCCTGCTTGATGACGTCGCGGGCGCACCACAGGGAGTAGGCGTTGTTCCACTCCTCGGCCTTGTCGTTGTCGACGAGGGTGAGCTTGACGCCGTACTTCTGCTCCAGCGCCTCCTTGCGCTCGTACACGGCCTCCTTGCGGTAGCCGACGACGACGGCGACGTCGGTCAGGCCGACGGCGGCGAAGTTCTCCAGGGCGATGTCGAGGACGGTCTTGGACTCCTCGTCGCCTTCGGGGCCGACCGGCACAAGGGCCTTGGGAAGGGTGTCGGTGTAGGGACGCAGACGCCGTCCGGCGCCGGCGGCCAGCACGAGGCCGATCATGCGGGTTCTCCTGTTTCGTCGTGTACGGCGGGTGCTTTGGAGGACACCCAGAAGCGGATGCTCTCGACGAGCACCACGGCCGCGATGGCCACAGCGAGCGTGGTCAGCGCGATGGTGAAACCTTGACCCGGTCCGGGCACGGACGGGCTGCGGCCTTCGCCGCCCAGCCACAGGGCTGCGGCGAGGGTGACGACCAGGGCCCGTCCTTCATGGCCTCCGATCGCACGCACAAGCCGATGCGGAGGCGCGCCGGTGCCGCCGCGGATGCGGTACACCGTGTCGTAGTGATGGTAGGCGACCGCCGCCACCAGCCCGAAAGCGGCGGGCAGTGCGCCGTTCACTCCGGATCGGCCGGCGAGTACGGCCAGGATGAGGACGAGCACGTATTCGGCGGTACGGAAGAGCGGCGGGACCAGCCAGTCGAGTGCGCCCGTCAAAGGGCCCGAGACGGCGAGCCCGGAGGTCAGGACGTAGAAGACGGCGGCCAGGCACAGCCAGACGCTGCCGGCCGGTGTCCACAGCGCGGTGGCGAGCAGCGCGACCGTGCCGATCAG
>NZ_JACBXA010000134.1 GCF_013870515.1 Streptomyces albidus (ex Kaewkla and Franco 2022) | reverse complement strand
GCGCATCCCGGCCGCCTTCTGCGGGATCTTCGCGCTCAAGCCGACGTACGGCAGGGTGCCGATCTATCCCGCCAGCGCCTTCGGCACGCTCGCGCACGTCGGCCCGATGACCCGGGACGCGGCGGACGCGGCGCTGCTGATGGACGTGATCTCGCAGCCGGACGCCCGCGACTGGTCCCAGCTGGCGCCGCCGCACGACAGCTTCCGCGAGACGGTGAAAAGCGGGGTGCGCGGCATGCGCATCGCGTACTCGCCGGACTTCGGCGGGCAGGTCGAGGTCCAGCCGGCGGTCGCAGCCGGAGTGCGGCGCGCGGTGGAGCGGCTGCAGGAGATGGGTGCGGTGGTCGAGGAGACCGATCCCGGATTCGAGGACCCGATCGAGGCGTTCCACTCGCTGTGGTTCGCGGGAGCGGCCCGGGTGACCCAGAACTTCACCGCCGAGCAGCGCGAGAAGATGGACCCCGCGCTGAGGGAGATCTGCGAGGACGGGGCCGCGCGCAGCGCGCTGGACTACCTGACCGCCGTCGACGTACGCATGGCGCTCGGCAAGAAGATGGGCGTCTTCCACGAGACGTACGACCTGCTCGTGACGCCGACCACGCCCGGCACCGCATTCGGGGCGGGCCTCGAGGTGCCCGAGGGCTCCGGATACCGGCGCTGGACCGAGTGGACGCCCTTCACGTACCCCTTCAACATGACGCAGCAGCCTGCCGCTTCGGTGCCCTGCGGCGTGGACGGGGACGGGCTGCCGATGGGCGTGCAGCTCGTGGCCGCACGCCACCGGGACGACCTCGTGCTCCGGGCGTCGCACGCCCTGTACGAGGCGGGGGCCGCCGACATGCCGGCCCCCGCCCTCGCAGGGATCGCCTGAGCCCTGGGGCGTGTCCGCGAAGCCCCGCCCGGGAGGCGGGAAGGCGGACGACGCTACTTCGCGGACACCCCCTAGGCCCGCCGGAAGTTGAGGGTCTCGCCCAGAGCGCCGGCCCGCCACAGGTCCTGACAGGCCTCAGCCATCCGGTCGAGACCGTCGACGATCGATCCCCAGACGATGCCGGGAACCCAGCCCGCGTCACCGTTGATGAGGAGGTTGTTGCGCTCGTAGAAGAGCGCGAGGTCGATCACGGTGGACCGGGTGGCGTGGGCGGCCTGTGCGCCCTGCTGCTCCGCCGCCGCCTCGTATCCGTACGAGGCGGTGCCCAACTGCGTGTTGGTGAAGGTGAAATAGCACAGATCGCCAGGAATGGGAGTGATCGTCGGATTCTCCAGCGGCGGCTCCTCCGGGGCGAAAGGCGGGATCAGCGCGTAGATCTCGTTGCGTGCGTACTTCGCGTGATAGACGTCGCCGCCCAGCGGCAGCGCGTTCCACACGGCCTCGCAGGTGATCGGTGCGCGGTCGTCGAGGAGCTTGGCTGTGCAGCTCACTCCCCGCTTGTCCAACGACACTTCGATGAAGCGCTCGGCCATCGTGCCTCCGGGTGGTGCTGAGATGGATCGTTTCCGTGTCAATGGTGGCGCAGCGGTCAAGCCCGCAACGAGCAGGTCAAGGGCTGAAAACGATCCGCATATCTTCAGCATGCCTGGGTAGCTGCGCGCCCATGGCTCCACCACGAGGGAACAACACCGGAAATACCGGGAACACCGGTAGAGGTCTTGGTCGCCGATCAGTGCTCGCAGGAGCGATGTCACTGACCGCGGCCGGAACGCTGGGCGCCACGACGGCATGCAGCCGTGTGGCCGGCGCCGACGCCGGAAACGGGGGGGATCTGCTGGAGAGAATGAGGATCCAGGGCACGGTGAAGGTCGGAATCGCCGGCGAACAGCCCTACAGCTACATCGACAAGAACGGTGAGCTGACGGGGGCGTCCCCGGCGATCGCGAGGATCATCTTCGGGCGGCTCGGCATCGACAACGTGCAGCCGATGCCCACCGAGTTCGCCTCGCTCATCCCCGGGCTCAACTCTCAGCAGTTCGACGTGGTCGCCGCGGGCATGTACATCACGCCCGAGCGCTGCGCGCAGGTTCTCTTCGCCGACCCCGAGTACGAGATGCGCGACGCGTTCATCGTCCGCAAGGGCAACCCCAAGGGTCTGCACACCTACAAGGACATCGCCGAGAAGGGCGCCAAGCTCGCCACCGGCGTCGGCTACGCGGAGATCGACTACGCGAAGGACGCCGGCATCAAGGAGGGCGAGATCAAGCTCCTGCCGGACCAGCTGGCAGGCCTGCTGGAGGTGCAGGGCGGCCGTGCGGACGTCTTCGCGGGCACTGCGGTCACCGTCCGCAATGTCGTGAGGCAGTCCAAGAGCGGGAAGACCGAGTTCACCAAGGCCTTCACGCCGCAGCTCGACGGCAAGCCCGACCTGGGCACCGGGGCGTTCGCCTTCCGCAAGGGCGAGACCAAGCTGCGCGACGCCTTCAACGAAGAGCTCCACAAGATGAAGAAGAGCGGTGAACTCCTTCGCATCATGAAGCCCTTCGGCTTCATCGAGCAGGAGATGACGACACAGACCGCGAAGGAGCGCTGCAAATGACGGACCTTACCTGGGGTCTGTGGGAGCTGCTGCTGAAGGGCGTCTGGGTCACCGTCCAGCTGACTTTCTTCAGCGCCCTGCTCGGAGCGGGCGTGGCGTTCGTGGTCGGGGTCGCACGTACCCACCGGCTGCGCGTCGTGCGCGTCCTCTCCGGTGCCTACATGGAGATCTTCCGCGGCACCTCCGCCCTCGTCCTGATGTTCTGGATGTTCTTCGTCCTGCCCGTCGCTCTGGGCTGGCAGCTGCTTCCCATGTGGTCGGCAGTGCTGGCACTTGGCCTGTCCTACGGGGCATACGGGTCGGAGATCGTTCGCGGGTCGCTGGCTGCTGTCGCTCCGGCGCAGCAGGAGGCGGGCATCGCACTCAGCTTCAGCCCGTGGCAGCGGCTCACCAAGATCGTGCTGCCGCAGGCGTGGCCGGAGATGATCCCGCCGGCCAACAACCTGCTGATCGAGCTGCTCAAGGGCACCGCCCTTGTGTCGATCATGGGTGTGGCGGACACCGCCTTCGGCGCGATGCTGGTGCGTAACGCGACCGGCGAAAGCGCCCCCGTCTACACGATCATCCTGGTGATGTACTTCGTACTCGCCTTCGTACTCACCCGTGGCATGCGCGTGCTGGAGCGGCATGCGAAGGCGGGTATCGGTCAGGCACCCCCGGAGAAGTCCCTCGGCGTACGGCGCCGGGTGAACGTTCCGCGCCAGGCCGAGGCCCCCCGTGACGTTCCCAGCGCCGGAGGTGCCTCATGAAATGGGACTGGTCCGCAGTCAGCGACTTCATGCCGCGTCTCCTGGATGGCGTTCTGGTCACCCTGCAGGCGCTGGTGCTGGGCTC
This sequence comes from Streptomyces albidus (ex Kaewkla and Franco 2022), assembly GCF_013870515.1. Taxonomy (GTDB): domain Bacteria; phylum Actinomycetota; class Actinomycetes; order Streptomycetales; family Streptomycetaceae; genus Streptomyces; species Streptomyces albidus. Next base: position 12,744 of record NZ_JACBXA010000134.1, on the reverse strand, counting down.
GCTGATCGCTTTCGCACTCGGCCTGGTCTGGGCGATGGCCCAGCGCTCCAACCTGAAGGTCATCAGCTGGCCCGTGATGGTGATCACGGAGTTCATCCGCAACACGCCGCTGCTGGTGCAGCTGTTCTTCCTGTACTACGTGCTGCCCGAGTGGAACGTGACCTTCTCGGCCCTGGTGACGGGTGTCATCGGCCTGGGTCTGCACTACTCGACGTACACCGCGGAGGTCTACCGCGCCGGCATCGACGGCGTGCCCGTCGGGCAGTGGGAAGCGTGCACGGCACTGAGCCTGCCGCGTACGCGCACGTGGAGTGCGGTGATCCTGCCGCAGGCGATCCGTCGCGTGGTGCCCGCACTGGGCAACTACGTCATCGCGATGCTGAAGGACTCACCGATGCTCATGACGATCGGTGCGCTGGAAATGCTGGGCCAGGCGCGGCAGTTCAGTGCCGAGACCTTCCAGCCGACTGAGCCGGTCACGGTCATCGGCATCGTCTTCATCCTGATCGCCTACCCGGCATCCCTGCTTATGAGAGCTCTGGAGCGTCGACTTGTCCACTGACAGCAGCACTTCGAAGGAAACCAGGAACCCGGCCGTCGACGGCACTGAACTGATCGAGTTCAAGGACGTCACCAAGCGGTTCGGCAACAACGTCGTCCTCGACAACCTGTGCTTCAACGTCGACTCCGGCAAGCACGTCACACTCATCGGGCCGTCGGGATCCGGAAAGACCACGATCCTGCGGCTGCTGATGACGCTGGTGAAGCCGGAGGAAGGCACCATCAAGGTCGCCGGCGACTACCTCACCCATGAGCAGAGGGACGGCAAGCTGGTGCCCGCGAGCGAGCGCCACAGCCGCGAGGTACGCAAGAACATCGGCATGGTGTTCCAGCAGTTCAACCTCTTCCCCAACATGAGGGTCCTGCGGAACATCACCGAGGCGCCCGTCCACGTCCTGGGCCTGCCCAAGGACGAGGCGGAGCAGCGTGCACGGGAACTGCTCGAACTGGTCGGTCTGACCGAGCACATCGACAAGTACCCGAGCCAGCTCTCCGGCGGTCAGCAGCAGCGTGTGGCCATCGCCCGCGCGCTGGCGATGCGGCCGCAGGTACTGCTCCTGGACGAGGTCACCTCCGCGCTCGACCCGGAGCTGGTGGCCGGCGTGCTGGACGTCCTGCGGGACATCGCGCACACCACGGACATCACCATGCTCTGCGTCACGCACGAGATGAACTTCGCCCGTGACATCTCGGACGACGTGCTGATGTTCGACGCCGGCCGCGTCATCGAGTCCGGATCGCCGGAGAAGATCTTCAGCGACCCGGAGCACGAGCGCACGAGGGAGTTCCTCAGCGCGGTGCTGTAGGCGCCCTCGCAAGCGGAGCCACGCGGAGCCCGGTCCGGCCTTTGTGCCGGGCCGGGCTCCGCGCATGTGCGGGTTCTGCGCCCCACGGAACGGAACGCCGACTTCCCCTCCCTGCGGGCCGGTCGGCCACGAAATCCGCAGCCACCGCGCGCCGACGGGGGCGGGGCGCACTCCGGAGACCCCCGATGGACACGTCCACGGCCTCTACCAGGGCAAGGACGCATATGCCAAATAAGGGCAACGCGCCCCACCGGCAGACCTGTTGACCGCTATCGTGAAGAGCAACCGTGACCGCACGCGACGGTCACGACGCAAACGGTCACACCTTCAAGGGGGCCCGTCGTGGCGTTGAAGCCGGAGCACACCGCGCCGTTCCACTCAGTGCGGTACGCGCTGCGTGTGCTGGAGGCGATCGCCGGCCACCGCGACGGCGTGACGGAGGCGGCCCTGTCCCAGGAGACGGGTCTCCCCCCGGGTCACCTCGCCCATCTGCTGCCGATGCTCTGCCGCGAGAACTACGCGGAGCAGCTCGAGGACGGCACGTACGTAGTCGGTGAGTCGCTGGTCCTGCTCGGTTCCGGCGGCGACCGCGGGCGCGCCCTGGACGAGCGCCTGGAGCGGACCCTCTCCGATCTGCGCGACACCGTCGGCGCCGCCGTCTACCTCAGCCGCTACAAGGACGGCGAGCTGGAGGTCACCCGCTACGCCGACAGCCCCGTGACCCCCGCGGTCAACGAATGGGTCGACTTCCGCTCCGCCCTGCACGCGACCGCGATCGGCAAGTGCCTTCTGGGCCAGCTCGATCACGACGGCCGCAGGGACCACCTCTCCCGGCACAGGACCGCCCGGCTCACCTCGCGCACTATCACGGACGAACGCCTGCTGCTCAGCACGCTGGACAGGCAGCCGCCGACCGTGCCGGTGCTCGATCTCCAGGAGTACGCGGTGGGCACGGTGTGTGCGGCGGTGCCCGTCACGGCCGGGTCGTCGGTGGGATGTCTGGCGCTCTCACTGCCCGTCGAGCAGGCGCACCGGCTGCGCAGAGCCGCCGAAACGCTGAGCCGCAAGGCCGCTCCGGTCATGCTGTCGCTGGCGATCTGATCATGGTCATGAGCACCCCCGCCGAGGGGGTAGTATTTCCCGCGTCGGCCTTCGAGGCCGACAGGCGCCGTTAGCTCAGTTGGTTAGAGCAGCTGACTCTTAATCAGCGGGTCCGGGGTTCGAGTCCCTGACGGCGTACCTTGCGAAACCGGAAGCCCTCCGCACAGGCGGGGGGCTTCCGTCGTTCCCGGGGCACCGCTTCCGCGGCGGCCCCGACCCAAGCCCCGGGCCCCTGACGCGGCCCCGACTCCCGTACGTCCACCGGGTGTCGGCAGGCGCTGCGGCCCGGCCGCCCGCACCCCGGTCCCCTCAGAATTGGTCTGGACATCTCCCCGGGCGCACGCTAGATTCACCACTTGGTCTAGACCGTTGTACGCAGTGCACGCACTCCGATCCCCCACGATCAGCAGGAGCGACATGCGCAAGAGGATCACAGCGGCCGCCGTAGGACTGGGACTTGGCGCTGCGGCCATGTTCTTCACCGGCAACTCCGCGCAGGGCCACGGCTTCAGCACCGACCCCGCCAGCCGTCAGGCGAACTGTGCCGACGGCACCGTCACAGGCTGCGGCGCCGTGGAGAACGAACCCCAGAGCGTCGAAGGCCCCAAGGGCTTCCCCGAAGCCGGGCCGGAGGACGGCTCCATCTGCGCCGGCGGCAACGAGGGCTTCAAGGAACTCGACGACCCGCGCGGCGGCGACTGGCCCGCCAACAAGCTCGACGCCGGAGCCGCCCACACCTTCAAGTGGTCGATGACGGCGATGCATTCGACGACCGACTTCAGCTTCTACGTCACCAAGGACGGCTGGGACCCGGCCGAGCCGCTCACGCGTGCCGACCTCGAACCCGAGCCGTTCCTGAAGGTGCCCATGAACGGAGACAAGCCCCCCGCCGAGTGGACCGGCGAAGGCAAGCTCCCGGAGGGCAAGTCGGGCAGGCATCTGATCCTGGGCGTCTGGACGATCGCCGACACGGCCAACGCGTTCTACTCCTGCTCCGACGTCGAGTTCTGACGAGCCGGGCAGACGGCCACGCGTCCCCGCCGACGCCACACGGAACCGGGTACGGCCCGGCCGCGCCCCACCGCGGCCGGGCCGTACTCCCGTCCGGCCGCACTCCCGTCCCGGGCGCCCGTACCGCAGGTCCGCCCCGGTCACGTACGGCCCACCCGCATGGCGCCCCCGCACCCGATCGGCCAGACTCCCCTCATGCACCCCGCCACTCTCACCACCAGGGCTCTCGGCCGTGCCCTCGTCGCGCGCCAACTGCTCGCCGAGCGGGCGCGGATGACCGCACTCGAAGCCGTCGAGCACCTGGTCGGCCTCCAGGCGCAGGCGCCGAAGCCGCCCTACTTCGGCCTCTGGTCACGTCTTGCCGGATTCCGGGCCGAGGAACTGGCGGCGCTGCTGCGGGAGCGGCAGGTCGTGCGCGTCAGCGTGATGCGCGGCACCGTGCATCTGGTGAGCGCGGCGGACTGCCTTCAACTGCGGCCGCTGACCCGGGTGTTGTACGAGCGCATCCTGCGCACCAACTACCGCGAGCGGCTTGCGGGGGCCGACCCCGCAGAGATCGCCGAAGCGGGGCTCTCCCTTCTGCGGCAGCAACCACGAAGCGCCCGCGAACTGGCCGTCGAGCTGGGCGAGTTGTGGCCTACGCACGATCCGCAGGCGCTGTCGCAGGCGGCGCGCGCGCTCTGCGACGTCGTGCAGATCCCGCCGCGCGGCCTGTGGGGACGCTCGGGTCAGCCCACCTACGAGACGATCGAGTCCTGGCTGGGGCGCCCCGTCTCGCCCGAACCGTCCGTGGAGAGAGTCGTGTTGCGGTATCTGGGCGCCTTCGGACCGGCGTCGGTCATGGACGCGCAGACGTGGTCGGGGCTGACGCGCCTCGGCGAGGTCGTGGAGCGGCTCCGCCCTCAGTTGCGCGTCTTCCGCAGCGAGAGCGGGCGGGAGCTCTTCGACCTGCCCGACGCCCCGCGTCCCGATCCCGAACTGCCTCTGCCCGCACGTTTCGTGGCCGAGTACGACAACCTCATCCTCTCCCACGCCGACCGTACGCGCGTGATCGACGACGCCGCCCGCAGGACCATCGCGAGCCGGAACGGCCAGGTGCCCGGCACCATCCTGCTGGACGGCAGGGTGCGGGGGATGTGGAAGGCGGAGCAGCCGCGGAGGAAGGCGGCGACGCTGACCGTGACGCCCTTCGGGCGACGGCTGACCGGGGACGAGGAGCAGGCGGTCGCGGTCGAGGGCGAGCGGCTGCTGCGCTTCGCGGTGCACGGCGGCGAGGAGGACGACACCCCGGGCGCGGAGGAGTACACGGTCGGCTTCGCGGCACCGGCCGGACTCTGAGGCGTCACCGCTCGTCGGCGTCCGGGTGCCCGGAGGCAACGCCGCCGCCACTCACGGGCAAGCCCGCGTTCCTGCAGGCCCACACAACTCGCCCATATCGATGACACATCCATCACAGAGAACCCGGATATCAAGCCGCAACTGGCATCAAGCGCCGCATTTCGCCCTTGCGTTCGGGCCAGGAGTCGGAGAACCTACCGACGACTCCGACTACCCCGCAGCCCCGCCAAAACACGGGCGACGGGGCACGGCTGAACAAGGCCGAGCCTGAAACGGCGTACGGACGGCGAACCGGAGACCGACCACATGGAACCGGGCGTCGGCCGCATGAAGTCTCAGTACGAAGCAGCCGACGCCTGCCGCGCCCGGGGCCGCGGGGAAGGACGCGGGAAGTACGAGCACACGCAGCCTGCTGCGTTCAGGGGGACGGACCCATGACCTCTACCAGGGCCGGCGGCGACCAGCCGGGACCGGAGCAGGAAGCTCACGACGACCCGACGCGGACGACGCAGCTGCGCATACCCCGCCATATCCGGCAGAGAGCCCGCGAGACCCTGGGCGGTCGTGCCCGGTGGGCGCCCAAGGAACTGCCCCGCTACGACTACGAGCACTACAGCCGTCTCGCCGGGCCGCTCAGCCAGCCCGACCCCGACAAGCCGTACCGGGTCGCCTACCGCAGCCTGCTGGCCGACGAGCCGCACCGCTTCAGAGCGGCGATCCTGCTCGGCCTGGCGCCGCTGCTCTCGGCCGGTCTGCTCGCCTGGCTGATGCAGCCGCAGCACTGGACCCAGCGCGACGACGGCGCCGTCTCGGACCTGGTGCTCAAGCTCGACATCGTGATGCTGGTCTCCATCGGCCTGATCGAGCTGTTCCGTACGCTCAACGTCCTCTCCAACGCGCACGCCACGCTCGTGGCCAGGGACCCGATACCCGTCGTGCCGGAGTCCGGAACCCGCGTCGCCTTCCTCACCTCCTTCGTTCCCGGCAAGGAACCGATCGAGATGGTGACGAAGACGCTCGAGGCGGCCGTGAAGATCCGGCACCGGGGGCTGCTGCACATCTGGCTGCTCGACGAAGGCGACGACCCGGAGGTCAAGGACGTCTGCCGCCGCCTCGGCGTGCACCACTTCACCCGCAAGGGCGTGCCCCGCTGGAACAAGAAGAAGGGCCCGCACCGGGCCAAGACCAAGCACGGCAACTACAACGCCTGGCTGGCCGCGCACGGCGAGAACTACGACTACTTCGCCTCGGTCGACACCGACCACGTGCCGCTGCCCAACTACCTGGAGCGGATGCTCGGTTACTTCCGCGACCCCGACATCGGCTTCGTCATCGGCCCGCAGGTCTACGGCAACTACGACAACTTCGTGACCAAGGCCGCCGAGAGCCAGCAGTTCCTCTTCCACGCCCTCATCCAGCGCGCCGGGAACCGCTACAACGCCCCCATGTTCGTCGGTACCAGCAACGCCGTACGCATCAAGGCCATCAAGGGCATCGGCGGCCTGTACGACTCCATCACCGAGGACATGGCCACCGGCTTCGAGCTGCACCGGGCGAGGAACCCCGAGACGGGCCGCAAGTGGCGCTCGGTCTACACCCCGGACGTGCTCGCCGTGGGTGAGGGCCCCAACGCCTGGACGGACTTCTTCACCCAGCAACTGCGCTGGTCCCGCGGCACGTACGAGACGATCCTCAAGCAGTACTGGCGCGGCCTGTTCACCATGCCGCCCGGCAAGCTCTTCAACTACACGATGCTGATGATCTTCTACCCGATCTCGGCGCTCAACTGGATCCTGGCCGCGCTGAGTTGTGCGCTGTTCCTGGGCCTGGGCGCCTCGGGTGTGCAGATCGACCCGACGGTCTGGATGGCGCTGTACGGCAACGCCTCCGCCCTCCAGATCGGGCTCTACATCTGGAACCGGCGGCACAACGTCTCCCCGCACGAGCCGGAGGGCTCAGGCGGTCTCGCGGGAATGCTCATGTCCGCGCTCTCCGCGCCGATCTACGCCCGCTCCCTCTTCGACACCGTGCTGCGCCGCAAGAGCAAGTTCGTGGTGACCCCCAAGGGCGATTCGGCAAGCCCCGACACCCTGTTCGGGACCTTCCGCATCCACCTCTTCTTCATCCTCGTCTTCGGCGGCTCGCTGGGCGGGTCCTTCTACCTGGGCCACGACCACCCGGCGATGATCACCTGGGCCGCGCTCGCGCTGCTGATCACGGCCGCGCCGATCATCGGCTGGCGCGTCACCGTGCGCGCGGAGAAGAAGAAGCGGAAGCAGCGCCGGCACCGCCACCGGCAGGGCGGACCGCTTCCGCCGCCCGTCGCCGGTGGACCCGACCCGACGCAGGCGAAGCCCGTACCAGCGCAGACCGCCCCTGGGGGACGTGAAAGATGAAGTACCGACCGAGCCGTCGTACGCGGCGCACGGCCATAGCGACGACCGTGGTGCTGGTGATCGCGGGGTTCAACGGCCCCGTGCTCTACGACATAGCCTCGGAGAAATACCACCACTACAAGATCAACGAGCCCGAGTACAAAGCGGCGAACGGGCATTGGAAGACGGTGCAGGTCCCCAGGAAGTACCGGATCAACACGATCCACGCCGCGCTGCTGCACACCGGCAAGGTCCTGCTGGTGGCCGGGTCGGGCAACGACGCCAAGCAGTTCAACGCCAAGACCTTCCGCACGGTGCTGTGGGACCCGGAGAAGAACACCTTCAGGAACATCCACACGCCCAACGACCTCTTCTGCGCCGGACACACCCAACTCCCCGACGGGAAACTGCTCGTCGCCGGCGGCACCCGGCGCTACGAGAAGCTGGGCGGCGACGTGAAGAAGGCCGGCGGCCTGATGATCGTCCACAACGAGAACCCCGACCGCGCCAAGACCATCAAGGCCGGCACCCGCTTCACCGGGCGTAAGAACGGCAAGACCTTCGAGGCGAAGGACAGCATCCTGGTCCCGCGCGCGAAGAAGAAGCCCGACCCCGTCACCGGGCAGGTCAAGACGGCCCCCAGCGTCGCCCGTGTGTACGTCGAGGCGGCCGAGCGCGGCAAGCAGTACCAGACCGGGACCGAGGACAACTACCGCGTTCAGGGGCTCCGCGGCGCCGACCGCAAGAACGTCTACGGCATCGCGCAGAAGCTCTCCTTCGACAAGAAGGACTTCCAAGGCATCAAGGACACCTACGAGTTCGACCCCGTGGCCGAGCGCTACATCAAGGTCGACCCGATGCACGAGGCGCGCTGGTATCCGACGCTGACGACCCTGGAGGACGGCAAGGTCCTCTCCGTGTCGGGGCTGGACGACATCGGTCAGGTCGTCCCCGGCAAGAACGAGATCTACGACCCGCAGACCAAGAAGTGGGAGTACCTGCCGCGCAAGCGGTTCTTCCCCACCTACCCGGGCCTGCACCTCACCGACGACAACAAGATCTTCTACTCGGGCGCCAACGCCGGTTACGGCCCCGCCGACAAGGGCCGCACACCCGGCCTGTGGGACCTGCAGACCAACGGCTTCCGCAAGATCCCCGGCATGAGCGACCCCGACGCGCTGGAGACGGCGATGTCCGTGCCCCTGCCGCCCAGCCAGAGCCGCAAGTTCATGGTGCTCGGCGGCGGAGGTGTCGGCGAGTCGAAGAAGGCAACCGCGAAGACCCGCATCGTGGACCTCAAGGACCCCGCCCCGCGCTTCGTGAACGGGCCCGAACTCTACGACAAGGCCCGCTACCCCAGCAGCGTCGTCCTGCCCGACGACAAGGTGCTGACGACCAACGGATCCGGCGACTACCGCGGCCGCAGCGACACCAACGTGCTCAAGGCCGAGATCTACGACCCCCGGAGCAACACCAAGAAGGGCGTCGCCGACCCCCTGGTGGGCCGCAACTACCACTCCGGCGCCCTGCTGCTGCCCGACGGACGGGTGATGACGTTCGGATCCGACTCGCTCTTCTCCGACAAGGCCAACACCAAGCCCGGACAGTTCGAGCAGCAGATCGACATCTACACCCCGCCCTACCTCCACCAGAAGGGCTCACGCCCGCAGTTGGAGCACGCGGGACTGGCGGAGCAGAACACCAGGACGGTACGGCTCGGCGGATCCGCGTCCTTCAAGAGCGACGACCCGGACGCCATCAAGAAGATGCGGCTGATCCGCCCCAGCTCCTTCACCCACGTCACCAACGTCGAACAGTCCTCCGTCGCCCTGGACTTCAAGAGGACGGCGGACGCTGTCACGGTCGAACTGCCCGACGACCCCTCACTCGTGACGCCCGGCTGGTGGATGGTCACCGCTGTCGACGGCAGGGGCGTCCCGTCGAAGTCGCTGTGGCTGAAGGTTCCACGCTCGGCCGCCGCGACGGCGCCGACGACGACTCCGCTCTCGCCCTGACGTCTCTCCCGCAGTGACGTGTCACGTGCTCCCGCCGGCATCCGGCGGGAGCACGGCTGTGAGGGGGCATGCGGCGGGCGACCGCGCGGGAAGGGACGGGTCGGCCCCTCCCGTTGCGAGCGGTCAGCCCTTGCCGTTGCGGGCGAGCTTCAGCGCGTACTCGGGCCACCACTGCCCCGCCTGCGGGCCGCCCTTGCACTCGCCGTCCGACTCGCCGGGGCGCTTGATCCACAGATAGCCGTCGATCAGCTCGTCGGTGGTCTTCGTCGTCGGCGACTCCCCCAGAGCACGACCGGGGGGATTGCACCACGCCTCCTCGTCGGCTCCCGCACCCGCGACCGGACCGTTGCCGTTACGGCTGGTGTCGATGACGAAGGGCTTGTTGCCGACCATCGGCGAGAACTTCTTGCCGTAGGCCGAATTCGACGCGGTGGTCTGGTAGTTGGAGACGTTCAGCGAGAAGCCGTCGGCCGCATCGATGCCCGCACGCCTCATCGGCTCGACGAGCCCGCCCGGGTCACGCACCCAGTCGGGGTTCCCCGCGTCCAGATAGACCCGGGTGCGCGGCAGCTTCTTGAGCTTGCTGACCGTCTCGTTGAGCAACTGGTAGCGCTCGGGCTGGAAACGGGCCGGGGTGCAGCCTTCCATCAGCATGTGCGGAATGGCGTCCGGCTCCACGATCACCGTCGCCGCACGCTTGCCGATGCCCTTGAGGACTCCGTTCAGCCAGGCCCGGTAGGCGCCGGCGTCGGAGGCGCCGCCCCTGGAGTACTGGCCGCAGTCGCGGTGCGGCAGGTTGTAGAGGACCAGCAGCGCCTCGCGGTCCGACTCGGCCGCCGCGCTCGTGACCTTCCGCGTCTGCCCCTCGGGGTCGTCCGCGCCGATCCACTCCGCGACGGGCTGGTCGGCGATCTTCCGCATCAGTGACGCCTCTTGCGTCTTTCCGCCCTCGCGGTAGGCGGCGGCGTCGCGCGCCGCGTTGCTCTTCGGATCGACCCAGTACGGAGTGACCGACTTCGGTCTCTGCAACTCCTCGGCCTTGTCCTTGCCCCCGCCCTTCCCGCCGGATCCCGACCCGGAGTCCGAGGAGCAGCCGGCCAGCAGCAGGCCCGCCAGCACGAGGGCACCGCCGGTGACGTACCGGGAGCGAGCTGCGGAACGCCGCCCGCCCTCACCGGATCTCACACCGGCTCCGCTCCGGAGACCGTCACTGTCGCTGCCGTACATCCACTCCCCCTTGGTGGGCTTCCCCCTGCGAGCACCAGAACCGGATCGCCCATCGTGTCACAGCGCCCCCACGGCACGCGGAAGTCTCCACCTGCCGTTACGCGGCCGTTGAACGCCCGTTCCCGCCCCGGACTCGCGGCGCTCCACGGGCCGCTGCTCGCGGCCGGCACGCAACTGACGTACAGCTCGGGGCCGTTGCACGTCGGCGGGCCGTCCCGCAGCGCGTCGGCTCAGACGCGGTCGACCAGATCCGCGATGGAGTTCACGACTTTCGACGCCCGGTAGGGGAAGCGGTCCACCTCGTCCGGCCGGGTCAGACCGGTCAGCACCAGGAAGGTCTCCAGACCCGCCTCCATGCCGGCTCGAACGTCCGTGTCCATCCGGTCGCCGATCATCGCGGACGTCTCGGAATGCGCCCCGATCGCGTTCAGACCCGCGCGCATCATCAGCGGGTTGGGCTTGCCGACGAAGTACGGCTCCTGGCCGGTGGCCTTGGTGATGAGCGCCGCGACCGAACCGGTGGCGGGCAGCGCGCCCTCCGCCGAGGGGCCGGTCTCGTCGGGGTTGGTCGCGATGAACCTGGCGCCGTCGTTGATCAGCCGGATCGCCTTCGTCAGCGACTCGAAGCTGTAGGTACGGGTCTCGCCCAGCACCACGTAGTCCGGCTCGGCGTCGGAGAGGACGTAACCGATGTCGTGCAGCGCAGTCGTCAGCCCTGCCTCGCCGATGGCGTACGCGGTGCCGCCGGGACGCTGGTCGTCCAGGAACTGCGCGGTGGCCAGCGCCGAGGTCCAGATGTTCTCGGTCGGCACGTCCAGACCGATGCGGCCCAGCCGGGCGTGCAGGTCGCGCGGGGTGTAGATCGAGTTGTTGGTGAGCACGAGGAAGGGGCGCTCGGACTCCTTCAGGCGCTTGAGGAACGCGTCGGCCCCGGGGACCGGGACCCCCTCGTGCATCAGCACACCGTCCATGTCGGTGAGCCATGACTCGATCGGCTTGCGCTCTGCCACGTGACGGCTCCTGCCAAGGGTCGGTTCGGCCTCGCGGGACCGGTCTCGCCGGCCGCCGTCTTCACCCTACGGCCTGCTTTGTGGCCACACCTTCAGCCCCTTCGTCCGCCTCGTGCGCGAGGCTCGGAGCCGGCCGGCGGGTGGACTCGTGCGCCACGGCGACCGGTCATCCGGGACGGCCCGGCTGCGCTCCGTGTACGCGGCCGAAGAGCGGTGCGAGGACCAGTTGCGCCGCACCGTCGGCCACCGTCCGCGCGCCTTCCGGCACGAGCTCGACCCGGACACCGCCCCTGGCGCTCTCGGCCGTTCCGTCCTCGTCCCGGCCGTCCTCCAGCCCCGCGGGGGTCCCGCGCAGCTGCTCCGCGACGCCGTCGACGAAGGTGTCCGGGGCCGCCAGCACCGTACGACCGCCCAGCAGCACGCGGTCGACGTCCAGCAGGTTCACGAGATTCGCAGCGGCGACTCCGAGCACGCGGGCCGCCTCCCGGGTGTCGCCCCGCCGTACGGCTTCCAGGCACAGCGCCTCGGCACAGCCGTGCTTCCCGCACCGGCACGGCGGCCCGTCGAGCTGGAGGACCTGGTGGCCGAACTCCCCCGCGCCGTTGCGCCTGCCCCGGTGGATGCGGCCCTCCAGCACCAGTCCCGCGCCGAGCCCCGTACCGAGGTGCAGGTAGGCGAGGGATTCACGGCCGCGCAGCGCGAGACCGAGAGCGGCGGCGTTGGTGTCCTTGTCGATGACGACGGGCATGCCCAGCCGCTGCACGAGCGCGTCCCGCAGCGGGTATCCCGCCCAGCGCGGATGGCCCGTGACGTGGTGGAGCACGCCGCGGGCGTGATCGAGGGGGCCGGGAGCGGCGACTCCCACGCCGAGCACGCTTCCCCAGCGTCCGGCGACGTCCGGCTCGTCCTCCCGGGCTCCGGGCTCGCCGTCGGCTGAGGCTCCAGCTCCTGCTTCCGCCTCTGGTACGGCTCCGGCTCGGGGCTCCGCCACGGGTGCGGCAGGCCCGGGCGCCGGTTCCGGCACGGCTGTCCGCCCTTCTTCGAGCTCGGCTTCCTGCCCGGCCGGGGTGTCGGCGGTCTCCCCGGCGTGCCCGCTCTGCTCGGCCTGCCCGCTCTGCTCGGCCTGCTCGTTCTGCTCCGTCTTCTCTGCCTTCTCTGCCTTTTCGGCGTCGCCCCCCGTCCCCTCCCACAGCTCGCCCTCCTCCGACACCGCCTGCCGCATTTCGCTGCTGCGGTCCTCCCGCGGCGCCTCCGCGGTGTGTGCCGGATGCCTGCTCGTCCACACCTCCCCCGCGGACGC
>NZ_JACBXA010000133.1 GCF_013870515.1 Streptomyces albidus (ex Kaewkla and Franco 2022) | reverse complement strand
CGCCGACGAGCCCGGCCCGCTGCCGGCGCCGTCGCCCCCGTCATCGTCCGTGCGGGTCTTCTCGCGCCCCTCCTGGGGCCCTGTCGGGCTCACGGTGCCGCTCAACTCCGTTTCCCTTCAAGCTCGTCGGCGGCCCCGCCGTTTTCATGGGCGCCGCCGTCTTCATGGGCGCCGCCACCGTCGCCGTCGCCGGACATCAGGTGGCGGTACTCCGCGCTGTGCCGCAGCAGTTCCCGGTGCGTGCCGACAGCTGCGATACGGCCGCCGGAGAGAAGCGCCACCCGGTCCGCGAGCAGCACGGTCGAGGGCCGGTGGGCGACCACGAGCGCCGTCGTGGCCGCCAGCACCTCGCGCAAGGCGGCCTCCACCGCCGCTTCCGTGTGCACGTCCAGCGCGGAGAGAGGGTCGTCCAGCACGAGGAAGCGGGGGCGGCCGATCACGGCACGCGCGAGAGCGAGGCGTTGCCGCTGCCCGCCGGACAGGCTGAGCCCCTGCTCCCCGACCTGGGTGTACGGGCCGTGCGGCAGCGCGTCGACGAATTCGGCTGCCTGGGACACGCGCAGCGCCCGGTGCAGATGCCGCTCCTGCTCCGGGGAGATCCCCTCAACTCCCGCCTCTCCGTGGGCGTCCGGCCCTTCCGGAACGGCGCCGCCGGCGGCCCGGGGCTCAGGGACCGTATGCGCGGCGGACGCGGAAGTCTCCGTGCCCATCAGCACGTTCTCCGCCACGCTCGCCGAGAAGAGCGTCGGCTCCTCGAACGCCACGGCGACCCGGGAACGCAACTCGGCGCGGGTGAGGGCCCCGATGTCCGCTCCGTCCAGCGTGATGCGTCCGGAAGTCAGCTCGTGCAGACGCGGAACGAGCGCCGTGAGAGTCGTCTTCCCGCTGCCGGTGGCCCCGACGAGGGCCATGGTCTCGCCGGATCTCACATGCAGATCGATCCCGTCCAGCACGGGCGGCGTGCCGGGGGAGGCGTCGGGATAGCGGAACCGGACGTCCGTGAAGCGCAGCCCGTCCCCCTCCACTTCGGCTTCGCCGGCCAGGCCGCCGGCGCGGGCCTCCCGCAGCAGGTCCGGAGGCACCGGCTCGTCCATGACCTCGAAGTAGCGGTCGGTCGCCGTCGCCGACTCGTTGCTCATCGCCAGCAGGAAGCCGAACGACTCGACCGGCCAGCGAAGCGTCAACGCAGTGGAGAGGAACGCGACGAGCGTGCCCGCCGACAGCTCACCGTCAGCCACCTGAAGCGTGCCGAGCACGAGCGCGGCACCGACGGCGATCTCCGGCAGCGTCATGATCAGCGCCCAGATCCCGGCCAGCAGCTGCGCCTTGCGCAGCTCCGTGCCGAGCAGGCGCTCCGACAACGCCCGGAACGCCCGTGCCTGGCTTCGGTGACGTCCGAACCCCTTGATGATGCGGATGCCGAGCACGGCCTCCTCGACGACCGTGGTCAGGTCCCCGATCTGGTCCTGCGCCTTGCGTGCCGCGAGCGCGTACCGCTGCTCGAAGAGCGTGCACAGCCACACCAGCGGGACGACCGGCCCCAGGATGACCAGGCCCAGAGTCCACTGCTGGGACAGCAGGATGACGCAACCCACCACGATGGTCACGCCGTTGACCAGCAGGAAGGTCACCCCGAAGGCCAGGAACATGCGGAGCAGCTGAAGGTCGGTCGTCGCCCTGGACAGCAGCTGACCGCTCGGCCAGCGGTCGTGGAAGGAGACCGGCAGCCGCTGAAGACGGCCGTAGATGTCGGCCCGCATGGATGCCTCGACCCGCGCCAGCGGACGGGCGTTGAGCCACCGCCGGAATCCGAACAGCCCTGCTTCGAGCACCCCGACCGCGAGCAGCAGCGCACCGCCCAGCCACACACCTCGGGTGTCCCGCTCCGCGACGGGACCGTCGACCATCCACTTCAGTACGAGAGGGATCACCAGCCCCGTGCAGGAGGCGAGGACGGCGACGAAGGCGGCGGCGAACAGCCGCCCACGCACCGGCCGTACGTACGGCCACAGGCGCAGCAGCGAGCGCACGGCGGACCGTTGGCCGTCGCCGGACTCAGCCTTCGCCCCGTCGCTCGCGCGGCGTTCGGTGCTCGTGTCTCCGGCGTCGCTGGTGCCGGCCCCGCTCGTCCCCACGCTGGCAGTCATCAGGAGCGAGACTACGGTTGACCACTGACGTCCTTCATCTGCTTTTTGTCCGGGCCGAGTCGGTGCTCGCCCGGCAGCGGTCCCGCCGCGACGCTTCCCCGACGGGATATTTCGCGCACCCGCGTGAGCGATTCGTTTCCCATGCCGAAGCGGGTCGTTGGTCTCCGTACGGGCGAACTTCACGGGGAGTGCGGACATGGAACGGGCGGGGCGTGCGGTGCGGTCGGACCGAGCGGGTTTGCTGCTGAGGAGCACGTTGCGGGCGTGCGCTCTCGGCGTGCTGTGCGTGCTGGGCGCGCTCGTTGCGGGCTGTGGTGCGATGGTCGAATCGCGGACGCCCGAGCAGTTGATCGAGGTGACACCCGGCGACGGCGTGACGGGCGTGGGCGCGGGCGGTCAGCTGAGGGTATCGGTGACCGACGGCAGCCTGGAGCGGGTGCGGGTCACCCGCAAGGGGCGCGGCGCCGGGCACCGGCTGCCTGGACGCCTCTCCTCCGACGGCCGCATGTGGCAGCCCACGGCGCCGGGCCGCGAGCTCGAGCTCGGCAGCAAGTACACGGTGGACGTGGTGGCGCGGGACGAGGACGGGCGGCGCTCCGCGCGCCACACCACGTTCACCACCAAGGCGCAGCCGCGCCGCTTCATCGGCTTCTTCACGCCGGAGCACCGGCAGACGGTCGGGACCGGAATGATCCTCTCGATCCGGTTCAACCGCCCCATCGTCGAACGGGCCGCCGTCGAGCGCGCCATCCGGGTCACCGCCGATCCGTCGGTCAAGGTGGCGCCGCACTGGTTCGGCGACTCCCGGCTCGACTTCCGGCCGCGGGAGTTCTGGAAGCCGGGCACCCGCGTCACGCTGGACCTGCGGCTGCGCGGCGTGCGGGGCGCTCCGTCCGTGTACGGGGTGCAGCACAAGAAGGTCCACTTCACGGTGGGCCGCGACCAGCGCAGCGTGGTGGACGCCCGCCGTCACACGATGACGGTGCTGCGGGGCGGCGCGATCGTCAGCCGGGTGCCGATCACGGCGGGGTCGGCGAAGAACCCCACGTACTCGGGCCACATGGTCATCAGCGAGAAGTTCGCGGTGACCAGGATGAACGCCCGTACCGTCGGCTTCGGCGGCGAGTACGACATCGAGGACGTGCCGCACGCGATGCGCCTGACCGACAGCGGCACCTTCCTGCACGGCAACTACTGGGCGCCCAAGCGCACCTTCGGCAAGGCCAACGTCAGCCACGGCTGCATCGGGCTGCGTGACAGGAAGGGCGGCGACCCGCACGGTCCGGCGGGCGTCTTCTACCGCAGTTCTCTGATCGGGGACCTGGTGACGGTCAACGACTCGGGTGAGCGTACGGTCGCCCCCGGTAACGGACTCGGCGGCTGGAACATGTCCTGGGCGGGGTGGTCGGCGGGTTCCGCGCTGGACTGAAGTCGAGTTGAGGTGACGAGCCGTCGGCTGCTGTGAAATCGCGACGGAACGGTGACACTCTCGGGGATCCCCTCTTCGCAACCGTGTGATTATCTAGCGGCGGAGAGTTGTTTTTTCGCGTCGGGGGCGCACGCGGGTGCGCGAGCAGCCGTGCGAGGGGAGTAGCCCGCTGTGGATCTGAAGGCCGTCGCAAAGGGAGCCCGGGAGAAGCTGAGCCCGGAGGCGATACGTGGGGACAGCAGAGCCCAGGTGATAGGCGGCTCCGCGATAGGGCTCGTCGTGCTCGCAGTGGTGCTGCTGATGACGCTCACCACCTGTGGTGGAGCGAGCGGCGGATCCGGGAAGCAGGGGGCGGGTGAGGACGGCCCCGCCAAGGGCCCCTCCGAGGCGGTTCTGAAGGTCACGCCGAAGAACGGCGCCGACGGGGTGGGCACCGACGGCGCGCTGAAGGTGACGGCGGCCAAGGGCAAGCTCGTCAAGGTCCAGGTCAAGAACGCCGACGGCGACGAGATCAAGGGCAAGATCGCCGAGGGCGGTACGGCCTGGCAGCCGGAGGCCCATCTGGCCACGAACACCAAGTACTCCGTCGAGGCTCAGGCGAAGGACTCCGAGGGGCGCGAGGCCTCCAAGAGCACGCGCTTCACCACCCTCAAGCCGGAGACCACCTTCATCGGCCGCTTCACGCCGGAGGACGGCGACAAGGTGGGCGTGGGGATGCCGGTCTCCATCAATTTCAACCACGCGATCAAGGACCGTGAGGCCGTCGAGAAGGCGATCTCCGTCAGCGCCGATCCCGAGGTCGACGTCGAAGGCCACTGGTTCGGTGAAAACCGCCTCGACTTCCGCCCCGAGGAGTACTGGAAGGCGGGCACCAAGGTCGAGCTCGATCTGAACCTCGACGGGGTCGAGGGCTACGACGGGGTCTACGGCACGCAGGACAAGTCCGTGAACTTCGCCATCGGGCGCAGCCAGGTCAGTGTCGTGGACGCGAAGACCAAGAAGATGACGGTGACCCGGGACGGCGAGAAGCTCAAGACCGTCGGCATCAGCTCGGGTAGCCCGGAGAACCCCACGTACAACGGCCGCATGGTGATCAGCGAGCGCCACACGGTGACCCGCATGGACGGCGACACCGTGGGCTTCGGGCGCAAGGAGGAAGCGGGCGGATACGACATCAAGGACGTACCGCACGCCATGCGCCTGTCCACCTCGGGCACCTTCATCCACGGCAACTACTGGCTGCCGCAGTCCTCGTTCGGGCAGGTCAACGGAAGTCACGGCTGTGTCGGGCTCTTCGACAAGAAGGGCGGGGGCGACAAGGGCACGCCTGGCGCCTGGTTCTTCAAGGAGTCGATCATCGGCGACGTCGTGGAGATCAAGAACTCCAAGGACAAGACGGTCCAGCCGGACAACGGCCTCAACGGCTGGAACATGGACTGGGACAAGTGGAAGGCGAAGCAGGAATAGGGCGTCTCCTCGCCCTGGAGGCCGGAGACCTGCTGAGAGCTGACGTGGCTCCCGGTGCTGTGAGCAACAGCACCGGGAGCCACGTGCGTAACGGCCGTTAACCTTCCCCCATGACTGTGAATCTCGAAGTCGCCGACGGCGTCGGCACGCTCCGCCTGGACCGTCCCCCGATGAACGCCCTGGACATCGCCACTCAGGACCGGCTGCGCGAGCTCGCCGAGGAGGCGACCGTACGGGAGGACGTGCGCGCCGTCGTGATCTACGGCGGTGAGAAGGTCTTCGCCGCCGGCGCGGACATCAAGGAGATGCAGGCCATGGACCATGCGGCCATGGTCGTGCGGTCCAAGGCGCTGCAGGACTCCTTCACCGCGGTGGCCCGCATCCCCAAGCCCGTCGTGGCCGCGGTCACCGGCTACGCGTTGGGCGGCGGCTGCGAGTTGGCGCTGTGCGCCGACATCCGGATCGCTGGTGAGCGGGCGAAGCTCGGCCAGCCGGAGATCCTGCTGGGCCTCATCCCCGGCGCCGGCGGCACCCAGCGGCTCTCGCGTCTGGTGGGCCCGTCCAAGGCGAAGGACCTCATCTTCACCGGGCGTCAGGTGAAGGCGCCCGAGGCGCTGCTGATGGGCCTGGTCGACCGCGTCGTCCCGGACGAGGAGGTGTACGAGCAAGCCCTGCAGTGGGCCTCGCAGTTGGCCGCGGGCCCTGCGATCGCGCTGCGTGCCGCCAAGGAGTCCGTCGACGTGGGGCTGGAGACGGACATCGACTCCGGTCTGGCCGTCGAACGCAACTGGTTCGCCGGGCTGTTCGCGACCGAGGACCGCACGACGGGGATGCGCAGCTTCGTCGAGGAGGGCCCCGGCAAGGCCAAGTTCAACTGACACCTCCAGCGGCGCGTCCAACTGACGGTTCAACGGCGGTCGTTGCACCGGACAGCACGCGACGGGGTGGGGTGGCATGGGGTGGCGCACGGTGCCTCCCGTGTGCGCCCCACCTTGTGGGGGAATGAACCGGAACTCGATCGGCTTGCGGCGAGGGATGGTTCACCGCCCGGCGTGGTCACGTCTCCCAGTGGTGTCGTGCCTGGTGGCGGGCGCCGTCGCCGGATCCGTCCGGTGCCGGCGCATGACCCGGCGTCAGGGCGGAACAACTGATTCCGGAAATTGGGATCCTGTTGAACAGCCACACAACTCCCCAGCTCCCGCCATGATGGTGGCCATGGCGGGACAGGGAGAAGTGGCGGGCGTGACAGAGCGGGTGCCAGAAGTCCCCGGAGAGCCGGCGAGCGACGACATCGCCGGCGAAATCCTTGACCTCGTCGGCGACCCGACGATCGACGAGGTGTGCCTTCCCAACCGCCCCGAGTCCGCGAGCAGCGCCCGCCGGCTCGCCCGCATCGTCCTTCAGTCGCACTGGGGGCTGTCCGCGCCGCTGACGGACGACGCGGTCCTTCTCGTCTCCGAACTCGTCGGCAACGCGGTGCGCCACACCGGCGCGCACGTCTTCGGGCTGCGGATGATGCACCGCCGCGGATGGATCCGCATCGAGGTGCGCGATCCCTCCCGGGGCCTTCCCTGCCTCCTCCCCGTGCACGGTCTCGACACGAGCGGGCGAGGGCTCTTCCTCGTCGACACGCTCTCCGACCGCTGGGGGGTCGACCTTCTGCCACGAGGCAAGACGACGTGGTTCGAGATGCGGGTCAACACCTGAGACGCCGTCACCTCGCCTGCCCCTTCCCGGCGCGGCGGGTGCCCGGGGCCGCTATCGTGCGCAGCTGAACGGGAGTTGAGAGTCCGGCCGGCATCCACCGGCCGGGCATGGACACGGGGGATCACGATGCGCCGGAATCTGTACGCGGCTGCGCTCACGCTCACCTTGCTCACGGGCCTCACCGCGTGCGGGGACGGTGACGGATCGCCGGCCGAGGGGTCTGACAAGGGCCGCAAGGCGGCACAGGGCGACAAGTCGTCCGACGGCAAGGGCGGTTCGGCGGGCAAGGAGAAGAAGGGCGGCGGCAAGCCGGCCTCCCCGTCGAAGAGCCCCACGGGTCTGCCCAAGGCTGCCGACGGCACCGACACCGGCGCCTGCGACGACGGTGACTGCGAGGTGGAGCTCTCCAAGGGGGACAAGCTCCGCCCCGGATCCTCCTACGGCATCGACGAGTTCAGCATTCAGAAGATCGAGGGCCGTGTGATCAGCTGGACGGCGCTCTTCAGCGGCGGGCAGGTCTCGATGGCTTCCGAGGGTACGGAGACCTCGTCCACGACCTGTACGAACGGCTCGTGCAGCGGCACTCTCGGCAAGAGCGAGGGCACCCTCGAAATGAACAAGCTCACCGTCGAGTTCACCGCCATCGCCGAGGACCGGGCCGTCGCGAAGGTCACGCACAAGTAGCGAGCGGAGCCGGGGAGCCGTCAGGACGAAGGGCCCGCCGGAGGGGGCCCCGTCGACTCGCGGACGACCAGCCGAGGGGGTCGTGGCGCCGCCACTTCGCCGGCGCCTCTCTCCTCCAGCTGTCCCAGCAGTTCGGCGGCGGCGGCCTTGCCCAGCTGCTCGACGTCATGGTTCACGGTGGTCAGCCGGGGATAGACGATCTCGCCCAGCGGCAGGTCGTCGTAGCCGATCACGGACAGATCGCCGGGGACGTCCAGCCCGAGCCTGCGTGCGGCGTTGATGCCCGCGACGGCCATGGTGTCGTTGCCGAAGAGGATCGCCGTGGGCCTCTCCGCGGCCGGTTCCGCCATGCGTGTCACGGCCTCCACCGCGTCCTGGGCGGTGAACTCGGCCACCACGATGTGACTTGCCCGCAGCCCGTGCTCGGCGAGGCACGACTCGACGACCTGCCGCCGGTAGACGGTGTGCACGCGGTCCTCGGGGCCCGAGACGTATGCGATGCGGCTGTGCCCCATCTCCACAAGGTGGTTGATCGCCTCGCGCAGCCCCGCGTCCTGCCCCGAGGCCTGCACGTGCGGGATCGGGTCCTCCTGCCACGGCCGTCCGACCAGCACCGCCGGCAGCCGCAGCCGTCGCACCAGGTCGAAGCGGGGGTCCCCGATGCGGCTCTCGGTGAGGATCACCCCGTCCACGCGGCGCTCCTCGGCGAGCCTGCGGTACGCCCGTACCTCCGCCTCCGGCTCCTCGCCCACTATGTGCAGCAGCAAGCCGTAGTCGAGCGGGGCGAGTTCGCTCTCGATGCCGGAGATCAGCAGGGCGAAGTGCGGGTCGGCGGTCAGCAGGTCCGCGGCGCGGCCCACGACCATGCCCAGCGCACGTGTACGGGCGCCGCGCAGCGCCACGGCGGCGGCCGACGGAGACCACTGGAGCTTGTCGGCGGCGGCGAGGACGCGCTGACGCGTCGGCTCCGAGATGCCGCCCTTGCCGTTGATCACTTTCGAGACGGCGGCCACCGAAACACCGGCCACAGCCGCCACATCGGTGATGGTCGCCTTTCCGGAGCCCTTCCCCCGGGCCATGCGTTCTCCTTGCACCCCGTGCCGTACGTTGCTCAAATCTTGACCGCGCTGCCGATCATGGCGCCTTCCATGCGGCGCTGAAGGAACGCGTAGGCGACGTAGACGGGCAGAAGGGTCACCACGGTACCAGCAGCGAGAATGCCGAAATCGGTCTCGAGCGGCGAGCGCAGGGTCGGCACCGCGACCTGGATGGTGCGCTGTGCGCGGTCGGGTCCGATGAGGACGAGGGAGTACAGGTACTCGTTCCAGTACGTGAGGAAGCTGAGGATCCCCACGGTCGCGATCCCCGGCACCACCATGGGCAGATAGACGCGGATGAGGATGGTCAGGCTGCCGGCACCGTCCATGCGTGCCGCCTCCTCCACCTCCAGCGGCACCGTGCGCATGAACTGCGTCAGCAGAACGACGGCCAGCGGCAGTGACGTCGCCGGCATGAAGAGGATCAGGAACGTACGGGTGTGGAAGAGGTCGAGCTGCGCGGCGAGCAGGAAGGTGGGCACGAGCGCGGCGAACGTCGGGATGAGGAAGCCGAGCGAGAAGGCGCGTTCGATGACGGCCGCCGCCCTGCCGTCGGCCCGCGCGAGCGCGTACGAGGCAGGCAGCGCGAGCACGAGGACGACGATCAGTGAACTCACCGTGACGATCAGCGAGTTGAGGATGGCCAGGTCGAGGCGTGCGTCGCTCACCGCCGAGGCGAACTTCTCGAAGGACAGCGAAGTGGGCGGGCTCAGCGGTGAGGAGAAGATCTGCGCGTTGGTCTTGAAGGAGGAGACGAGCAGGTAGTAGAGCGGAAGCAGGAGCATCAAGGCGTAGAGCCAGGCGCACACTTGGGCCGCGGTGCGCCCGGCACCGCCCGTCCTGCGTCGGCCGCGCCGGGCGGGTGGGGCCGGCGAAGGGGCCGGTGCGGAAGCTGTAGCGATCATGGCAAGTCCCGTGATCCGTCGGTGAGTCGGAGCGATCAGTACGACTGCCGGAAGACCCGCCGGATGGCGAGCATGCCGATCAGACCGAAGACGAACAGCAGCACACCCGCGGCCTGGCTGTAGCCGAGGTCGGACTGCAGGAACGCCTTCTGGTAGACGAGGAAGGAGAGGTTCGTCGACGCGTTGCCGGGCCCGCCCTGCGTCAGCAGCAGCACGTTCTGTGCCGAGGTGAAGAGCGTCCAGAGGAACTGGAGCATCACCGTCACGCCGACGTAGTCCTTGACCATGGGGAAGGCGATGCCCCACATGCGCCGCCAGTGCCCGGCGCCGTCCAGCTCGGCCGCCTCGTACACCGACTCCGGTACGGCCGAGAGCCGCGCGGCGTACAGCGTCGCCGTGTAGCCGATGCCGGCCCAGATGTCGATGACGATGATGCAGGCGAAAGCCGTCGAGGTGTCGGCGAGCCAGGTGTGGGTCAGCCCGTCCAGCCCGACGGCCGACAGCAGGTGATTGATCATGCCGCGGGGCGCGAAGAGCCCGTAGAAGATCATCGCCTTGGCCGAGGCCGAGATGAGGGCGGGAGTGAAGACGATGACGCGCAGCACCTGGTGGCCGCGCGGCCTGGTCGAGATGTGGTAGCCGAGCATGAACGCGCCGACGATCATCACCGGTACGGCGACGGCGAGTTGGATCGCGCTGTTCTCCACCGCCGACCAGAACAGCGGATCGGAGAGCACGGCGCGGTAGTTGCCCAGGCCCGCGAAGCCGACGCGGGCGAGCATCCCCGGCCAGCTCAGCACCGAGATGACGAAGATGGCCCCGATCGGGCCG
Organism: Streptomyces albidus (ex Kaewkla and Franco 2022); assembly: GCF_013870515.1. Lineage (GTDB taxonomy): Bacteria > Actinomycetota > Actinomycetes > Streptomycetales > Streptomycetaceae > Streptomyces > Streptomyces albidus. The sequence continues at coordinate 5,930 of NZ_JACBXA010000133.1, read as the reverse complement.
ATCATGAACACCGCGTACCAGATGAGTGCGGGCACCGCCATCACGGTGGTGCGGGGCGCGCGCTGAGTACGGGTCCGGGGTTCCTTCGCGTCGCCCGGCAGGTCATGGGAGGCCGGAGCGCCGGGAATCGTGGTTGTCGCCATGGCGGTTCTCAACCCCTCAGCTTCGGTAAGCGACGTCGAGGGCGCGGCAGATCTTCTGCGGACTCGCGCCGGGGGAGAAGGCGATGGAGGTCGCCCTGTTCAGCGGTGCGGACGCCGCGGCGGGGACGAGGCTGTCGGGCATGACCACACGCTCGACGTCCTCCCCCTCGGAGACCCGGTTCGACTTGGTCACCAGCGGGAACTTGGCCGAGCCCTTCTGCTCGCGCAGGCCGAGGGCGAATCCGCTGTCGTCGATGAACCGTTGTACGGAGCTCTTGCGGTAGAGGAACTTCACGAGCTTCTCGACCTTGCCGATCTTCTTCCGTCCGTTGGGCGTGATCCAGATGCCGGTCGAGGTGGCGCCCGTATAGACGGACGGCTTGCTGTACTCGCCGTCCTCGGGCATCGGGAAGCCGCCGACCTCGGTACGGCTGCCGACTCCCTTGGGCACGGCGGCGATCGTGGAGGTGAGGGCCGACATCATGGCCGCGCGCTCGCTGAAGTACTCGGCGTTCATCTCGTCGGCTGTGAAGCCCTGGGCCCCCTTGCCGAACAGGCCCAGCTCCCGCAGCTGTGCGAACAGCTTCAGGCCGTGCATGGCCTGCGGCTCGGCGCAGAAGCCCGCCTTGGCGAACACCCGCTTGGCGACGGGCGGTTCCATGTAGCCCTGCATGATCTGCATCAGCAGCTTCTGCCCCGACCAGTCGTTGCCGCCGATGGCCATGGGAGTGATGTTCTTCGCCCGCAGCGCCTTCACCGTCTTGCGCAGCGCGGGCAGCGTCTGCGGTATCTCCTTGATGCCTGCCTTCGCCAGCAGCTCGGTGTTGAACAGGACCGGCCAGTTGAATCCCATCCAGGGGAAGCCGCGCACGCGGCCCTCGCTGTCGGTCCAGGCCTTGAGGGCGCCGGGACGCACGCGGTCGGTGAGGTTCCATTCCTTGAGGTACTTGTTGACGGGCAGAGTGGCGCCGAGTTCCGTCCAGGAGAAGGACTTGTCGTAGAGGTTCACGAGCATCACGTCGGCCTCCTTGTCGGCCAGCCGCGCCGTCTCGAAGACGTTGAAGATGTCGTCCGCGCTGTAGACGTTCTTCACATGCGTCCCGGGGTTCTCGCGTTCGAACTCCCGCACGGCGGCGGCGTAGACGTCGGCACCGGACGTGCCGGGCGCGAACCTGCTGTGGACGACGATGGTTTCGGGGTCGTCCGTCTTCGGGTCGAGAGGCCCTCCGCACCCTGAAGCAAGTGTCATGACGGCGGCGCAACAGCACGCCGCCCACCGAAGATTCATCGCCTCTCCCTTCCGTACGACCGTCCGGCCACCGAGTTAAACGTTCTACTCGGGATGGCAGCGGACCGTAGCAGCGACTAAGAAGCCGAGACAATGGGTCGACAGCAATGAAGTTAAACGATATACCGGAGGGCGGTCGTCGCAGTCGCGAGCAGCACGAGGAAGGGCAGCGCATGCAGCGCAACTCCGCGAAACTCACCACCCCCGAGGGCCACCCGCAGCTGTGGGTCGGAGTCAACTACTGGTCGCGCACCGGCGGACCCCTGATGTGGCGCAACTACGACGCCGAGGTGGTCGAGGAAGAACTGCGCACCATGCGCGAGCACGGTGTCACCCTCACCCGCAGCTTCCTCTACTGGCCCGATTTCATGCCGCAGGAGAACACCCTCGACCCGGCGATGCTCGAGCGGTACGACGACTTCCTGGACCGGCACGCCGCGCTCGACATGCACACCATCCCCACCTTCATCGTCGGCCACATGTCCGGCCAGAACTGGGACCCCTCCTGGCGCGACGGCCGCGACATCTTCAGCGACGCCTCCTTCGTCGCCCAGCAGGAGTGGTACGTACGCGAGACGACCGCACGGTGGAAGGACCACCGTGCCGTCGCCGGCTGGCTGTTGACGAACGAGATCCCCATCTACGCCGACTGGCCCTCCCGCGGCATCGGCACCCTGGACGCCGACGCGGTGACCGCCTGGTCCCGGACCATGACCGACGCCGTCCGCTCCACCGGAGCGACCCAGCCCGTCTCCATCGGCGACGGCGCCTGGGGCGTGGAGACGTCCGGCGCGGACAACGGCTTCCGCATCCGGGACCTGGAAGGGCTCATCGACTTCCACGGCCCGCACGTCTACCGCATGGAGACCGACGAGGTCCGCCAGCACCTGGGTGCCGCCTTCGTCTGCGAACTGCTCGACATCGGCGGAAAGCCGGTGATCATGGAGGAGTTCGGGCTCACCTCGGACTACGTCTCCGAGGAGAACGCCGCGCACTACTACCGGCAGACCCTGCACAACACGCTGCTCGCCGGCGCCACCGGCTGGATCCCCTGGAACAACACCGACTACGACGCGATCGAGGGCCAGGAGCCCTACAGCCACCACCCGTTCGAGATGCACTTCGGCATCACCGACTCCGAGGGCCGGCCCAAGGAACAGCTGCGCGAGGTCAAGCGGTTCACGGAGGTCCTGGAGCGCACCGACGCCGCCCGTCTCACGCGTCCGGACGCGCGCGCGGCCATCGTCGTCTCCTCCTTCCTGGAGAAGCGCTACCCCTTCACCCAGCCCGAGGACGCCACCAGCGTGCTCGCCCACACGCGTCAGGCGTACGTGGCCGCCCGCGAGGCGGACCTGGGCGTCGGCGTCGCCAGGGAGGCGGACGGGCTCCCCGGCGACTGCGACCTGTATCTGCTGCCGTCGGCGAAGCAGCTCACCGCGCCCACGTGGAGCGAACTACGGCGTCTCGCCCACGCGGGCGCCACCGTCTACGCCTCGTACTGCGTGGGCGAGCACATGAATCAGCGAGGGCCGTGGTGGCCCAACCTGGACGAGACCTTCGGCGTGGTGAAGAAGCTGCGCTACGGGCTCGTCGACCCCATCGAGGACGACGAGTTCCGCATGGTCTTCCAGCAGGACTTCGGCGGCATCGCGGCGGGCGAGGAACTGGTCTTCACCGTCGCCGGCACGGAGAACTCACGCGCATTCCTGCCCGTCGAGCCCGACGGCGCCGAGGTCGTCGCGACCGACGCGCACGGCCGTCCGGCCCTGCTGCGCCACCGGGTTGGCACGGGATCGCTGATCCTGTGCACGTACCCGATCGAGCACATGGCCGCCCGCACACCGCGTGTGAACCCCGAGCCGACGTGGCGGCTCTACGCGGCGCTCGCCGCCGAGTCGGACCTCACGCCGGAGGTGACCGTGGACGATCCACGCGTACTGGTGGGACGCATGACCCACGAGGACGGACGCGACTTCGTCTGGTTCGTCAGCCAGCACGAGGAGGCGACGACGGCCGAGCCCGTGGTGAGGACCGGCACACTCGTCAGCCTGGACGGAGGGAAACTCGGCAAGGTGGAGTTGCCCCCGTACGGCGTCCTCGTCGCCGAACTGACAGGTTGAGCAAGACGGGACGGGGCCCGGGCCGCGAGGCCGTGGGCCCCGCCCGCGAACAGGGAAGGATCCGCGCCACATGAAGATCGAGTCCGCCGAGACCGTCGTCACCAGCCCCGGACGCAACTTCGTCACGCTGCGCCTGGTGACAGCCGACGGCGTCACCGGTCTGGGCGACGCCACCCTCAACGGCCGCGAGCTGGCAGTCGCCTCCTACCTGCGCGACCACGTCGTCCCGCTGCTGATCGGCCGCGACGCCCGCAACATCGAGGACACCTGGCAGTACCTCTACCGGGGCGCGTACTGGCGGCGCGGCCCGGTCACGATGGCCGCCATCGCGGCTGTCGACACCGCCCTGTGGGACATCAAGGCCAAGGCCGCGGGCATGCCGCTGTACCAGCTCCTGGGCGGCGCGAGCCGGCGCGGAGCCCTCGCCTACGGACACGCCTCGGGCCGTGACATCCCGGAGCTCCTCGACTCCGTGCGCGCCCACCTCGAGGACGGCTATCGCGCCATCCGCGTGCAGACCGGCATCCCCGGACTGGACTCCGTCTACGGGGTGGCCGCGTCCACCGCGGGCTCCGGCGAGCGGTACGACTACGAGCCTGCACGCCGCTCGGCGGAAGGCCCCGCCCTGCCGGTGGAGGAGACCTGGGACACCCGGGCCTACCTGCGGCACGTGCCCAGCGTCTTCGAGGCGGTACGCGAGGAGTTCGGGCCCGAGCTGCCCCTGCTGCACGACGGGCATCACCGGATGACGCCCATCCAGGCGGCGAAGCTGGGCAAGTCGCTGGAGCCGTACGACCTGTTCTGGCTGGAGGACGCGACGCCCGGCGAGGACCAGGCGGCGCTGCGCCTGATCCGTCAGCACACCACAACGCCGCTGGCCATCGGCGAGGTGTTCAACTCGGTGCACGACTACACGACGTTGCTCAGCGAGCGCCTGATCGACTACGTGCGCTCAGCGGTGACCCACACCGGCGGCGTCACCGCCATGAAGAAGCTGCTGGACATGGCCGCCGTCTACGGCATCCGCTCCGGCCTGCACGGACCCACCGACATCTCCCCGGTGGGCATGGCGGCGGCCCTGCACCTGGATCTCGCGGTGCACAACTTCGGCATCCAGGAGTACATGCGGCACTCGCCGGACACCCTGGAGGTCTTCCGCACCTCCTACACCTTCGAGGAGGGGCTTCTGCACCCGTCCGGCGCCCCGGGCCTGGGCGTCGACCTCGACACGGATGCGGCAGCCCGATTCCCGTACGAGCCGGCCTACCTGCCCGTGAACCGGCTCGCGGACGGCACCGTCCACGACTGGTGACACGACAGCGCCCGGCCGCTCCACCTCCCGCAGAACGGGGAGGGGAGCGGCCGGGCGTCGGTCTTCAGTGCCGTAGGGCTCCCGGCCTCAGTGGTCTTCGGCCAGCAGCCGGACCGGGCGGTGCGGGGCGAGGGGGTGGGGCGCACCGGTGGGAGTCACAGCCCGAGGGCGCCTGCCGTGCAGGACGAAGGCGGGCGGCAGGTTGCCCCACACGGTGCGGCCCGCGACGACCTCCTCGAAGGCCTCACGCATCATCCTGCGGAAGCGCAGCGCGGAGGCGAGCCGCATCGCGTGGACGTAGCCGAACGTCGTGAAGGCGCCGTCCGGCGCGAGCACCTCCCTGATCGCCGAGAGGGTCTCGTACTGGACCGTGCTGGGGAAGGACGCCCACGGCAGTCCGCTGACGACGACGTCCGCCTTCTCGTGGCCGCGCTCGGCCAGCAGCCGGGGCAGCGCCGCCGCCTGCTCGGTGAGCACCTCGACGTACGGGAAGCGATCGCGCAGCATCTCCGCGAGCTGAGGGTTGATCTCTATCGCCAGGTGCCGGCCCCGTCCGCCGAGCAGCTCCTGGATGATGCCCGTGAACGCACCGGTTCCCGGGCCGAGCTCCACCACGACCGGGTGGCCGAGTTCGGGCACGGGCGCCGTCACCGCTGTTCCGAGTCTGCGGGAGCTCGGCGCCACTGCGCCGGTGTCGATGGGTGATCGAAGGAACTCACGCAGCATCGTGCCGGTCTCGCTCGTCAAGCTCATTGCCTCTCGGGATCGTCCGGCGTCGGGCGTCGTACGTTCCAGAGTCTGGCTGCACTCGCGCGTTCCGCCGATATCGGCCTGCCTCGGGAGCAGCGGCCGTCGGATCGGCAGGACGGCGGCACCCATGGCCGGCAGGGGCATTTTCGGCCCCCACCGTACCTTCGGTCTGCGAGGGCACAACCTCTGTTCGCCAGGTGGACGGCAGGCCCGGGCCGCAGGCGGGCGAGCGGACGCGAATCTGTCGACGGTTCGTCGCCGGGCGTTGACGCTGCGTTTCCGGATGCGACGGGTGCGACGGGTGCGACGGCCGTGAC
>NZ_JACBXA010000132.1 GCF_013870515.1 Streptomyces albidus (ex Kaewkla and Franco 2022) | reverse complement strand
ACTCTGGTCTTCGCCCTGGCAGGGACCAGCGCCAAGGAACAGGCGGCCGGTCCGGAGCCAGCGCTCCACCTCCAGGGGCAGGAGCCAGCCGTCCGTACGGCGCAGGAAGAGCGGCCCGCGGCCGGCCCGGAGCGCGTCGGCGTAAGGGTCCCTGTCGGCACACCAGGGCAGCGCCGGTGCGCTCACCGTGCCACCGCCCGAGCCAGGTTCGCGTGTACGGCGGCGAAGCGTCCACGGGTCTGTGCGGCGATCTGCGCGGCATCGGATGCGGTGTCCACGTCGCGAAGCACGGGCAGGTCGCGTACGGACAGGCCCGCGTCCACGAGGCGTTGCCGCTGCACGCTGCCCGTACGGTCCGTCGACATCGGCACCCCGCGCACCAGAGAGGGGTCAGGCCGGGCCATGGCGAGCGCCCAGAAGCCACCGTCCTCAGCCGGTCCGAACCACGCGTCGCAGTCGTCCCATGCATGGGTGCTCGTCACCGGCGACAGGTGGCCTGTGGTGATCTGCGGGGTGTCCATGCCGATCAGCAGGGCGGGCCCGTCGCACAGGGCGAAGGCGGCAGCGATCCGTATGTCCAGGCCGCCCTCGGCCTGCGGCACCACTTCGAAGCCGTTCGGCAGCCAGCTTCCCGGCCGTCCGGCCAGCACCAGCACGTGCCGGTGCGCAGGTACGCGCAGGACCGTGTCCAGGGTGTCCGCCAGTGCGGCTTCCGCGAGTTGAGCGGCCTCCTCGGGCCGGTAGGGCGGCGTCAGACGGGTCTTGACCCGGCCCGGGACGGGCTCCTTCGCGATCACGAGCACCGTCGTCGGAGACGATGCCGGCTCCGGCCGGGGTGCGGCGCCGGGTGCCGGCGCCGCACCCCGGGAGGCAGCGAGGCGCGGATACATGTCAGCGGTGGGCGGTCCGAGGGGACTGCCCGTGTGGCGGCCCGTCATCGAAGCACCGCCTGCATGTCACGCACCGCATGCCACGTGCCGAGCCAGGTGCCGGTCACCTTGGACTTCCCCGTACGAGGCAGGTAGTCGATCTCCGTCTCGGTGATCCGCCAGCCCGCGTCCGCTGCACGCACCACCATCTGCAGGGGGTATCCGCTGCGACGGTCGCTCAACTGGAGGTCCAGGAGCGCCGTGCGCCGTGCGGCGCGCAGCGGCCCCAGGTCATGGAGACGGACTCCGGTCCGGCGCCGGACCATGCGCGACAGCGCGTGATTGCCCAGCCGGGCGTGCACCGGCCACGCACCGCGCGCGGTGGGGCGTCGCCTCGCCAGTACAAGGTCCGCCGAGCCCGTACGAACGGGGTGGGAGACGCGAGTCAGCGCACCTGGATCGAGCGTGGCGTCGCAGTCACAGAAGGCCACGAACTCAGCCTCGGCGGCCGTCAGCCCAGCGTGACAGGCCGCTCCGAACCCTCGGCGTTCCTCGTGCACGACGGTGGCACCGTGCGCCCGGGCGATGTCGGCGGAACCGTCGCTCGAACCGTTGTCCACCACGATCGCGCGCCATCCGGCCGGAACTCGCTCCAGCACCCACGGCAGCGCTTCGGCCTCATTGAGGCAGGGGAGAACGAGGTCCCCCTGCCATGACGGGGAGTTGTTCATCTGCCTCACCCTACGAACCCAGAACGGACATAAGGGACCGACGCACCTTACAGAACACTGACATCCGGCCGCTGGCCCGGCCTCGGCAGGGCCCCGCCACCTGGTCCGGTGCAAGACTCCTCCGTATGCGAACGCAGCAGTCGCCACCGCCCCGCAGAGTCCTGGTCGTGGACGACGACCCGACGGTGACGGAAGTCGTGGCCGGTTATCTCGACCGGTCCGGCTTCGTGGTCGACCGCGCCGCCGACGGCGTCGACGCACTCGCCCGTGCTCACGCGGCACCACCCGATCTCGTGGTGCTCGATCTGATGCTTCCCGGCCTCGACGGCCTCCAGGTGTGCAGGAAGCTGCGCGAGGAGAGGCCCGTACCGGTGGTGATGCTGACGGCCCGCGGCGACGAGGAGGATCGCATCCTCGGCCTCGAGGTCGGAGCCGACGACTACGTGACGAAGCCCTTCAGCCCCCGCGAACTCGTCCTGCGCGTCGAGTCGGTGCTGCGCCGGGCGGGAGCGCCGCCTCCGGGTGGCCCCCTGCTCAGCGGCGGGGGCATCACGCTCGACCCCGACGCCCGTACCGTCTTCGACGCCCGCGGCCCCCTCGCCCTCACGCTGCGCGAATTCGACCTGCTGGCGCACTTCCTGCGGCATCCGGGGCGGGCCTTCGGGCGCGAGGAGCTGATGACGGACGTGTGGGGCTGGGACTTCGGCGACCTGTCGACGGTGACCGTTCATGTGCGACGGCTCCGGCACAAGGTCGAGACCGATCCGGCGCATCCCCGTCTGATCATGACGGTGTGGGGAGTCGGCTACCGCTTCGACGACAGTGGTGGGGGTCGTGATGCGTGATCTGCTGTTCATCGCGCTCTACGCGGCACTGGGCGCGGCCGCCGTCGGGCTGGCCGGACTGATCGCACTGCGGGCTCTGAGACGCCGTTCCGTCGCCGTCTCGCTGGCGGTGCTGACCGCCGTCGCGGTCGGTTCGATGCTCGCGGGGACGCTGTCGGTCGCCTGGGCGATGCTGCTGAACAAGCACGACTTGGGCGTGGTCACCACCGTGTGCGCGATGGCCGCCGTCACCGCAACCGTGACCGCACTTCTGCTCGCCCGCTGGGTGATCGGCGGGCATCGCGCGTTGGAGCAGGCGGCGCGGGCACTGGGAGACGCGGGCGACGCAGCTGCGGTGGACACCGAGTTCGGTGACGCACCGCCCGGTGTCCGAAGCGTCGGCTACGTCGAACCGGCGACGCCCATGCCCGCCGAACTGGCCTCCCTCTCCCGTCAATTGGCCGATTCCAGCGCCAGACTCGTCGCCTCACGAGAGCGTGAGCGGGCCCTCGAGGCGTCGCGGCGTGAGCTCGTGGCCTGGATCTCGCACGACCTGCGTTCGCCGCTGGCAGGGCTGCGAGCGATGGCCGAGGCGCTGGAGGACGGCATAGCGCTGGACCCGGCGCGCTATCACCGTCAGATACGCGGCGAAGTGGAGCGGCTGTCCGGAATGGTCGGCGACCTCTTCGAACTCTCCCGCATCCAGGCGGGTTCGCTGACCCTCGCACCCACCCGGATGTCGGTCTACGACCTTGTCAGCGACGCCATCGCGGGAGCGGACGCCCTGGCCACCGAGAGGGGCGTGCTGCTGGCCGACGACGGCGTGGAGCAGGTCCCGGTGGAGGTGGACGGCAAGGAGATGACTCGCGTACTAGCGAACCTTCTGGTCAACGCCATCCATCGCACGCCGGCCGACGGCACCGTCGCCGTCGGGGCCCGGCAGGTGGCCGACGGAGTGGTGCTGAGCGTCACCGACGGCTGCGGCGGCATACCGGCGGACGACCTGCCGCGGGTCTTCGACACCGGCTGGCGGGGCACCAACGCCCGTACACCGCCGGGTGGTGCCGGGCTGGGGCTGGCGATCGTGCGGGGGATCGTCGAGGCCCACCGGGGGCGGGCGGCAGTGCGCAATGTGCCGGGAGGCTGCCGGTTCGAGGTCACACTTCCCGGGGCGCACTGACCGGCAGCGAGTGGCGCGGGCCGTGCCCCGGACTCGGGGCTGGGGCACGGCCTTTGCGCTTGGATCTCTGCCGGCGCGTCGTTCAGCGCGTCGCCATCTCCGCCGTCCCCGCGCCCGGGGCGAGTTGGTCGTTCGCGAACCGCGCCATGCCGTCGGCGAACCCGACGCGGGCGCGCCATCCGAGCTCCCGGTGGAAGCGCTCGGAGGAAGCGGTGATGTGGCGTACATCCCCCAGGCGGTACTCCCCCGTCACGACCGGCTTGGGTCCACCGAAGGCCTCGGCCAGTTCATGCGCCATCTCCCCGACGGTGTGCGGCACTCCGCTGCCGGTGTTGTAGGCCCGCAGTTCGCCCTCGGGACGGTCTGCCAGAGCGTCCAGCGCGACCAGGTTCGCCCTCGCCACGTCGTCGACGTGGATGAAGTCCCGCCGCTGTGCCCCGTCCTCGAAGACACGAGGTGACAGGCCTCGCTCGAGCGAGGAACGGAAGAAGGAGGCCACACCCGCGTAGGGGGTGTCACGCGGCATCCCGTCGCCGTAGACGTTGTGATAGCGCAAGCTGATGACTCGGCCACCGGTGGCACGCGCCCAGGAGGCCGCCAGGTGCTCCTGCGCCAGTTTCGTCGTGGCGTAGACGTTCCGAGGGTCGACGGGGGCGTCCTCCCCGACGAGCTCGGAGTCCAGCGCTGCGCCGCAGAGCGGACAGGGCGGTTCGAAGCGGAAGTTGTCCAGGTCCGGCACGGACCGGGGACCGGGCCGCACCACCCCGTGCACCCGACAGCTGTACCGGCCCTCTCCGTACACCACCATCGACCCGGCCAGGGCCAGCTTGTCCACTCCTGCCGCGGCCATCTGCTCGAGCAGCACGGCAGTGCCGAGGTCGTTGTTGGCGACGTAGGCGGAGGCATCCTCGAAGCCCTTGCCCAGACCGACCATCGCCGCCTGGTGACAGACGGCATCGACCCCGTCAAGGGCCCTTCCGACCGTCTCGGCATCCCGGACGTCGCCTCTGAATCCCCCCTCTCCCGCTGCCGTGTCGAGGACGACGGGCTCATGCCCGGCCGCCTCCAGCACGGAGACGATGTGAGAGCCGATGAATCCCGCCCCGCCTGTGACCAGTACACGCATGACGCCACGCTACGACTGGATTCGTCGCGAACCTCCTGCCGAAGCCCGTGTGTCAGCGATCCGTAAGGTCTCGCCAGACCAACCCCGGCAGCCATCACCGCATTGAGCGATGAACGCTTTCCGGAAGCGGGCCACCGTGGGCATCATCGGCGAGCGGCCAGAGCCGGACTGCCGCTCGCACCACTCCCGCACCTCCGTCTCTCGCACCGCCGAGCGGGACCGCCCCTCCACCGAACTCGCCTGAACTAGGCGGGACTTGCCCTCGTCGACAGGCCGGGCGAGGGAGCCGTCGGCCCTCTCCCCTTCTCATAGACGGTCAGCCCCTTGGAGAGCCGGAGCGGCACGAGAACGAGCTCCACGACGACAGCTTTCCACGCGTACCAGAGGTTCACCAGCTTGGCCGGATAGACGCAGGGGATGTTGAACAGCACGCCCCTCAGCGAGAGTCTGCGCCTGCGTGCTGCGTACACCAGTGGCGGCAACGTGAAGAGGAGCTCCGCGCTGAGCCACCACGACACCGTGGGCAGGACAGGACGGTCCAAGGCGAGCGTGAGGACGAACGGCGCACTCCACCACAGCGGCGCGGTGAGAATCTCCAGCAGAGCCAGCAGCACCCACACGGCGAGCATCGGCTTCCGCACGATCAACTGCCCTGTGTGAATGCGGACGTTCTGACAGAAGCCCGCCATCCAACGCCACACCTGCTTTCGCAGATAGAGCAACGTCTCCGGATCCGCAGCCCAAGCGACCGCATCACTGACGTAGCGCGCCCGCCGCCCGGCGATCTGCTGTGACCAGGTGAAGTCCATGTCCTCCACGATCGTCCGCTCTGGGAAGCCACCGAAGTCCGCCAGCACCCTTCTGCGGAAGACCGAACAGCAACCGGAGCACACCATCGGGCTGTCGGCACGCTGCTGGATGGGCCTGTGCCAGTGGAATCCGAAGAGGTACTCCACCGAACGGCCGCGTTCCCACACCGTCCGGGCGAAGCGCGTCTGGACGTTCCCCGCCGCAACGACCACCTCAGGATCGTCGAACGCGGGAGTGATCCGCTCGATGTAGTCCCGCGCCAGGACGGTGTCGGCGTCGACCGCCAGCACCAGTTCGCTGGTGCAGTGAGGCAACGCGTAGTTCTGAGCCCGGGCTTTGCTGCCCAGGTTCCGAGGCGGACGCAGCACTTCGACGCCGTACCGGCGGGCCACCTCGCCCGTCCGGTCACGGGAGGCGTCATCGACGACGATGACCCGTTCCGCCGGAATCGTCTGCCCGAGAACCGATTCGAGTGTGGCGGGCAGCCCCGCTTCCTCGTCGTGTGCCGGAATGATCACCGTGACGCCGCTGCGCATGCGCCCACCCCCCGCTTCGCACCCGCACCGGTCTCATGGCCCTGCCGGCGTCGCCGAAGGCGCCGTGCCCCCTCACGCGCTATGACGACGGCCCCCACCGCGCCGTACACCAGCACGCTGATCCCGATCATCGGCAGTCCCCCGTGCATGCTCGGCCTCCTTCTTCGACACCCCCGACGGCTCTCGTCGGGCGTGATGAAGAAGGTAGACCGACATCGTCACAGTGTGTAGCCGCCCACTACTTTCTGTGGATGGAGCAGAGGCTGTGAGTAACCCGGTCACTCTTCAGTGGGCTTCTTGGTTCCGCCGGCCTCGGCCGGGTCAGAAGGTTTCGAGGAGCGCACCGGCACGGGATGCGCCGTCTCCGGCGACGCCGACTCCAGCGGCACCGACCAGGACCGCACGAGCCCCAACTGCACGGCCTGCCTCGGCAGCACCGCGTCGAGCAGCCAGTCGGCGGCGACCCGCACGCGGTTCCCAGGCAGCGCGGCCAAGTGATAAGCGCGCATCACCGCGTTGGCCACCGGGCCGGACAGCGGAATCCGCAGCGGGTTGGCCGCGGCCTGCAGACCGCCCAGGTCGACGGTGAAGCCCAAGTCATGGTGCTTGTACGGCCGTCGCTGACCGTATCCGTACGAGGCGGCGACGTTGCGCGCGACTGCCTTCCCCTGCCGCACCGCGTGCTGTCCGGTCATGGGCGTGTATTCGCCGGGCCGCGTCAGATCCGGAACCGCTGCGGCGTCGCCGCACGCGAAGACTTCCGGATGATCCGGCACCTGCAGGTACTCGTCGACCACCAACCGGCCCTTCTCGGAAGGCAGTCCGATATCTTCCACCAGCGGGTCGGGCCGCACACCCACACACCAGATCAAGGACTCCGTACGGATGAAGTCCCCGTCGTCCAGGAGTACACCGTCCTTGGTGGCCTCCTTCACCGATGTCCCCGTGCGCACTTCCACACCACGCCCGGTCAGCACGCGGTGGGCGGTCTTGGACAGCCGCTCGTCAAGCTCCGGGAGCACACGCGGAGCGATGTCCAGCAGCATCCATCGCGGCACCCTGTCACCGCGCAGACCGGTGCCCGCGCGGCGGTGCTGCTTGGCGAGCGCATCGGTGAACAGCTTTCCGTGCGCCGCGACTTCAGTCCCGGTGTAGCCCGCGCCGACCACCACGAAGGTGCAGCGCGCGTCGCTCTCGGCTTCATCGTCGGTCGCAGCGGCCATCTCGATCTGCCGGGCCATGTGATCCCGGAGGTAGAGCGCCTCCGGCATGCCACGGAAGCCGTGCGCGTGCTCGGCGACACCCGGAATGGGCAGCAGCTTGTTCACGCTGCCCACGGTCAGTACGAGACGGTCGTAACGCAGCTCCCCTGATCCGCCCTCAGGGTCGACGTACGTGATCTTCCTCGACTCCAGGTCGACGCCGTCGACTTCGCCGAGCACCAACCGCACCCCGCGCAGCGTCCCTGCCAGCGATACGGAGACGCGCCTCGGCTCCAGGACACCGGCGGACACCTCGGGCAGCAGCGGCAGATACAGAAAGTAGTCGTTCGGATTCACCAGGACGATCTCCGCTGCGCCGCGGAACCTACGGGAGAGCGTCCGAGCCGCCTGATATCCGGCGAATCCCGCTCCGACGATGACAATGCGCGACCGGCTCACGGTCAGGGCTCCAGACCTCGGGACCTTCGTGGGCCCTGCTCGCAGTTCCCACGGCCCCGGGGCCCAAACCCAGGCCACCCGCCTCGCACAGCCCCGAGAAGGGGTGCGCGAGCACCACCAGGCGTCATGTATTGTTCCTTGTGCGCGAACGGCAAGGGCAGAGGCCCACGCCGACGGGCACCGGGACGTGGCGCAGTTTGGTAGCGCACTTGACTGGGGGTCAAGGGGTCGTGGGTTCAAATCCCGCCGTCCCGACACTGGTCAAAAGCCCTCTGCGTACATCGCAGAGGGCTTTTGACATCAGCCGGTGACATCAACGTCACGCTCAGACGGTCGGCAGAGCACCCGCGGCGCCGTCGCCGCCCTCCTCCCCATCTGATCCGAGAGCGTCGTCCATCCGCTCAGCGGCGGCCCTGAGGGTCGAGTCCATCACGTGCGCGTACGTGTCAAGCGTCATCGAGATGGTGCTGTGCCCGAGCGTCTCCATGATGGTCCGGGCGTCGACTCCCTGCTCAAGCAACAGGGACGCGCATGTGTGCCGGAGGTCGTGCACCCGCACTCTGCGTACGTTCGCGCTCCGGCACAGGACCGTGAGCATCCGGTTCAGGCTCCGGGGATCTGTTGGCCGGCCGGTAGGTGTCGTGAAGGCCAGTCCCGCCGGCTGGTGCTTCAGAGGATCCCATCGGTCTCCCGCCGCAGCTCGCTCTTCGCGCTGTGCTGCCTTGTGCGCTCGCAGCTCCCGCACACACCTTTCGGGCAGAGAGATTGTGCGCAGCGAGCGGGCCGTCTTAGGCGTGCCGAACACGAGCTCTTGCTTGATGCGTTGCAGGTTCCGTCGCACCCGGAATTGCTTTCTCTCGAAGTCGATGTCATCCCAGGTCAGTGCGAGAACTTCGCCTCGGCGCAGGCCCGTCGAAACAAGCAGAAGCCACAAAGCGAAGAGGCGGTGTGGATGTGCGGCTTTCAGCAGCAACCTGGCTTCGCTGCGATCGAGCGGTTGCACTTCCCGTCGGGTGACCGTGGGCGTATCCACGATTCGGGCGACGTTGCGCGCGATCAGCTCCTCACGGACTGCCTGCTGAAGCGCTGAGCGAAGCACCGAGTGCACGTACTGGACGGTCCGTTCGGAAGGACGCCGCCGGCAGCACTTGCTCTTCGCGCAACAGACCCGCTCGTCATTGGATCGCGCAGCGTCGAGCCCACGGAGACAGCAGAGGCAGTCGTTCTTGAACTGAGCGAGAAAGAGCCGGACGTCTGCCGGGCTCAGTCGGTTGAGCCTCTTCCGGCCGAGAGTTGGTGCGATGTAGAGCCGGGCCATGATCTCGTAGCTCGTAAAGGTCGAGGGCTTGAGGCGCACTGAGGCGACGGCCACGAGCCAATAGGTGAGGTAGTCCGCGAGCGGCATCGCGGAGGTGGCAGCTGGAATCCTCAGCCGGGTTTTCTCCTGAATTTCAGTGAGCTTGTCCGCTACCTCGTCGCGGCTCTTTCCGTAGACGAACTTGCGGACTCGAGTGCCGTCTGGGCGGTAGACGTAGGCGGCGGCTTGGTATCGGCCGTCCTTGCGTTTGGTGATGGTGCCTTCGCCGTTGGCGCGCTTCTTGGCCATCAGGCTGCCTCCTGCATGTTCTCGCTCATGACTCGGGTGATCTCGTCGGCTGGGATTCGGCGGGCGCGGCCAACGGTGAAGCTGCGGAGCTGGCCCGAACGGAGCAGGTCGTAGACCTTGCTGCGGCTGAGTTTCAGCGCCGTCATGACTTCGGGGACAGTCATTGCTTGCGGGGGCGGATTCGGGACGAGGTGCACGGACTTACTCCTTGCCGGGCCTGTCGGGTGTGGGCGCAGAAGAGGCGAGACGCTGTGCGCGTCCCGCCCTCTGGGTGGAGTTGGGTTCACATTCCTGTGGGTCGCGGCTCAGGCCGCCTGGGTTGTGGTCAGTCGCGCCTGTCCGAGGTGCGGATTTCTGCGTCATTGCGTCATCAGCGTCATTCCGGCTTCTGACCTGCAGTTTTGCGTGACGAGTCGTTTGGGGGTGCGTCATTGGCGCGTCGTGGGCTGCGTCATCGGGTGACGCAGATGACGCAGGATGACGCAGGCGCTGCCGTCTGCGTCATGCCTCTAGTCGCAGGTCAGGGGCCGTTTCTCGGCTTGCATGACGCAGATGACGCAGCGTCTCTCCTCTTAGGACGAAAGAGAGGGGTGGTGTCTGTTGTCGTGCGGTGCCGCTTCAGACGTGAAGAGGGAGCCGCTTCGCGGCGCGACCACCGGGCGGCTTCGCCGAACAGCAAGAGGAGCACCCCCGGCGTAGCGCGGACTGGTGCTCTTCTTGCTTGTACCGGCGCCCGTGTGGTGCGGGTCAGAACATCCGTTTCTGCTCGTGGGGTGGTGGGGCTTCCATGCGGGTCATTTCGAGGTAGCGGCCTTCGCTGGTGCGGCCGGAGTCGATGAGCACGCCGCGGGCGGCAAGCGTCGGCTGTAGGCGCTTGAGCCGGTCGGAGAGGACCTTGCCCGTGGTCGGCCAGCCTCTGGGCAGCGGACGCAGTCCGTCGCCGCTGTAGAGACTGCCGAGGAGGTGCAGCCACTCGGTAGAGGTCATCCGCTGCCCTGATCCGGCCTTGATGTTCTCGGCGTGCCTGAGGACGGTCTGCGCGAGCAAATCGCCTTCGATCACGTCGTCGTTGAGGTCATCCAGGCTGGCCCGGTATGCACGCAGGGCACCGAGGCCGGTTGCGGCGTCGAGCTGCGCGCACAGGTGCGCGAAGTCCGCCATGCGCAGATCTGTGGGTGTCTCCGCCTCGGCCGCGCGGACCTTGACCGTGAGATCCAGGAGAGAGCCGAGGACGGCGGGCAGCACCTCCGCATACTCGGCCCACAGCTCCGCTTCGGTGCGTCGCACCTTGGGGCGTTCCAGACGCAGCGGCAGGAGGCGTTCTGCGAGGTCGGGGCGGATGACGCCCACGTCGATGCCGGTCAGCAGCATCGGGCGTCGGTAGCCGACGCGGAAGACGTCCCCGTCGGTCCACAGGGCGCGTTTGACGTTCTCGGCGCCGGTGACGATGCAGCACATCGCGTCGGACAGGTCCGGGGTCATGTGGGAGAGGTTGTCCAGCGCGGTGACCCAACCCGCCGCCACTGCCGCGATCAGGTTCTCCTCATCCTTCGGCGCGCGGCGCAGGTCGCCGCTCATGCCCTCGATGATCCGGATGAGCATGCGCCCGCCGCAGGACTTGCCCGCACCTTGTGGGCCGGTGAGGAAGGGTGCGGGGACGGGCGCGGACGGTCCGAGGCAGCCGATCAGCCAGGCCACAGCGAGGCATTCGGTCTCCGAGTTGGCGAAGTTGCACAGCCGCAGCAGCTGATCGAGGCCCTTCCCGTCGGTGTCCTTCGTCGGCAGGGGCAGTTCCCCGGTCAGCTGGGTGCGCCGCCAGCACACCTCGCGCGGGTCGGGAACGGTGATTTCCCAGCCGGTGGGGTGGATGCGGACGGACTGCCCGTCGTCGCGGCCCAGGTCCAGCCACGTCGCGCCGTCGAAACCGGGAGCCACGCGGATGTTCACGGACTGCACGTCCTCGCTCAGCGCGAGAGCTTCGATCAGATCGAGCGCTTCCTTGAGGGCGGTGCCGTTGAACACGCCGCGCCCGTCGCGGAAGAGGCCGACCATGAGTTCCTGCCGGTGGCTGCCCGTGGTGCCCTGCGAGCGGATCGGGCGGGCCACCGGGTGGCCGTTCTTCTGCGCGTATACGGTCCCGTCGCCGGTACGGAAGTACCGGAAGTGCGCCTGGGCGTAGTCGGTGATGACCTCGCGGGCTGGCGTCTTCTCGTCGTCGGACATGGCTAGATTCCCAACTTGGTGCGGGCGTTGGTCCACGCGTCGGTGCAGTGCCGCTCGGATTCGCCCTTGGCCCCGGCGGCGGCGAACAGCCGCGCGACGTGGCTTTCGGTGAGGCAGCCGCAACGGCCATGGGCGGAGAGCACGGCCAGGAAGGTCCGATAGACCGCCGTGTGGATCGCGCTGGACGCTTCGGTGATGCGCCCCTCGGCCATGGCAATGCCACGCTCGAGATACGCGGGCGTGCGGTGGGGGCACTCCCCACCACCGGCCAGCACAGGCACGGCGACGGCCAGGGAAGACGGCCGGACCGCAGCAGGCGTCTTCACGACCAGCGCGCGCACGCTCGCGGGCAGGTCCGTCATGGTGCCGGTGCCGGGACCGAGCCAGCGGGCGTAGGACATCGAGGACTTGATGTCCACACCGGGACGGACGCCGTTCGAGGACTGCATCGCCCCCAGGTAGATCCAGTGCTCCCCCCGTGTGGTGGCCACCGTTCTGGTGGCCGGCAGAGCCTCACGAGCCCATGCAATGGCGTCTGTGTCGTCCAGGTCCACGACCGTCAGCCCGACACCGCCCGGGTGGTAGGCAACCGCTGTGGCCTGCGCCCAAGCCCCCGCCCAGGGGCGGGAGTTGAGCACAGCGAGGTCGGTGGTGGCCGCGGCCCAGGCGTGGCACGGCGCCGGACAGCGGCAGGGCCCTGCCCGGAGCATGTTGGGCCGGTCCCCGCACTTGGACTTGGCACAGGCAGAGCAGTTGCCCACCGGCAGCTTCCGCGCTCGCAGCGGCAGCACCGGCAGGCCCGAGGCAGCCAGGTGCAGTGCTGTATCGAGGATGCTGGTCACCGATGGCCCTCCTTCCAGCAGTCGGGGCAGATGTCCCTGCCTTCGCGAGTGCGGTGCCATCCGCGGTTGCGGGCGCGCCACCGGAGGTTCTCGGCGGTGTCGCCGGGCATGTCGGCTTCTCCGACCCAGTCGCCGCAGAGTTCGTCGCACCAGAGACGGCGGTATGTCTTGACGGTCATGCGGCCACCTCCATCCGGGAGGTGAGGAAGGCGGAGCCGATGAACTGGCTGTAGGCGGGCGGGATGCATTCGCGGATGCCGTCGCGGTTCATCCACTCCACGCCCATGACCTCGCGGGCGAGGGGGACGCCGGAGAAGTTCCCGACGAACTGGCCGTAGTGCCCCGGCGGGACGGGGCGGCCCATCTTCGCCTGAGGCGCCAAGTGCCGGGGATGCGCGGGCGGCGTGAGAGCGAAGCCGCCTCCGGTCTCGAAGTAGCGGTGCCGGTACGTACGGAGCCCGAACATCGCGCCGCACAGCATCACCGGATTCCGCAGCTTCGGCAGGGCGCCGCGTACGTTCTCGATCACCCACGGACGCCCCGTCGCTTCCAGGGCCTCACGCGTGGGCCCGATGAGGTCGGGGTGGGTGTTGCCCTGGATGCGCTGGCAGTCGCTGTCGAGCTGGCACGGGCAGGAAGCGTGGATGAAGTCGAACTCCGCGCCGTGCTCACGGATGAACTCCACCGCGTCGCCCTGGACGAACGTGAACGGATAGCGCGGCTGCGGGTCCTTGTCGAGGCCGGTCACCTCGAACCCGGCGGCGTCGTAGCCCCAGGCGCCCCCGCCCTGGCAGCAATACGTATCCAGCAGCCGCAAACGACGGCGCAGTGCTCGCCTGATGTCGGTGGGTTGGGTCATGCTGGAGACCTCCTTGGTCTCATAGCAGGGATGAGGAGAGCCGGAGGCGACCGCGTGTTCTTGGCGGAATGAGGCGGTCGCCCCCGGGCGTGCTCAGAAGGGCGGTTCGCTGCTGTAGCCGCCCCGCGGCTTGCGGCGCAGCAGGCGCAGGAGCGTCCAGGGCAGGGGCAGTACAGTCCAGCCGCGGCGGTGATCCCAGCAGGGGCAGGGCTCCCAGTCGCTTCCGTCGTATTCGCCGGTCTCGGGGTGGCCGTACTCGCGCTCGTGGCCACCGTTGCCGTGGCAGGCCCAGCAGTTCGGCCGCGGGGTGTCGGTGAGGATCAGCCCAGGGCGGCAAGGGCTGTACTGGATGCGCAGTCGAGACACGCGTGTGCTCCTTACTGGTTGATGGTTCCGTTGGCGCGGCCGAAGAGGCCGGTGGCGGTGACGTGTTGAGTGATGCGGGCGGGCGCCGGGCGGCGGCAGCGTTTGATGAGTGCGGCGGCGGCTGTGCCGCCGGCGGCGATGAGGGCGACGGCGGCCCAGAGGGCGTCGGTCATGGCGATCAGTCCCGGTGCGGCGTAGGAGAGGCCGACACCGGCGACCGCAACACCGGTACCGACCGTCGGAGCCAGCAGCGCGGTGGTCTTCGCCCACCGCGGGATCGGCTGCGCGACCGACTGAACGGGCGGGGCCTGTGCCGCGGGTTGGGTGTAGGCGAGCGTGCTGTATCCGCCGGGCAGGGTGACCATCTGGACCCCGGCTGGCAGTTCCTCCGGCAGCATCCGTGAACGCCCGGCGGGGGGTTGGTAGGCCAGCGGATCGGCCCGCCGGGTCATGGTGGTGATCTCGTATGTGGTGTCGGCGTGCACAAGTTGCTCCCATCACGAGCGACGGGCAGCACCCCGATTCGCGGGGGTGCTGCCCGTCGTCTGGCTTGTCGTGCGGCTTGTCGCTTGTCTTGTCTTGTCGCTTGTCGCTTTCCAGGTCAAAGCCCGTTTCCGGCTCTCTGAGAGCCGCACAGGGGCCTTCTCGGAGCGGTGGGCGACAAGCGACAAGTACTCAGTCCTGACCGCCACTTCGGGGTGTGTGGCGGTGGTGGACGTAGCGGGCTTTGGTGCCGGTGCCGACCCGTACGGCGGTGCCGTCGTCGGTCCAGGACTTGAGCCAGCCGACGACGGTCTGCCGGGTGGTGCCGTACTGATCCGCGAGCCCGCGGGCGATCGCGGAGGCACCGCTGCCGTCCGGTCCGGCGGCCAGCAGCAGCGCGAGGGCTGCGTCGCGGGCGGGGTTGTCCCCGTTGGCGGACAGGTTCAACCCACCACCGGACGAGGCCGCCTGATCCGGCATCGATTCATCGCCGGGTGCGGTGCCGAACTGGGCGTCGATCTCCTCGCGGAACTTCACGGTCAGCTCGTCCCACTCGCGGCGGGCATTGTCGTCCGGCCCGCCGGTGGGCGGCTGCTGTTCGCGAAGCGCGGCCAGGTTCAGCCCTCCACCGTCGCCCGACGCCTCCCGCCCGACAGAGGCCGGGCCGAAACCGCCGTCGCGCATCCATGCGGTGCGCTCGGCATCCCAACGTCGGGCGTAGTCGTCCCCGGCGGCGCGTGCCGACTTGGCGTCGAGCTTGGGGTGCCGGTCGCTGGTGGCGGCGGTGATGTCGCGGATCTGGTTGGGCAGGATCCGCCAGGCCTTGAACAGCGCCGCCGGGGATTCGGGAGTGCCCATGAACCCGGCGCCCTTGTAGGGGGCTTGGTCGACCTTGAGGCCCCGGGTGCCGGGGAACATCTTGGACAGGTCCATGCCCTCGGTCTCCCCGCCCGTGAGGGCGACGCGGACCTTGCCCTCACGGCGGATCATCAGGTTGCCCAGCACCGACCCGGTGGCTCCCAGGGCGGTGAGGACGGTGCGGACGCCCATGGCGCGGGCGATGCGAATGACCTCCAGGATCTTCTCCCCGAGCTTGCGGGTGGCCCGGTCATTGCTGACCAGGATCTCCGCACCCTCGTCGATGACCAGCTCAATCTGCGGGATCCTCGAACTGACCGGCAGTAGATCCGTGTTGGCCTTGCTGAGCAGGCCCTGGTAGGCGCGCTTGCGCTCCTTTGCCACGGCGATCGCAGCGTCGAGCATGCGCACCGCTTCCTCGTGGGTGGAGGCGAGCCAGTCCACGCCCGGCCGCATCCCGTCCACGAACGAACCATCGTCGTTCAGCGCCGGATTGACCCAGGGCAGGCCGGCGGATCCGGCGTTGAGGTCGATGACCCAGGTCAGCACGTCCGTAGCGCGGGCGAACCCGGCCAGGATCGTGTGGACCATGTTCGTCTTCCCCGACCCCGTCGGACCGACCACCAGGGCGCACTGCTCCCGCAGGTAGGCCAGCACTTCCTCGCCGTTCGTGCGCAGCCCCCACGGCAGGCCTGACATCAGGCTCAGGGGGCTGTAGTCGGTGGGGTAAGTGCGCTCCTCGACCAGCACATTCACGGTGGTCACATCCACGAGGACGCGGCCCTGGTGAATGCCCGGCGAAGCCGAGGCGGTGCAGCCGTGCGGCAGCTTGGCGTCGCCCGAGAGCCGTGCGGACTCTCGTGCGATCTTGTCGTAGGTGACGCCTCCTGTGGGGAGTTCGGCGTCGAGGGTGAAGCCGGTGCCGGTGGGCCACATCTCCACCGCCACCACCCGCACCGTCACGCCGCATACGCGCTGGATGCGCTCCACCCACTCCGCGGCGATGGCGCGTCGTTCGGCGGACAGTTCGCGGGCGACCTGCCGCTCGGCGGCGGCCAGGGCCTCCAGCTCCCGGGCCTCCTCGTGCAGCAGCGTCGCCCGTGCCGACGCCCCGATCCCCACGCCCAACGTGGCGAGGGAGCCGAGGGCGGTCCAGGACAGCGGGCCGGTGGTCATCGCCCACGTCGTCCACCCGGCCCCGAGGAGCCAGGATGCGGCGCGCATGCCCACGGTGCGGGCGGAGAGCTTGTCGCGGAGGGTG
>NZ_JACBXA010000131.1 GCF_013870515.1 Streptomyces albidus (ex Kaewkla and Franco 2022) | reverse complement strand
GGTTGCGGAGGCTGCCGTACGGGGCGCGAGTCCACGGGGCGACCGCAAACCCGTCCAGGTACCGGGCGAGTTGGGAGCCGTACGCTTCCGCCGCGTCCGGTCACGTGCTCAGGGCCTCGCACACGGCTGCCGTGACCGATCCGGTGCCGCGTACGGGGCGCCCGCGGTCGCTCAGCTCGATGCCTCCGCCGGAGAGCGCGGACTCGACGGCCCGTCTGACGCGGTCGCCCGCCGAGGGCCTGGACGCGTGGTCCAGCAGCAGTGCGAGGCTCAGGATCTGCGAGAGCGGGTTGGCCAGGCCCTGCCCCGCGATGTCCGGGGCGCTGCCGTGCACGGGCTCGGCGTAGGCCGCGTCCGCGCCGACGTTCAGCGAGCCGCACATGCCGAGCCCTCCCACGGTGGCGGCGCCGAGGTCGCTCAGCACGTCGCCGAGGAAGTTCTCCATCACCAGCACGTCGAAGCACTGCGGGCGCGCGACGAGGTCGTGCGCCGCGGCGTCGGCGTAGAGGTGTTCCGTCTCGACGTCGGGATAGGCCTCGGCCACCTCGTCGAACACCCGGCGGAAGAGCGCGTAGCTCCGCAGCACGTTGCTCTTGTCCACGCACGTGACCCGCCGGACGCCGTCGGCGGCGGCGCCCGAGCGCTTGCGGGCCAGATCGAAGGCGTACCGGACGACACGCTCCGTGCCGACGCGGGTGACCATGAGCTGGTCCGCGGCGGCGTGCGGAGTGGCGGCGCCGGCCCCTCGTGACAGGTACAGCCCCTCCGTGTTCTCCCGGACCACCACGTAGTCGATCTCGCCCGGGCCGTGCCTGGTCGCGCCGGTGACGCCGGGGAGCAGCCGCATGGGACGGACGTTGGCGAAGGTGTCCAGCCCCAGCCGGAGGAGCCCGCCGAGCAGCCCGGCTTCGGTGCCGTCCGGGTGGCGCACCTCGGGGAGGCCGACAGGGCCCTTGAGTACGCCGTCGGCGGCACGGAGACGTTCGAGCGCGTCCTCGGGCAGGGCGCGTCCGGCGCTCCGGTATGCGCCGGCACCGGCGTCGACCGTGGTGAGCTCGTACGTGAAGCCGTCCAGGGCGGCCACCCGCTCCAGCACCTGCAGTGCGCTGTCCACCAGTTCGGGCCCGATGCCGTCGCCGGGGATCACCACGAGGTCCAGCACGTCCGGCGGTGACGGCGTTCCGGAGGCCGGCTCCGGCGGTGCGGGGCTCACCGGGCCCGTCCCGCCGAGGCGCCGGCTATCCGCCCGAACACCGACCCGTTCGTCAGGCCGGTGCCGCCCGGGTAGTTGAAGTAGAAGACTCCGCCGACGAGTTCACCGGCGGCGAAGAGGCCGGGGATCGGGTTCATGTCGGTGTCGATGACCTGCGCGCTCTCCGGAGCGATGCGGACGCCGCCGAAGGTGAAGGTGATGCCGCAGGTCACCGCGTACGCCTCGAAAGGTCCCTCGTCCACGGTGTTGGCCCAGTTGGTCTTGCCGACGGCCAGGCCCTTCGTTCCGCGCCCGTCCCGGACGTTCGGGTTGAAGGGCGTGTCCGTGTCGACGGCGGCGTTGTAGGCGTCGATCTCCGCGAGGAAGCCGGCGGGGTCGACCCCGTCCATCTTCTCGGCCAGCTTCTCCAGGGTCGGTGCGGTGACCTTGGTGATCTGCCGGATCCGGTACTCGTCACGGAGGAGATGGGTGACCTTCTGGTCGA
Organism: Streptomyces albidus (ex Kaewkla and Franco 2022); assembly: GCF_013870515.1. Lineage (GTDB taxonomy): Bacteria > Actinomycetota > Actinomycetes > Streptomycetales > Streptomycetaceae > Streptomyces > Streptomyces albidus. Next base: position 14,707 of record NZ_JACBXA010000131.1, on the reverse strand, counting down.
AGACCTGCCAGGCGAACTGGCCCGGCTGCTCGAGGATCACCCGCCCGTACTTGGCGTATGTGTAGTTGCGGAAGTCGGCGCCCTCGTCGACGAACCGCCGGCCGTGGGCGTTGACCATGATCCCCCAGGGGTAGCTGTGCTTCTGGAAGTGGTCGCCGACGGCGAGATCCCCGAACTCGGGGGCGTTGCGGTCCCAGCCGACGGCGTGGCAGCCGGACCAGTTGCCAGCGGGGCTCGCTCCGGCGCGCAGGGCCATCTGAAGGCCGTCGCCGGTGTTGTACATCGTTCCCCGGACCTTGGCGAGGTCCCATCCCGGGCCCAGATAGCGCGCCCGCATCTCGGAGCTGGACTGGAAGCCTCCGCTGGCGAGCACGACCGCGTCGGCACGTTCCTCGCGGGTCCGCCCGTCCTGGCGAAGCCTGACCCCCTGGACGCCGTCGTCGTCCTGTAGGAGATCGAGTACGCGCGCCCCGTATTCGATCTGTATACCGGCCCGTTCGGCGGCACGGGTCAGCGCCTCCACCAGCCCCATTCCGCCGCCCGACGCCTCAACGGTCAGGCCGCCCCAGAAGGTGAAGCGGCCCTCCACCTTGAAGGCCTGCCGCCCGTAGATCGGCACGAAGCGGACGCCCTTCTCCGCCATCCACAGCAGGGTGGGCAGGCTCTCGTCAACCAGGGTGGAGGCCAGCTCCGGATCGGTGCGGTACTCGGTGACGCGAGCGAGGTCGTCGAGGTACGCCTCGGCCGGGTACGCCCCGAAGTCGGTGTTGTCGATCTCCTCCGGGGTGAGGTCGGGCATGAGCTTCTTCAGGTCCTCGACGCCCTTGTATACGACCCGCATGGCGCCCGCTGTGAACGCGGTGTTGCCACCCCGCAGCTTCTTCGGCGCCCTCTCCAGGACCAGGACCTCCGCGCCCTGCTCCCTCGCGGCCAACGCCGCGCACAGCGCCGCGTTTCCCGCTCCCACAACGACGACTCGCCGGCCAGCCATGCGCACTCCTCGCATTCACATTGCATGCAATCGATTCGGGATTGTACTCAACTTGCGGACGATCTGACCACTCCCGTACGGTGCACCCCGTGCAGGAGGACAGAGCACTTTCGACCAGCGGCATCAACAACCCGTCAGGTGAGTCGGTGGAGCGCCTTCGCGCCTACCTGCAGGACGGGGCAGTTCGCGGTCGTACGACCGACGACGTCACCGGGGCGATGCGCGAAGCCATCCTCGACGGAGTCCTCTCCCCCTCCACCTGGCTGCGTGAGAGCGAGCTGGCGACCGCCTTCAAGGTGAGCCGGACTCCGATCCGCGAGGCCCTGAAGCGCCTCGCCGACGAAGGTCTCGTGGTCAAGACCGCCCACCACGGTGCGATGGTCGCCGCCCTGTCCCTTGAGGACGTGCTCGCTCTCTACGTCATCCGCGAGGACCTCGAAGGACTCGCCGCCCGGCTGGCGGCCGTCCGCTGCCCGGAGGGTCTGGTCGAGGAGCTCGACGAGATCAACGCCGCGATGAGGGAAGCCGCCGAGCGCGAGGCCGTGAGTGAGCTGTCCAAGCTGAACCTCACCTGGCACCGGGCGCTGCGGACGGGTGCGGCCAACCCGTATCTGGAGAGGTTCCTCAACCAGGTCGAGCACGCCGTACGACGCCTTCCGGCGACGACCCTGGTGCACCCGGGCCGTCCCGAGGAGGTCCTGGCCGAGCACGAGGCGGTCGCCCGTGCCGTCAAGGAACGCAACGGTGAGGCCGCCGAACAGGAGGCCAGGGCGCACATGCGCCGTGCCCGCGAGATCCGGCTCGCCGTACTGCTGGGAAGCTGACGCGATCATTCCCCCTCCCCCTGCCGGAGACGGGCCCAGCGCAGCAGCCACGGCAGTGCCGACAGCACGACGACCAGCCTGATCAGGTGCATCCCGGCGACGAGCCCGCTGTCCCCGCCCAGCCCTGCCGTCGCCGCGACCATCTCCCCGACTCCCCCGGGGACGGACCCCAGCAGAGCCGTCGTGGGGGTGAGCACTCCGGTGACGGCGAGCGTCACGCCGATTCCGGCTCCCACGGTGATGATCGCGAGGACGACGACGGTTCCGGGCAGACTCACGCGCCGTACGGAGGCGAAGAAGTTCCGCCCCACCATGGAGCCCACGCCCGCACCGACCAGGAGCTGACCGGCGGTCGACCACCAGCCGGGCGGTGCGACGCCGCCGAGCCCCAGCAGCGGAGCCGTCGCGGCCCCCAGGATCGATCCGGTGATCGGCCACATCGGCAGACGCAGCAAGCGGCCCAGGGCGGCCCCCGCGCAGGCCAGCCCCAGAAGCATCACCAGACCAGGGGCGGCACCGGCACCCGTCACGGCAGCCTGCTCAGGAGGAGGACAAGCCCCGGCAGCGCCACCAGGACGACCAACAGCACGCGGAGAAGGTGGATGACGGTGACGGTCCCGACGTCCGCGCCCTCGTCGACGGCGAGTACGGAGAGCTCGCTGAGCCCGCCCGGCGCGCAGGCCAGAACAGCCGTCACAGGGTCGAGTTGATGACGTTTCATCAGCCAGCGAGCCAGTGCCGCGTTGAGGGCGAGCAGCAGCACAACGCCGGTCAGTACCGGAAGCGCGACCAGCCCCAGCGTCTTGAGGCTCTCCCCGTCCAGCCGTGCTGCCGACACGCAGCCGATCAGCACCAACCCCGCTGTGCGTACCCGGCGTTGGAGCGGATGCGGCTGTGCGTTCACTGCGTTTCCGGCTGCCGCACTGCCCAGGACGGCACCGACCAGGGTCCCGGCCGGGACCCGCAGCCACGTCAGCAGCAGTCCTCCGGCGGCCCCTGCCAGCAGGCCGACCGCCGCGCGGGGGAAGACGCCTGCCGGCATGCTCACAGCAGGCCGACCGGAGTGAGGTAGCCGATGGGCAGGGCGATGTCCGCGAACGTCGCCAGGGCGGCCAGCGCACCGACCGTGCACACCGTGTATACAGCGATGCCCAGCCAGCGCATCTCTGCCACGCGTCGCAGGAACAGCGGCAGGAACACGAGCGCCGCGAGAAGCACGCCGAGGACGTAGGTGAGCGCGACGAACCCGGCCAGCCAGGCGAACGACCGCAGCACCGCACGCCACTCGACGGCCCACGCCTCGCGTGTCGACGTCTCCTGCGGCTCCGCCCGGCGCCGCGCACGGATGCCGACCACCAGTGCGCAGAGGGCCATCGCCGCTCCGACGACCGTCACCAGCCCGGGTACGAGCCTGGCCTGGCTGCTGTACCCGCGGGAGATCACGAACGCGGCGACGAAGACGACCAGGAACACCGACGGAACCACGATGCTCCAGATCCGCGGCGGCTCCGGCCCCTCGCCCTCCTCCTCGTCGGCGATGTCCGACGCCTCGGGGTCGCGACGGGAGCGGAACTTCTTCACCAGCGAGAAGACAGTCGGTACGACGAGCACGGCGAGCAGGATCAGAACCCACGGGCGGACGATCCACTGGTCGAACTTGTAGAGGTTCGCCGTGAGGAAGTAGTAGCGCTCCATCGGCAGGCTCAGCACGAAGCCGATCAGGAACGGTGCCCGCGGGATGCCGCAGGCCTTCATGACCCAGCCGATGGCGCCCAGGAGCAGCATGACCTGAAGCAGCGCGATCTGCTCCGAGTCCTGGAAGCCGGCCGTGAACAGCACGACGATGAGCCCGCCCGCCAGCACGGGGAACCGCACGAAGCTCAGCTTCGCCAGCGGACGGCTCAGCACGAAGCAGGCAGCCGCCCCCAGGATGCTGGCCAGCGCGAACGACCAGATGATCGTGTAGACGATGTCCAGGTCGTGCGTGATGATGCGCGGCCCGGGCTCGATGTTGAAGGCGAGGAGCGCGCCAAGCAGCAGCGCGGCGGGAGCACCGCCCGGGATTCCGAACAGCAGCGTGGGGATGAGGTCGCCGGCCTCGACGGAGTTGTTGGCGCTCTCCGGTGCGATGATCCCCCGGGGGTCTCCCTTGCCGAAGGTCTTCTTGGACTCCTTGCGGGTGGTCGCCCGCGCCTGCCCGTACGCCATCCAAGTGCCCGCCGTGGCCCCGAGCCCCGGCAGCACTCCGGCCCACATGCCGACGAGGGCGCCGCGCAGGACGTGGCGCCAGTGCTCCACCACGTCCCGTAGCCCGGTGCGCCATCCGCTGCCGAGCCCCGAGCCGGTGGCGACGCTGGAGCGGGTCCCGACCAGCGTGACGATCTCGGCTATCCCGAAGATGCCCAGTGCCACGGCCACCAGGTCCAGGCCCTCGGAGAGGAACAACGAGCCGAAGGTGAACCGGTAGTCGGCCGCCGCCGGTGCCGCGCCGATGCCTCCGAGCAGGAGGCCGAACGCTCCAGCGAGCAGCCCTTTGAGCATGTTGCCCCGCGAGAGCACCGCGGTGAGCGATACGCCGAGCAGCGTCAGCATGAACAGCTCAGGTGCCCCGAAGCTGAGAACCAGCGGCCGTGCCACGGGTATCGACAGCGTCAGCCCGAGCGCTCCGAGCAGCCCGCCCGCCATCGAGGACAGGAACGCGATCGAGAGCGCCCGTGCGCCCTGACCCTTCTTCGCCATCTGATGCCCGTCGAGCATCAGCACGCTGGCGGAGGCGGATCCGGGGATGCCCAGCAGCACGGAGGCGATCGTGTCGGAGGTGTGCACCACGGCGACGGCGCCGATGATCAGCGCCAGCGCCTGCGTCGGCTCGAGCGAGAAGACGAACGGCAGCAGCATGGCCACCGCACCCGTCCCGCCGAGACCGGGGATCATGCCGATGACGAGGCCGGAGCCGACGCCCAGCAGCAGGAAGACCAAATTCGACAGGGCGAAGAGATTGCCCAGTGCGCTGAACGCGGCGTCCAACATCGATCAGACCTTTCGGGGGTGCTACTTCGGGGTTGCCGAGGCGTGGGGGCGCCACCGCCTGGGCGCGCCCCCGAGCCGACCGGTCAGGTTCCGCCGAGGCTTTCGCCGTACTCGCGCTTGAGCATGTCGAGGGCGTACTTCCGGGCGTCCGGGTCGATCTCGAACGCCTTCTGGATCTGCTTCTCCGCGTTCTCGCCGGAGTAGAGGGGGTAGCCGCCCAGGACTTCGCCGCTCTTCTTGGCGAACTTCTTGTCCTTCTTGAGCTTGTCGACCGAGGCCCAGTAGGCCTTCACGATCGAGTCAGGGGTGTCCTCGTTGGCCCACAGGCCCTTCTGGTACGTGCAGCCCGGGACGAGGAAGGACTTGTAGGAGTCGTAGGCGCGGCCCGAGGGCTCCTTGCCGTACATCTTCCTGTAGAACTCCTCGACCGTCGGCAGGTCGGGCACGTTCGGGTCGCGGACGACCTTTCCGTCCTTGAGCACGCCGAAGGACATCAGCGGAACGGCCTTGTCCTTCTCGACGAGGGGTTCCACCTGGGTCTTGTACGCGGAAGTGGTCTGGTAGTCGATGTTGACCTCGCCGCGCTGGTAGGCCAGCAGCGCCGTCTCGCGTCCCTCGAAGCCGAATGTGGCGTCGACGGGCTTCTTCAGCACGTCCATCGCCTGGAGCATCGTCAGGTCGAGACCGGTGGCGCTGATGCCGCCGTAGGTCAGCTTCTTCTTGGACTTCGCCAGGTCGTCGGCGTTCTTGATCCCCGTCTTCGGCGAGGTGTAGATGACGCCGCCCGAGCCGTTCATGATCAGCGGCCGCATCTTGGAGAAGTCGAACTCCACCTCGGGACGCTTCAGCAGGGCCTGGTAGTAGGTGGTTCCGGAGGTGACCAGGACCTCCTTGCCGTCGGTTCCGCCCGAGCGCACGAACTCGTTGGACCCGGTGATGCTCTCGCCGCCCGGCTTGTTCTCCGGCAGGAACGTCGGCCCCGACTCGACGTGGTCCTTCAGGTACGGGGCGAGGAAGCGGGCCCAGGTGTCGGTGCCGCCGCCCTCGTCGTAGGGGATGACCATGTCGACGCGTGACGGGATCTTCGCGCCCGCGTCGCTCTTGCCGTCGTCGCCGACGCCCTGGGGGTTGCCGCAGGCCGCCATTCCGAGTCCGGCCGCGATCACCGCCACGGCCACGGGTATTCGGGAGATCGGTTTGCGGCTCATCGCCGGTCCTCCTTGAACGGTGACGTGTGTATGACGACCGGTGGCTGACCATCCACCGGGGATGCTGCGCTTGTCCTCGTCGAAGGCGCTACACCTGTGCGGCGAGATTCGGATCGGGCACGGTGACCTCGCCTGCCATCAGGCGTCGTGCTGTGCGGTAGCCGGAGACGACGGGGACCTCCCATCCGTCGCCGTTCCGCTCGACCCGGGCGGCCATCGGCAGCACGCCCGACGGATGACCGATGCGGATCTCGCCGTCCGGCGCGTTCTCCTGGGATTCCCGGGCGGCCTCGGAGACGAGGGTGCCGGGCAGTGCTGCGGCGACGGCGGTGCATATGGCGCCGGTGAGCGCGTACGAGCGGTGGAGCCGGCCCATCGACATCATCGACGCCCGCAGCGTCTGGTCCGCGTCGGACTGCACGCTGCCGTCCGTCAGCGGGTACGCGCGGGGAGGGCCCACCAGCGCGAGCTTGGGCACCGAGGGCGTCAGCGCCGTCGCCTTCTCGTGCGTGGGAGCGGTCCCGATGTGCACGCCCGCGGAGGCCCGTACGAGTTCGAGGCGGGCCAGCAGCGCGGCGTCCGCGTCGATCTCGTCGGGCAGTTCCCTGCCGGTGAGGCCGAGGGACTCCCACCGGACGAACAGCAGCGGGTTGGCCGCGTCGACGATGGACATCTCGACAGCGCCCAGCCCGGGAACCATCACCTGGTCGACCGTCCGTCCTGTGGGCAGCAGCGACCCGGTGACCGCACCGCCGGGGTGCAGATAGTCGAGCCGGATGCTGGCGCCGGTTCCCGGGACTCCGGCGACGGCGAAGTCTCCCGTCGGGTCGAAACGGCCGTCGCGCGTGGGCACGTGGGCGGTCACGACCTTGCCGGTGTTCAGGTTGAGGAACCGCACCTGCGTGACGGGATCCGTCGCCGGCACCAGCCCCTCGTCGACCGCGAAGGGGCCGACCGCGGCGGACATGTTGCCGCAGTTGCCAGTACGGTCCACCAGCGGCTGGTCGATCGACACCTGCCCGAACTCGTACGTCACGTCGACGCCGAGGTGCCTGCCGTCGGCGATGATCGCGACCTTGCTGGTCGAGGAGGTGGCCCCGCCGATGCCGTCGACCTGGCGGCGGTAGGGGTCGGGGCTGCCGTACGCGGCGAGGATGAACCGGTCCCGCAGATCCGGGTCGGCAGGCAGATCGGTCTCGTGGAAATACAGTCCCCGGCTGGTCCCGCCCCGCATCAGCACCGCCGGTACCTGCATCGTTCGCCCGCCTCCCACGCTGCCATGCAAGTTGCATGCAATCTGTCGCCAAGTGGACGACACCCTCCTACATGTGCGACGTAAACTCCATCTCTCATATCTCCACGCGGGCTTAAGTCTTGCTACAGTCCCGCGCGTGCATGTCGACATAGGACGGTCGATGCTGCTGGCCGCGGTCGCGCGGTACGGCTCGATGACGGCCGCCGCCGAGCAGCTGGCCTACACGCCCTCCGCGGTCTCGCAGCAGATCCGCAAGCTGGAGGGCGAGCTGGGCCTGCGGGTCCTCTCCCGCCATGCGAAGGGGGTGGACCTCACCGACGCCGGACGTGCGGTCGTCGAGCACGTCGCTGGCATCGAACGCGAGTTGGCGGCCCTGCGGGAGCAGCTCGAGCACATCCGCGGCGCCCGCGCCGGGACCCTTCGGCTGGGCACCTTCCCCACCTTCGGTGCCTCGCTGCTGCCCTTCGCGATCACGCGCTTCACGGCGCACCACCAGGAGGTCTCCCTCACGGTGCGCAGCGCCCGCCTCTCAGGGCTGCTCGAACTGCTGCACTCGCGCGAGATCGAGATGGCCGTTCTCTGGGACTACGAGTGGTCCCGGCTCGACGAACCGGGCCTCAGTGTCCATCAACTGCTGCTGGATCCCACGCGCTTGGTGGTCTCGGACAGCCACCACCTGGCCCAGCGGACCAGTGCCGGCATCGCCGAGCTCGCGCAGGAGCGCTGGATCACCAGGGCCGACAACCATCCCGTGGCCGGAGTGCTGCTCCGGACATGCCAGGCCGCCGGCTACGAGCCCACCGTCGCCTTCGAGGCGCACGACTACCAGGAGGCCCAGGCGATGGTCGCCGCGGGGCTCGGCGTCGCGCTGGTGCCGCAACTGGCCCTGAGCGGAGTGCGCGAGGACGTCCGCGTCCTCGACCTCGGCGGACAGGCCCCGTCGAGACGGATCATGCTCGCCAACTCGGCGGACCGGACACCGTCCCCGGTAGGCACCGCGATGGCGAAGATCCTGCGCCAGGTCGTACGGGAGGGCGGCTGGCACCGCGAATCGGCGTCCTGAGCCGTGGCCTTACGGGCGACGCGGTGCTGCCCTCAGCCCAGTTGACGGGGCAGGACTGAGCACGGCGGAGGGGCGGACCTCGATCGGGTCCGCCCCTCCGTACACCTGCGGTGGCGCTGGGATCCGCCCCGGTGGAGAGCTCCCGGGCCGGGCCGGCGCCGACTGCTACTCGCCCTGGGGCAGATGGGTCTTGGCGTCCTCGTAGGAGGCTTCCCGGACCGAGTCGGCCGGGGCGTAGACCAGGTTCAGCACGCCCGTACGGAACGCCTCGGACGAGATCAGCCTCAACGGCACGCTGTCGCCCTCATCGAACAACCGCATGCCCTTGCGGACCGCGATGGGATGCACCATGAGATGCAGCTCGTCGAGGAGGCCCGCGTCCAGGAGCTGGCGGACGACGGAGACCGAGCCGCTCATGGCGATGTCTCCGCCCGGCTCGTTCTTCAGTGCGGTGACGGCCTCCACGAAGTCGCCCTTGAGCTGCTCGGAGTTGCGCCAGGTGAATTCGAGGTCCTGGCGGGAGACGACGATCTTGCGTGCGTCGCCGAGCTTCTTGGCGAAGGGGGCGTCCTCGCCGCCGGCCGCTTCGCGCTCCGGCCACGCTCCCGCGAAGCTGTCGTACGTCTTGCGGCCGATGAGGATGGTGTCGGCCGAGCCGAGAGTCGCGTCGACAGCGGCGCCCATCTCGTCGCTGAAGTACGGGAAGTGCCACTGGTCGGGTGCTTCCACGACTCCGTCCAGCGAGATGAACAGCCCTGCTGCGATCTTCCTCATGATTCCCCTCCAGGACGGTGGCCGATGAGCGCCTTCCTCAAGTCAGACGGCCGGGGAATCGAGAACTCATCGGTGCCGGGCGTGCTGCCGACGTACGCCCGGACACCCCGTCCTCCGCTCAGTCCTCACCGTCTCCGGGCCAGAACTGGAGGAGGAAGCACGCCTCGACGAGATCGGACCGCGTGGCGCCCCACGGCAGTTCGTCAGGAATCTCGCGCCGGCCGATCCGCAGCTCCCATCGGCCCGGCGCCGGAAGTTGAGGACCCTTCTCCCAGCCCGCGTCGCTCTCGTCGATGATGAAGCGCCCCGAGGGCAGGTTCAGCGAGACGCACGCCTGGTCACGCCAGTACTCGTCATCGATCTCCGCGCGTCCGTCCCATACCTCCACACGCAACCGCGCATGGATCACCGTGCTCTCCGCCGTCTCCAGGAAGACCGAACCCTGACTCGCGGAGACCCATCCGCTCCCCGGCATCCGGCCGGGCATTCCTCCGCCCTCACACACCGTGTCGACAAGGCCGAACATGCCGTCCACGACGGTCACATCCTGCTGCTTCGCGGGACTCTGCAACTGCGCCATCCAGACCTCCTTCTGTGGGGAAGTCGCTCGGTCACCAACGACCGGCAGGGCGGGGGGCGTTGGTGCCAAGAATCGAACATGTGACTGAATTCGTTCTCAGAGTACTCCTCGGCCCGGCGGTTCGGACGCCGGCGCACGCGGAGATCGAGACGGAGCACGACGAGGGGCCGGACAGGGGGTCGGGTCCGGCCCCTGGATCACCAGCGGGCGGCCATGCGGCCCAGCCCGTCAGCACGGTGACGGCAGGTCAGCAGCGACGCCACTGGCGGGGTACGGGAGTCGGCTCGGGTGCGGCCGGCGTCGGGCACCGCGCCACAGCGACGAGAAGGGTGACGGCGATGCCGCCGGCCACGACGAACAGGGCGGTGCGGATCCCGTCCGCGGTCGCGATCCGTAGGCGCTCGCCCGTGAGGTCACCGAGACCCGCGGTCGCCACCAGGACGAGAATCGCGAGGCCGACAGCGGCGCCGATCCCGGAGCCGGTGGAGGCGACGCCGGAGGCGATGCCCTGCTGCCGGTCGGCGATGCCCGTCGCGGCAGCGATGAACATGGCGGTGAAGACGACGCCGTCACCGAGGCTGAGCGCGACGAGCCCCGGAACGAGTTCGACGTACGAGCCGTCCGGTGAGGTCGCGAAGCCGAGCAGCACGGCGCCGACCGCCCCGATGGCGAGAGCGGCCGTCAGCGTCTGCCTGAGCCCGAATCGCGTCACGAACTGGCCGGCTGTCGTGGAGCCTGCGACCACCACCGCGGTGGGGATCAGGAAGCCCACACCTGTCTCCAGGGCGTCGAAGCCGAGGATCTCCTGAAAGTAGATCGACAGGAAGTAGAGCACCGAACCGAACGTCGCCATGAACATGAACGCGATGAGGACGCCGGTGACGAGGTTCCGGTTCGAGAGCAGCCGAGGAGGCATCAGCGGATCGGCGCTGCGCCGCTCGATCACCGCGAAGGCCGCGATCAGCAGCAGGCCGGCCGCAGCGCTGATCAGGATGCCCGGTGAGAGCCAGCCCAGCCCGGGCCCTTGAACCAGAGCGAACACGATCAAGGTGACGCCGAGAGTGACGCTCAACGCGCCCGGCAGATCGAACTTCCGGCCCTTCTCGCGTTCACCGTCGGGTGGGATCAGGACGAACGCGAGCAGCATCGCCGGGCCCGCCAGAGCGACGTTGACCAGGAAGACCGCCTCCCAGCCGAATGCCTGAGTGAGCAGTCCGCCGACCAGTACGCCGATCACGAGGCCCGCTGCGCCCGCACCGCCCCAGATGCCCAGAGCCCGGTTCCGCGCCCGCCCTTCCGGAAACGTGGTGTTGATGAGAGCCAGAGTGGTGGGGAAGACCAACGCTCCGCCCAGTCCTTGGAATGCGCGTGCGGCGAGCAGTATGCCCGCCCCGGTGGCGAGTCCACCGGCGAGCGCCGCCCCGGCATAGAGGGCGAGCCCTGTCGCCAGGATCCTGCGCCGCCCGATCAGGTCTGCTGCGCGCCCGCCGAAGAGGAGGAATCCGGCCGAGGCCACTGCGTATGCGCTGATCACCGTCTGAAGCGTCTGCGCCGAGTAGCCGAGGTCGCGCGCGATGTCAGGCAGCGCCACCACGACGATGTACTGGTCCAGCGAGACGATCAGCATCGCGAACGACAGCAGCGCGAGCGTTGCGGTCTCGCGGTTCCAGCCGAGGTCGCCGGGCGCTGATGAGACTTCCGTGGATCGCAAGGCAGCACTCCTGGTCGACCGGGCACGTCAGTTGGCGGCCCCGCCTGGGATGTTGGACCGGGCGGACATCCGACGCCGCGGAGGCCCCGGGCAGGGAACATGGCCAGACCTTATGGACCGTCGGCGATCAGCCGGCTCAACGACATCCCGGCGGAACGGAAGTGAGCAGCGCAGCCCGGAGCGGCGAGGTCCGCCGGTGCCGGTGCCGTCGGGATCGCGGTGGACGTACGCGCCAGATCAGGTCGGGGGTCGCAGCGGCCCCCGCGACCCGGCGGGGTACCGGGGGCGTCACAGCTGCGTCACACGGGGCGGGAGCCGACGGGACAGGGGCGAGGATCGCCTGGCCCCCACAATCCATCGGTAGAGGTGTACTCACCGTGATGTTCCGTCAAGATCATTCCACGCTTGCGCAGTTGCTGAAGCTGGCTGCGGCCTTGGGGTTGGTCGCGGCGCTGGCCCTGGGACTGGCCTCGTTCCGGCAGACGCCCACCACGCCGCAGGAAGCCGTCGAGCGCGAGAAGCGCTACAACGAGGTGCTCGAGGACGCCCATCCGAGCGTCGAGGACGTCGTGGAGATCTCGGGCGCTCCCACCGAGGCCCACCGTGCCGACGACGGCGCGCTGATGCTGATGTACCACGCGACGTACGTCGAGGACGACGAAGGTCCCGCCGCCTACGCTTGGCGCGTCTACGACGCGGGAGGCAAGAAGGTCGCCGAGCACGCGGAGCACAGCGACGCGGAGGACGGCCCCCCGACGACGCACGGTCTCCCTGACGGCTTCCTCCTCCCCTCGAGCGGCGACTCCACCGAGTCGGGACCGGTCTTCGTCGACACGGCGGGGAAGAGGCGCGCACTGAAGTCGCAGGCCGCTCCCCTCGTCACTCGTCCCGGCGACAGGCTGATCGCCGGCGACGTGGAGCCCCGGATCTACCGTCCCTCCACGCGCACCGAAGCCCCCCTCGCCGGACTCGAGCACCTCGATACGGACGTCGCCGCGGTCGGGAACGGCGTCGCGTACGGATTCGGGCGAAGCGGATCGCGCGAGCAGGTGCACATGTCCGAACGGGGCCGCGAGTGGAGCGAGGACCTGCCGGCCGGGTGCAGCGGATTGCTCGTCGCCGCCGAGGGAGAGACGGCTGTGGTGGCCCTCGGCCTGGGACCCCGGGGCTCCCTGGGGAGGACACAGATCGACTCGCTGTTCGTGACCAGCGACAGCGGCAGGAGTTGGAGGTCCGTACCGGAATCGGAGCAACTGCCTCTGGGGAGTATCGACGACTCGCCGGACCTCTACCTGGACGTGCTTTCCGACGGCCGCATCGTCCTCGGTGAACAGCTCGGTCGCACCTGGATCGCCGACGACGGGGAGAACCGCTCGTTCCACGAGGTGGACCGGCCCGTCCCGTTCGTCACCGTCAAGGCCGAGGGCAGGACCCTCGTGGCCGTAGCCGACTCCGAATACCCCGACTACGACCTCGTCGAGGGCGAAGGGCTGTGGATCTCGGAGGACGGCGGACGGTCCTGGGAGCTCTTCGACGACGGCAGAGTGGGCTGACCAGGGTTGACGCGCCGGGCCCCGTCCGGCTGGCGAGCGAGCCGCGTGCGACCCCCACTGAGACGGAGACCGAGCCGGCACACGACGAAGGGCCGGACCCTTGCCGGGCCCGGCCCTTCGTCTCATCTGCGGTAGCGGTGGGATTTGAACCCACGGAGAGCTTGCACCCTCACTCGCTTTCGAGGCGAGCTCCTTCGGCCGCTCGGACACGCTACCGAGAGGCACTCTAGCCCAACGGGTGCCGTGTGCAGAAATCCGTTCGGGGGTGCGGTATCGAGCGGGCGGAGGCCTGGAGCGGTCAGCCGGCGTCGGGCGATCCGCGGAAGAAGTCCGTGAGCAGGGACCCGCATTCGTCGGGGAGTACGCCCGCGATCACCTCCGGGCGGTGGTTGAGACGCCGGTCCCTCACCACGTCCCAGAGCGAGCCCGCGGCACCCGCCTTCGCGTCCCGCGCCCCGTAGACGAGTCGGTCCAGGCGGGAGAGCACGATCGCGCCCGCGCACATCGTGCAGGGTTCGAGAGTGACCACGAGGGTGCAGCCGTGCAGCCGCCACTCGTCGTGGAGCCCGGCGGCCGCCGCGCGGATCGCGACGATCTCCGCGTGGGCAGTCGGATCGCCCGTGGCCTCACGTGTGTTGTGCCCGAGGCCGAGCACCGCGCCGTCAGGTCCGAGGACGACGGCGCCCACCGGTACGTCGCCGGTCTCCCGTGCCCGTACGGCCTCATCGAGGGCGCGGCGCATGGGCTCACGCCAGCGATCGCGGACGGGATCGGGCACGGGAGAGACGTCGGTCATGCGGCCAGTGTCCTACTGCGCCGCACCGGCCACAGCGGGGGCTACCGCACGGCCTCCAGTACGTCGGTGCAGCCCAGGACGTCCGCGATCTCGCTCAGCGCGTCCTGCGGCGCCAGGGAGAGCAGGACCTTGTCCTCCATGCCCAGGTCGGCCAGCACACCCGCGTCGCCAAGAGGGCCGGGGGGTGCGCTGTCCGGGGACTCCGGCTGGTCGCTCCCCTCGGGGGCGTCCTCCTTCGATTCCGGCTCGCCGTCCTCCGTACCGTCGAGGTCGACGAGCTGCTCGAGCGCGTCCATGTTCTCCGGCTCGCGGCCGAGCAGCTCGTCGGAGAGCAGGATCTCGCCGTACGAGCTGCGCATGGCAGCGGCGGCGTCCGAGACGAAGACGCGCGGGTCGTCCTCGCCCTCGATCCGTACGACGCCGAACCACTCGCCCTCCTGCTCGATGCAGGCGAGCACCGGCTCGTCGTCGGTCGCGGCCTCCCGGGCCAGATCGGCCAGGTCGGCCAGGGTCTCCACATCGTCGAGCTCCGTGTCGCTCGCTTCCCACCCGTCTTCGGTGCGCGCGAGCAGTGCGGCGAAATACACCGTGACTCTCCCACTGTCTTCTGAGGTGCCCGATGGCTGCTGACGAGGACTGCGCCCCGCCCCATCGGAATCGTGGCAGAAACCGGGGCCGTGCGAAGGGTCTTCGACAGTGCGTCGTGAGGGTGTTTGCGCCGATCTCAGCCGCGGACCCGGTCAGGAGGACGGAGGGTGACCGATTCTTGACCAGGTGTTGCACTTTGTGACGGTCCTGACGGTCTCCACCACTGCCTCATCCACCTCATGAGTGCACGTTTCGCGCGCATGCCCGCCCGGCGGTCACCAACGGAATGTGCGCATGCGCATCGCCTGCCGCCTGCGAGCGCTGCGGGCCCGGC